>CAYPKW010000026.1:0-10151 GCA_964411425.1 uncultured Rhodospirillaceae bacterium
CCATGCTGGCCGAGCTGCTCGCCGTCGTCGGCATGGCGAACGAGACCAACCGGCTCGCCAACGGCTACCGCGTCGAGGTGGACGAGAGGTTCAAGTGACCGTCGGATCAGCTATATCCCTGGCAATATCGGTGACAGTGAATTAAATAGGAATATCCGCGTATATCGGCGACAGTGCATCAAATCGACCGCCCCTATGCCTCAACATGTGGGCGCGAAAATGGGCGCTGTCACCGTAATTTCGAGCTGTTTTCCATTGTCACCCCGGACGAGCGAAGCGAGATCCGGGGTCCATCTCGCCCGTGGCGCCATGGACCCCGGCTCGCGCGGTTGCGCCGCTTTGCCGGGGTGACAACCGAAAATCGTCGCACGGGGTATCATCTGTCAGAGTCGCACCACTAGCTTGCGTGCGCCCCGTGCAGCTCCACCATCGCCGCCAGGCTCGGCACCTCCCAATCGGGCGCCGGAGTCCGCGGCCGCTGGCCCGCGTAGCGGTTAATCCAGATCGTCTTCAACCCCAGCGCCTTCGCCGGCACATGGTCGTGGAACAGGCTCTGCGCGGTGTGCAGAACCTTTTCCTGCGCCACGCCGTGGCGCTGGAGCCAGTCGAACGCGGCATGGAAATGCGCCAACGCGGGCTTGTAGGAGCGCACGTCCTCGGCGGTCACGATATGATCGAACTCCACGCCCAGCTTCTCGTTGCTGTGGCGGAACGAGGCGCGGTCGATGTTGGACACGATCACCAGCTTGTAGTGCCGCTTCAAGTACGTTAGCGCGGCGGGGCTGTCCGGAAACGCCGGCCAATCCTTCACCGAACGGGCGAAGGTCTCCGCTTCGCTGGCACTTGCCTCGCAAGCGAACTCCGCCGCCATGTCGCGGAACGTGGCGGCGAGCAGGACCGGATAGAGCGCCGTCGGCCGGAGCGCCTGGTGACGCGCTTCGTGGCGGGCGAAGGCGGCTAACAGGGCCCCGTCCTCGACAGGCCGCAGGAGCCGCCGGCGCCACGGTGCGAGCGCGGCCAGAATCCCCGCCTGCCAATCGATCAGCGTGCCGTAGCAGTCGAAGGTGAGGGCGTCGAAGTCGGCGAGCTTCATGTCAGGTCGGATCGTGCGGCACCGTCGCGCGCATGGACGGGCGTTCGGAGAAGCCTTCGTACCAGCGGGCGAGCTTGGGGCGGCTCGCCCGCCAGTTGTCGCTCCCGAATCGGAAGTCGAGATAGCCCAGCGCCACGCCGATCGTGAGGTGGCCGATGGTGACGGGGCCGGCCGGATCGCCCAGCGCGCCCGCCTCCGCCTCGAAGGCGTCGAGCGCGCGGCCGATGACGGCCCTCTGCTTCTCCATCCAGGCGGGCGAGCGCTCGCCCTCCGGCCGGCGGCCTTCCTGCATGCGCAGCACGGCGGCGTCGAGCACGCCGTCGGCCAGCGCCTGGCGGCGCAGCGCCGTCCAGCGCGCCGGGCCTTGCGGCACCAGCTTGGCGCCGGCGTGCAAGCCATCGAGGAACTCGCAGATCACCGGCGAATCGAAGATCGCCGTGCCGTCATCGAGGATGAGCGCCGGCACCTTGCCGAGCGGGTTGTCCTTGGCAAGCCCGCTCCCGGGGTCGGCGGTCAGCGTCGGCACGCGCGCGATCTTGGCGTCGAGCCCGGTTTCGATGGCGCTCACCGTCACCTTGCGCACGTAGGGGCTGGTGGTCGAATAGCGCAGTTTCATGGGAATTCCTTTCCTCAGAACGCGTCTTTTCTACGCCTGATCTCCGCGAACACCGCGACCGGGCCGGCCGCCGGCAGGCCCATTGCCGCCGCCAGCGCCGGGTCGTCGGCGCGCAGGAACGGGTTGGTGCGCCGCTCCTCGCCAATGGTGGAGGGAACGGTGGGCCGGCCCGCGGCGCGCAACGCGTCGATCTCCCGCGAGCGGCGCACGAGCGCCCTGTTGCGCCCGTCGATGGCAAGCGCGAATCGCGCGTTCGACTGGGTGTATTCGTGGCCGCAATAGACCCGGGTGTCCTCGGGCAATCGGCGCAACCGGGACAAGGACGACCACATCTGCGCGGGCGTGCCCTCGAACAATCGCCCGCAGCCGAGCGCGAACAGCGTGTCGCCGCAGAACACCGCCTTGGCCTCTTCGAACCAATAGGCCATGTGGCCGCGGGTGTGGCCGGGGATGAAGATGGCGGCGGCCACGCTGTCGCCGAGCGAGAACGTGCCGCCGTCCTCGATCGCGATGTCGATGCCCGGAATCCGGTGCCGGTCCGGTGCCGGGCCGAGGATGACCGCCCCCGTCGCCGCCTTGATCTCGAGGTTGCCCCCGATGTGGTCGGGGTGGTGATGGGTGTTGAGCACGTGGCTGATCGTCCACCCCTTGGCCGCCGCCGCCGCCAGCACCGGCGCCGCCTCGGAAGGGTCGACCGCCGCGGTAAGGCCCGTCGCAAGGTCGCGGGCGAGATAGGCATAGTTGTCCCTGAGACAGGGGACGAGCTCGATGTCGAGGCTCATGGCCAGACGCTACCATCGCCGGCGGTCCGGCGCCACCGGCGGCGTGCTATGCTGCCCGCCATGTGGAGCGACGTGGTCGATCTCCGGGACTTCTACGACTCGCGGCTGGGCCAGATGACGCGCCAGCTACTGCGCCTGCGCATCCGCTCGCTGTGGCCGGATCTCAAGGGCCAGACGCTGCTCGGCCTCGGCTACGCCACGCCCTACCTGCGCCAGTTCCGCGACGAGGCGGCGCGCGTCACGGCGGTCATGCCGGCGGGCCAGGGCGTGCTGCACTGGCCGCCGGAGGGGCCCAATCTGGTGGCGCTCGCCGACGAGACCGAGTTGCCGCTGCTGGACGCTTCGGTGGACCGGGTGCTGCTGGTGCACGGGCTCGAGTGCGGCGAGCATCTGCCCGACATGCTGCGCGAGGTCTGGCGCGTGCTCGCCGGCAGCGGCCGCCTGCTGGCGGTGGTGCCGAACCGGCGCGGCATCTGGGCGCGCACCGACCGCACGCCCTTCGGCCAAGGGCATCCCTATTCGCCGGCCCAGCTGTCGCGCCTGTTGCGCGACCACATGTTCACGCCGGGCCGCCAAGCGCGCGCGCTGTTCCTGCCGCCGGTTCGCTCGGCCGCGCTCCTCGGCGCCGCGCCCGCCTGGGAGCGCATCGGCAGCCGCTGGTTCCCCACCTTCTCGGGGGTCGTCATGGTCGAGGCCTCGAAGCAGATCTACGCCGCCGGCGCGTTGCGCCCGCGCCGCCGGCGCGCCGTCGTCCTGCCGTTCCCGCAGCCGGCGGCCGGACGCACGTCTGCGGCCATAAGTTGACGCGCTATGCCGTGGTGATCGAGAGGGCGGAAGGCAATTACTCCGCCTATGTTCCCGACCTTCCGGGCTGCGTCGCTACCGGGCCGACCGTGGCGGCGACGGAGGCGGAGATTCGCAGGGCGATCCGCTTCCATCTGGAAGGCCTCCGCGCCGACGGCCTGCCGGTCCCGGCGCCGACCAGCATTGCGGAGTATGTCGAAGCATAACGTCTTCGGCCGCTGCGACTTCTCCCCCGTCAGGACCGTCCGCTGGCCGATTGCCCTGTGGTATTCGACCAAGATAGGTATGTTCGCCGCGTCGACAAGACCGCGCCGGCCCGTCACCCCCGGCGCAACAGGAACAGCCCCTGCTCGCCCATCAGGTTGGCGAGGCGGGCCGAGCGCGTGCCGGTCGCCTGGCCGCCGGCGGTAATGTGAAGCCCGCGCTCGATCGCGATCCCCTCGGCGCGGCACAGCTCCACGAAGTCCATGATCGTGCACAGATGGATGTTGGGCGTGTCGTACCAGCTTAGCGGCAGCGCCTCGGTCGTCGGCATGCGGCCGGCCAGCAGCAGGTGCCAACGCACCCGCCAGTGCCCGAAGTTGGGGAACGAGACGATGGCGCGCCGGCCGATGCGGACGAGCTCGGCGAGCACGCTATTGGGCTGGCGGGTCGCCTGCAGCGTCTGGCTCAGGATGGCGTAGTCGAAGGCGCCCGCCGGGTAGTCCTTGAGGTCGGCGTCGGCGTCGCCCTGCACGACGGAGAGGCCCCGCGCGACGCAGGCGTTGACGCCCGCCTGGCTCAACTCGAGACCGCGCCCGTCGACGCGCTTCGAATGCACGAGATGGTGCAGCAGCGCGCCGTCGCCGCAGCCGATGTCGAGCACCCTCGCCCCCGGCTCCACCATGTCGGCGATGAGCCGAAGGTCGACGCGGATGCCATCGTCGCGCGTAGGCGCGCGCACGGCCCGGCCCGCCGCCTCGGTGGCGCCGCTCATCTGTGGGCGCGCGCCGGCAGGCCGCGGTGCTCGGCGCAGCCGTCGAGGAAGCCGGAGAGCGTAGCGTGGAACTCCGGTTCGTCCAGCAGAAAGGCGTCGTGGCCCTTGTCGCTCTCGATCTCGACGAAGCTCACGTTGGCGGCGACGGCGTTCAAGGCGTGCACGATGGCGCGGCTCTCCGCCGTCGGGAACAGCCAGTCGCTGGTGAACGACACCAGGCAGAAGCGCACCGGCGTGTCGCGAAAGGCGTTGGCCAAGACGCCGCCGTATTCGGCGGCGAGATCGAAGTAGTCCATGGCGCGCGTGATGTAGAGATAGGAATTGGCGTCGAACCGGTCGACGAAGATCGAACCCTGGTGGCGCAGGTAGCTCTCGACCTGGAAATCGGCCTCGAAGCCGTAGCTCACGCGCTCGCGGTTCTGCAAGCTGCGGCCGAACTTGCGATGCAGCGCCGCCTCCGACAGATAAGTGATGTGCGCCGCCATGCGCGCCACCGACAGCCCGCGCGACGGGTTCAGCCCCTGCGCCAGGTAGTCGCCGCCGCACCAGTCGGGATCGGCCATGATGGCCTGGCGCCCGACCTCGTGCAGGGCGATGTTCTGCGCCGTGTGCCTGGCCGAGGCCGCGATCGGCACGGCGGCGAAGACGCGGTCCGGGTAGCTGGCCGCCCATTGCAGCGCCAGCATGCCGCCCATCGAGCCGCCGGTGACGCAGAACAGTTGCTCGATGCCGAGACGGTCGAGGAGGAGCGCCTGCGAGCGCACCACGTCGCCGACCGTGATGACCGGGAAATCGAGGCCCCACAACCGCCCGGTGCGGGGATTGATCTCGCGCGGGCCCGCCGTTCCCATGCAGCCGCCCAGCACGTTGGCGCAAATCACGAAGTAGCGGTCGGTGTCGAGCGGTAGGCCGGCGCCGACCATGCCCTGCCACCAGCCGGGCCGGCCGGTGATGGGGTTGGTGCCGGCGACGAACTGGTCGCCCGACAGCGCGTGGCAAACGAGGATCGCGTTCGAGCGATCGCGATTGAGCGTGCCGTAGGTATCGTAGGCGAGCTGAAACGGCCCCAGCTCGGCGCCGCAGTCGAGCCGCATCGGCTTGTCCTGGCCGAAGATCGCGCGGTGGCCCGGAAAATCCGGCCCGGCGCCGGCGGGTATTCGCTGCAGCGTGGTCATGTAACGGGGGCCCGACAGGGACGAATCTCGGGGACCGCTACTAAGAGCGCGGCCCCCGAGACTGTCAATATTTTCTTTGCTCTTGGCCGCGCCTACCCCTATCACTAGCCGCCTTGCATCGACGCATCGGCCTTCGCAAGCGAGGCTTTCCCCGAGATGAGCGAACCCGCCGCCAGCCCCGCCGAAGCGGTCCCGCTCGACGAGCTCAGGGCGGAAATCGACCGCATCGACACCGATCTGCACGACCTCGTCATGCGCCGCGCCGACATCGTGGCCAGCATCGGCCGCATGAAGGAGAACAAGGCCGCCGACAACGGGTTCTTCCGTCCCTCGCGCGAAGCCGAGGTGGTGCGCCGCCTGCTCGCCCGCCATCGCGGGCCCCTGGCGAACACCGCCGTGGTGCGTCTTTGGCGCGAGCTGTTGGGCGCCATGCTGTGCCTGCAGGGGTCGTTCGCCGTTGCCGTGCTCGCCTCGCCCAGGGCGCCGGGCCTATGGACGCTCGCCCATGACCACTTCGGCGGCCAGGCCGCCGTCAACAGCGCCGATTCCGTCGGCGCCGTGTTACGCGCGGTGACCGATGGCCAGGCCGCGGTCGGCGTGCTGCCCCTGCCGCGGGCCGACGACCGGGATCCCTGGTGGCCCCAGCTCCTGGCGCTCGGCTCCAAGATGCCGCGGGTGGTGGCGCGGCTGCCGTTCTGTCCGCCGCAAGTGGTGCAGGGCGTCGTGGTCGAGGCCTTCGTGGTCGGCCGCGTGCCGCTGCACTCCACCGGCAACGACCGCAGTCTGGTGGCGATCGAGACCGGCGCCAAGATCAGCAGCACCGGCCTCACCGCCTCGCTCAAGGCCGCCGAGCTCGAGCTCGACCGAGTCCATGCCTGGCAGGAGCCGCGCCGCCCCGCCGCCTGGCTCCACCTGCTGGAATTGAACGGTTACGTGCCGGACGATGACCCGCGGCTGGCCAGCCTCGGCAAGCTGCAGGGCCAGGCGGTGCGTCAGGTCCGGCCGCTCGGCGGCTATGCGGCGCCCTTGCGCGCGGCCGAGCCGGCTTCGTCGTAGCGCGCCATGATTCCGACGCCGCGGCCGGGCATTCTCGACATCGCGCCCTACGTGCCGGGCGAGGCCGCCCTCGACGGCCACGCCCGGGTCGTTCGCCTCGCCTCGAACGAAAATCCGCTCGGCCCCAGTCCCCGCGCGCTCAGCGCCTACCGGAACGCGGGCACCGCGCTGCATCGCTATCCCGACGGCGCCGCCCTGGAGTTGCGCCTGGCCTTGGGCGCGCATTGGGGCCTCGAGCCTTCGCGAATCGTCTGCGGCGCCGGTTCGGACGAGTTGATCTCGCTCCTGGTGCGCGCCTATGCCGGACCGAGCGAGGAGGTGCTGTACAGCCGGCACGGCTTTCTCATGTACGCCATCGCGGCCAGGTCGGTCGGCGCCACGCCGGTCTGGGCGCCCGAACGCGAGCTCGTCGCCGACGTGGACGCGCTGCTGGCCCGGGTGAGCCACCGCACCCGCCTGCTGTTCCTGGCCAACCCGAACAATCCGACCGGCACCTACTTGCCGGCAGGGGAGTTGGCGCGGCTCCGCGCCGGCCTGCCGGCCCAGGTCGTGCTGGTCGTCGACGCGGCCTATGCCGAGTACGCGGCGCGCAACGATTACGAGGCCGGCCAGAGTCTGGTGGAGGCGCACGACAACGTGGTGATGACCCGCACGTTCTCCAAGATCTACGGCCTCGCCTCGCTCCGCCTCGGCTGGGCGTACTGCCCGGCCGCCATCGCCGACGCGCTCAATCGGCTGCGCGGCCCGTTCAATACCGCGGGGCCCGCCCAGGCGGCCGGCATCGCGGCGCTGCGGGACGCCGAGCACGTCGACCGCTCGCGCGCCCACAACGAACGCTGGCTCGCCTGGTTCGCCGAGCGCGTGCAGGCGCTGGGGTTCCAGGCGCCGCCCAGCCTCGGCAACTTCCTGCTGGTGCGTTTCCCCGACCGGCTCGGGCACGACGCCGACGCCGCCTGCCGCTGGTTGAACACGCGCGGCATCATTCCCCGGCGCATGGCGGCCTATGGCCTCGCCGACTGCCTGCGTTTCACCATCGGCCTGGAGGAGGACATGCGCGCCACCGTCGCCGCGCTAGCCGAGTTCGCGGCGGGTCGTTCGTGACCCGCCTGTTCGACCGCGTCGCGCTGATCGGCCTCGGGCTGATTGGCTCGTCGCTCGCCCGCGCCCTCCGCGCCAAGGGGCTTGCCGGCCACGTCGCCGGCCACGCGCGCACGCGGGCGACGCTGGACAAGGCGGTCGAGCTTGGCTTCGTGGACAGCGTGCACGAAAGCGCCGCGGCTTCTGTCGCCGGGGCCGACCTCGTCGTGGTGTGCGTGCCGATCGGCGCCTACGCCGAGATCGGCGCCGCCATCGCTCCCTGCCTCAAGCCCGGCGCCATCGTCACCGACGTGGGTTCGGTGAAGCAGGCGGTGATCCGCGACCTCGGGCCGCTGATCCCGGCCGGCGTCCATTTCGTGCCGGGCCATCCGGTCGCCGGCACCGAGCATTCGGGGCCGGAAGCCGGCTTCGCCGAGCTGTTCCAGGGCCGCTGGGCGATCTTGACGCCGCCGCCCGGCACCGATGAGGCCGCCATCGACAAGGTGGCGGCGCTGTGGCGGGCCTGCGGCAGCGACATCGAGATCATGGAGCCAGGCCACCACGACGCAGTGCTGGCCATCACCTCGCATCTGCCGCACCTCATCGCCTACACCATCGTCGGCACCGTGACCGACATCGAGGAGGCGACCCGCAAGGAGGTGATCAAGTTCTCCGCCAGCGGCTTCCGCGACTTCACCCGCATCGCCGCCTCCGATCCGGTGATGTGGCGCGACGTGTTCCTCAACAACCGCGAGGCGCTGCTCGAAATGCTGGGCCGCTTCACCGAGGACCTGACCGCGCTCCAGCGCGCGATCCGCTGGGGCGAGGGCGACAAGCTCGAGGACCTGTTCAATCGCACCCGCGCGATCCGGCGCGGCATCATCGACGCCAAGCAGGCGTGAGCGGCCGCCGGAACTAACTAGAGAACGAAATCGCCGGCGAGGAAGGTCGCCGCACTCACGCCCACGACCAGAATCTCGAAGTCGGCGCCGCCGCCGTTCACGTCGCCCTGGACGAGCGTGTTGCCGAGGCCGTCGTCGGCGACGCGCAACTGGCCCGTGGCGCTGAACGCGGCCGTGCCGATGAAGACGAAGGCCTGGTTGCCGCTCGAGCCCGTATTGGCGTCGATGCCGGAGACGTCGATCGCATCGCCGCCCACCGCGCCGGCGCCGGTGAAGCCCTCGACCCTGTCGTGCCCCGGGCCGACGGCACTTTCGGCGATGAGGTTCCAGTCGAACACGTCGTCGCCGGTGCCGCCCGTGAGCGTGTCGGTCCCGGCGCCGCCGGTGAGTGTGTCGTTGCCGCCCGATCCCGTCAGCTCGTTGTTGCCGGAGTTGCCGGTGATGGCGTTGTCGAGACCATTGCCGGTCCCGTCGATGTCGGCGGCGCCGGTAAGCGTCAGGTTCTCGACGTTGGAACCTAGAGTGTGCGCGACCGAGGCCTGCACTAGGTCGGTGCCTTCCCCCAGGGCCTCGCTCACGCCATCGCCGGCGCTGTCCACGACATAGGTGTCGTTGCCGGCGCCGCCGGTCATGCTGTCGAGGCCCACGCCGCCGTCGAGCGTGTCGTTGCCCTCGCCGCCGGAAATCGTGTCGTTGCCGCCGAGGCCGGAGAGCAAGTTGTTGCCGGTGTTGCCGGCGATGATGTTGTTGGTCGCGTTGCCGGTGCCGTTGACGTTGCCGGCACCGGTCAGCGTCAGGCGCTCGAGATCGACGCCCAGCACATAGGCGATCGAGGACTGCACCGTGTCCGTGCCTCCGCCCGGCGCCTCGACGACCGCGTCGCCCGCGCTGCCGACGACGTAGACGTCGTTGCCGGCGCCGCCGGTCATGCTGTCGTTGCCGGCGCCGCCGTCGAGCGTGTCGTTGCCGTTGCCGCCGTCGAGCGTGTCGTTGCCGCCGTTGGCGAAGATCGAGTCGTTGCCGCCGAGACCCGTCAGCACGTTCGACCCGGAATTGCCGGTGATGTTGTTGTTGGCCTCGTTGCCGGTGCCGCTGATGCCGTTGGAGCCGGTGAGAGTCAAGTGTTCGAGGTTGGCGCTCAGCACGTAGGCGATCGAGGACTGCACCGTGTCCGTGCCTTCCCCGGAGGCCTCGACGACGACGTCGCCGGCGCTGTCCACCACGAAGGTGTCGTTCCCCTCGCCCCCGGTCATGCTGTCGCTGCCGGTGCCGCCGTTGATCGTGTCGTGGCCGTCGCCACCGTTGATCGTGTCGTTGCCGGCCAGGCTCGAGAGCGAGTTGTCACCTTGGTTGCCGGTGATGACGTTGGCGATGTCGTTGCCGGTGCCGTTGATGCCGGCGCCGCCGGTCAGCGTCAGGTTCTCGACGTTGAGGGTGAGCGTATGGGTCACCGAGGACAGCACGAGATCGGCGCCCGCGCCCGAGCTCTCGGCCACGATGTCGGCGACGCTGTCCACCATGTACGTGTCGCTGCCGGAGCCGCCGGCCATGCTGTCGTCGCCGGTGCCGCCGTCGAGCGTGTCGTCGCCTCCCCCACCGTTGATCGTGTCGTTGCCGCCCAGGCCCGCGAGCTCGTTGTCGCCGCCGTTGCCGGTGATGACGTTGGCGAG
>CAYPKW010000026.1:10251-34815 GCA_964411425.1 uncultured Rhodospirillaceae bacterium
CGCCCAGGCCCGCGAGCTCGTTGTCGCCGCCGTTGCCGGTGATGACGTTGGCGAGCTCGTTGCCGGTGCCGTCGATATTGCCGGCGCCGTCGGTGAGCGTCAGGTTCTCGACGTTCGCCCCCAGCTCGTAGTCGTTAGACGACTGCACGGTGTCGATGCCTTCGCCCGGCGCCTCGTTCACGTCGTCATTGTTGTTGTCGACCACGTAGGTGTCGTTGCCGGCCCCGCCGCTCATTTCGTCCTCGCCGTCGCCGCCGGAGATGCTGTCGTTGCCGGCGCCGCCGGTGATGGTGTCGTTGCCGCCGAGGCCGGAGAGCTGGTTGTTGCCGGCGTTGCCGGCGATCACGTTGCCGGCGCCGTTCCCGGTGCCGTTGATGTTGGCGGCGCCGGTCAGCGTCAGGTTCTCGAAGTTGGACAGGAGCGTGTAGGCGATCGAGGCGTTGACCGTGTCCGTGCCTTCGCCGGACGACTCGACGACGATGTCGCCGGTGCTGTCCACCACGTAGGTGTCGTGGTTCTCGCCTCCGGTCATGCTGTCGGTGCCGGTGCCGCCGTCGAGCGTGTCGTTGCCCTGGCCTCCGAAAAGCGTGTCGTTGCCGCCGTTGGCGATGATCGAGTCGTTGCCGGCGAGGCCCGTCAGCGTGTTGGCCCCGGAGTTGCCGAGGATGACATTGTTGAGCGCGTTACCGGTGCCGTTGATGCCGGCCGAGCCGGTGAGCGTCAGGTTCTCGAGGTTCGGGCCGAGAATGTAGGCGATCGAGGACTGCACCGTGTCCGTCCCGTCTACGTCTTCGTCGCCCTCGACCACGATGTCGCCGACGCTATCCACCACGAAGGTGTCGTTGCCCTCGCCCCCGGTCATGCTGTCGGCGCCCACGCCGCCGTTGAGGGTGTCGTTGCCGTCGCCGCCGCTGATCGTGTCGTCGCCGCCCAGGCCCGACAGCGAGTTGTTCCCTTCGTTGCCGGTGATGACGTTGGCGAGCTCGTTGCCGGTGCCGTTCACGTCGGCGGCGCCGGTGAGTGTCAGGTTCTCGAAGTTGGCCCCGAGCGTGCGGGTCGCCGAGGACAGTACATGGTCGGTGCCCGCGCCCGCGGCCTCGGTGAGCGTGTCGGCCGCGCTGTCCACCACGTAGGTGTCGTTGCCGGCGCCGCCAGTCATGCTGTCGTTGCCGGCGCCGCCGTCGAGCGTGTCGTTGCCGTCGCCACCGGTAAGCGTGTCGTTGCCGCCCCCGCCGGCCAGCGCGTTGTTGCCGGCGTTGCCGGTGATGACGTTGGCGAGTTCGTTTCCGGTGCCGTCGAGGTTGGCGCCGCCGGTGAGCGTCAGGTTCTCGACGTTCGCCCCCAGGTTGAAGTCGACCGAGGACTGCACGGCGTCGATGCCTTCGGCCGCGTTCTCGCTCACCGTGTCGCCTGCGGCATCGACCAGGAAGGTGTCGTTGCCGGCGCCGCCAGTCATGCTGTCGTTGTTGGCGCCGCCGTCGATCGTATCGTTGCCGCCGCCGCCGGAGATGGTGTCGTTGCCGGCGCCGCCGGCGAGCGCGTTGCTGCCGGTGTTGCCGGCGATGACGTTGGCCGACGCGTTGCCGGTGCCGGCGATGTTGGCGCTCCCGGTCAGGGTCAAGTTCTCGAGCTCGGCGGCCAGCACGTAGGCGAGCGATGAGTTGACCGTGTCGGTGCCGCCGAGCGCGGCCTCGACCACCACGTCGGCGATGCTGTCCACGACATAGGTGTCGTTGCCGGCCCCGCCGGTCATGCTGTCGTTGCCGGTGCCGCCGTCGAGCGTGTCGTTGCCCGCGCCGCCCTCGAGCGTGTCGTTGCCGCCGTTGCCGAACAGCGAGTCGTTGCCGCCGAGCCCGGACAGCAGGTTGGCCCCGGCGTTGCCGACGATCGTGTTGCCGAGTTCGTTGCCGGTGCCGGCGATGCCGGCGCTGCCGGTGAGCGTCAGGTTCTCGACGTTGGCGCCGAGGGTGTGGGTTAGCGAGGATTGCACTGTGTCGGTGCCCTCGTTCAGGTTCTCGGTCACCACGTCGCCGGCGTCGTCGATCACATAGGTGTCGTTGTCGGCGCCGCCCGCCATGCTGTCGGCGCCGGCACCGCCGTTGAGCGTGTCGTTGCCCGCGCCGCCCTCGAGCGTGTCGTTACCCCCGAGGCCGGAGAGGGAATTGTTCCCCGCATTGCCGGTGAGAATGTTCGCCAGCTCGTTGCCGGTGCCGTTGATGTTCCCCGGGCCGGTGAGCGTGAGGTTCTCGAAGTTGGCGGTGAGCGTGCGCGTCAGCGAGGTCTCTACCGTATCCGTCCCCGCGCCCAGGCCCTCGGTCACGACATCGTTCGCGCTGTCCGCCACATAGGTGTCGTCGCCGGCCCCGCCGGCCATGCTGTCGTTGCCGGCGCCGCCGTCGAGCGTGTCGTTGCCCTCGCCGCCGTTGAGCGTGTCGTTGCCCCCGAGCCCGGACAGCGCGTTGTCTCCGATGTTGCCGGTGATGACGTTGTTGAGCGTGTTGCCCGTGCCGGCGAGCCCGGCGCCGCCGGTGAGCGTCAGGTTCTCGATGTTGGGGCTAAGCGTGTGGTCGACCGATGCCTGCACCAGGTCGGTGCCCTGACCGGAGCTCTCGACCGTTACGTCGAAGGCACTGTCGACCCTGTAGGTGTCGCTTCCCGAACCTCCGACCATGCTGTCGTCGCCGGCGCCGCCGTCGAGGGTGTCGCTGCCGTTGCCGCCGTTCAGGGTGTCGTTGCCGAGGCCGCCCTCGAGCGTGTCGCTGCCGTCGAGGCCGTTAATGACATCGTCGAGGTCGGTGCCGGGAAGGCTGTCGTTGCCGCCGGTGCCGTCGATATTCGCCACAGGCCGCTCTCCTTACGGTGAAAGCGCTGATGCGCTTGCCGAATCGCGGGCAGCCTAGGGAGAAGTCCAGCGCTGTGCAAGAGATCGACGAATAAAAAACCGTCGTTGTCTCTTTTTTGTCACAGAGTTCTTCCAAGAATTTCGCGACCGACCATAACGAATACCTATGGTACTCGAGTGAATTCGCCAATATTCGCGAATCACTCTTGCCGGCGACGCCTAGTCGCGGCCTACCGGCTTAGGAGTCGCTGGCGGCCCGAAGACTGCCATGGGACCGGCCGGTGTCAACGATTTCGGACAGGAAATATGATTTTTCAATCAAGTATAGTTAATTTCTCTATCTATATCTTAACGTCGCCGCGGCTAGGACTCCGCCGTCGCTGCGGGCGGGTCTACCCCCTGGACCGTGAACAAAAAGGGGACGCCCCTCGCGGAGCGCGCCCGATGCCTAGCGGCTTTGCCGGGCCGTCGAGGGTGTTGTCGTCGGCCCCGACGGTCGAGATCACCAGTTCCGCCGTCCCGGTGCCGACCGCGCCGACGACCAGCATATCCGCCCCCGGCGCGCATTTTTTCCGCCGCGGACGCCGGGAATTTTCGCTATATGTCATCGCCGCTGGGCGCGGGAGACGAGGGGGAACGATGGCGAAGAAGACGCCGTTCGGCGGCCGCATCCTGATGATCGGCTACGGCTCGGTCGGTCGCTGCACCATGCCGCTGCTGGCGCGCCACTTCGACATGCCGCTTGAGCGCATCGCCGTGATCGACGGCGACGACCACTCAGAGGACGTGGCGGAATACCTGGCGGCCGGCGTCAAGTACCGCGTCGACCCCATCTACCCGCACAACCTCGCCGCCATCATGTCCGAGCACGTCGGCGCCGGCGACGTGGTGCTCAACCTCTCGGTCAACGTGAGTTCGATCGAGCTCGTCAACTGGTGCCAGGCGCACGGCGCCCTCTACCTCGACACCTGCATCGAACCCTGGGCCAACTACTACGACAACCCGAAGATCCCGCCGGAGGAGCGGAGCAACTACTACCTGCGCCACCTGGCGTTGGAGAACGCCAGGAACTGGTCCAAGGGCTCGCCCTCGGCGCTGCTCACCCACGGCGCCAACCCTGGGTTGATCAGCCATCTGGTGAAGGTCGGGCTGCTTGAAGTCGCCGAGGACAAGAGGCAGGGCACGCAGAAGCCAAACACCAAGGAGGAATGGGCCCGGCTCGCCCGCGATCTCGGCCTCAAGTCGATCCACGTGGCCGAGCACGACACCCAAATCGCAAACCGGCCCAAACGCCCGGGCGAGTTCGTCAACACCTGGAGCGTGCCGGGCTTCTACGGCGAGGGCATGCAGCCCGCCGAACTCGGCTGGGGCACGCACGAGAAGCGCATGCCCGCGGACGCCGGCGAGCAGCGGATGGGGCGGCGCTCCACCATCTACTTGAACCGGCCGGGCATGTCGACAGAGGTGCGCTCATGGACGCCGCTCGGAGGTCCGATGATCGGCTTCTGCATCACGCACGGCGAATCGGTCACGCTCAGCGACTATTTCACCCTGTGGGATGGCCAGCGGCCCCTGTACCGGCCGACGGTGCACTATGCCTACCACCCCTGCAACGACGCGGTCTTGAGCGTGCGCGAGCTGCGGATGTCCAACTGGAAGGTGCAGCCGGAGGCCCGCATCCTGGGCGAGGAGATCGTGGACGGCATCGACGAGCTGGGCGCCCTCCTCATGGGCGACTTCGGCGCCCTGTGGTACGGCTCGCAGCTCGGCATCGACGAGGCGCGCCGGCTCCTCGGCCCCCAGTTCAACGCCACCTCGGTGCAGATCGCCGCCCCCGTGCTGGCCGGCGCCCTGTGGCTGATCCAGCACCCCGACCGCGGGCTCGTCGAACCCGAGGACCTCGACCACGACTACGTCATGGATATCTGCCGGCCCTATCTCGGCCCCGTGGTGGCAGCGAGGAGCGACTGGACGCCCCTCAAGGACCGCTCGGGCGTGTTCGACGAGCCGGGCCTCGACTGGACCGACCCCTGGCAGTTCCAAAATTTCCGGGTGACCTGACGCTGGCGCGGCCGCCGCGCCGGCCTTACCACTCCTCCAACTCCGCCCGCCTCGGGTTGTAGGTGAGCGTTTGCGGGCCCGCTAGCGGCGTACGCAGCAAGTCGTAGGCGAGCAGCGTGCCCGAGGTGTAATGGCGCTGAGGTGCCCCCGCTTGGCGGGGCAGCGTCCCATAGGAGCGGCTCAAGGCGTCGCGGAACGCTTCGACGGTGCGCCACTCCGGATACTGGGCGAGCGCGTTCTTGTGCTTGACCAGCCACATCGCCGCCGCCGCCGCGACGTGCACGGTGGCATAGGACGTGCCCTCGCCGTCGCCCCAGCCGAACACCGGGGCCTTGCCCCGCCCGAGCGTGGTGTCGGCGCGGAAGATGGGATCGGCCGGCGCCCACACGTCGATCCGGTGGCTGTGGTCGTCGTAGTGGTTATAGACGCGCAGCTCGCGCTCCGACCGCTTCAGGCCGCCGACGCCGATGACGCGGTCGAACTTGCCGGGGTAGGTGACCCGGTCGATCAATTGGCCTCCCGCCGCCAGCACGATGACGCCCTTTTCGTAGGCGGCGTCGATCGCGGCCCCGAGCTCGGGCCCGGGAAAGAGTGGGCCGCCGAGCGAGATGCTGACGATCTTGCACGCCTTGGGGCCGATGGCGTCGTTGACGGCCTTGGCGAGGTTGAGCCAGATGCGCCGGTTGAAGGCTTGCGGCTCCAGCACGACGTCCTCGACCGCGCGGTAAGGCACCACGGGAACTCCCGGTGCCGCGCCCGAGAAGGTGAAAGTCCGCCGCTGCTGCCGGTGGCTCCGCCGGGGGGCGCACAGCACGCTGGCGATGCGCGTGCCGTGGCCGGGGGTCTGGATGAGGCCCTCGCCGGTAAGCGGGTCGATGGGGGGCGTTCCCTCCTCCAGGTAGTTGACGCCCTCGGCCACCCGCAGCGGCACGGCGCCAGCAAGCCAGTCGCCGAAGGCGGGGTGCTCGGTATAGCCGGTGTCGAGCTGGGCGATCTTGACCTGGCCCCAGTCGACGGGATCGCCCCCGATGTCATTGAGCGCGGCGTCGAGCCGCGCCAGGGAATAGTTCCAGGTGCTGACGGCGAGAGCCATGCGCCCGAGTCTACCCTCGATCCAGGTTCAATCCCAAGCCATTCCGGGCAGCGCCAGCAGCCGCGCCGGGCCCAGGTAGAGATAGCCGTCCTGCAGCGTGACCGGCACTTGCGCATAGGGGGCGCCGCCCTCGGCGGGGACGATGGTCATTGCCGCCAGCGCGATCTTCGCGCCGAGCGCGTCCATGGGCGCGATGAGGCCGGCGGCGGCGAGGCGCTCCACCGTCTCGGGCCCGCCGGCAAGCCGCGCCGAGAACGCCGCCAGCGGCCGCATGGCGCTGTCGAGTGCCAGCGTGCCGTCGCCCTCGAGCGCGAGCGGCCCCCAGGACAACGCAAGGCGGCTCACCTCGACCGTGCCGCCCCGGTCCCGCCAGCGGGCGAGTGAATCGCCGCTCGACCAGAGGGCCAACTCCGCCACCGCCTCCAGACGGGCGATCTCGCGCCCCAATGCGGGCTCGGCCGGGCCGGCGACCCACAGCCCGGAAAGCAACGCGCCCATCCTTCGAGGCGCCCCTTGGGCCAACTCGACGCGGGCCTGTGCCTCGGCCGCGTCGATTACGAAGCTTTGGGCGCCGAGCGAAAGCTCGTGGCGCCCCGCGAGCAGGATCTCCACGACGGCGGGCCGCCAGGGCAGCGCGCGGAAGTCGGCGCGCCCGCGCCACTCCCAGAGACCGCCCGGCGCCGCCACCGTCGCCTCGAAGCCGAGGCCGATCGCCAATGGAAACCCACTCGTCTCCGGCTCGCCCTCGACCCGATACCCGGCAGCATCCAGGGCGGCGATCGCGTCGGCGAGGCCCTGTTGCAGCGCCGCCGCCGCCAAGTGCCAATGGACCGCATAGCCGGCGACGAGCAAGGCCGCCGCCGCGGCGCCGAGGAAGATCGCTCTTGCCCGCATGCCGCCATGTAACCCCGCCGGCCCGCCCCCGTCGATGCCGCGCGGCGGCCTCTTCCTAGTGGTGCGACTTTGACAGATGATACCCCGTGTGACGTTTTTCGGTTGTCACCCCGGCCAAGCGGCACAGCCGCGCGAGCCGGGGTCCATGGCGCCACAGGCGAGATGGACCCCGGATCTCGCTTCGCTCGTTCGGGGTGACGATGGAAAATGGCTCGGGATTCATCTGTCAGTGACGATCCACTAGGATCGACGCCCGCCCATGTCCCCGTCCGCCGCCTCGCCTCGCCTAGTTCCGCCGCCGGGCGAGGATTTTTGGGTGTTCGGCTACGGCTCGCTGATGTGGGACCCCGGGTTCCCCTACGGGCGGGCGGAGCCGGCCCTGCTCAAGGGCTATCACCGGGCCTTCTGCATCTACTCGCACCGCTACCGGGGCAGCCGCGAGCGGCCCGGACTGGTGCTCGGCCTCGACCGCGGCGGCGCCTGTCGCGGCCGCGCGTTCCTGGTGGCGGCGGTGGACGCCGAAGCGGTGGCGCGCTACCTGCACGAGCGCGAGATGATCAACGACGTGTACCGGGCGCGCTGGCTCGCCGTCGCCGTCGGCGCCGGGACGGTGCGGGCGCTCGCCTACGTCGCCAACCGCTCGCATCCTCACTACGCCGGCAAGCTCGCCCTGGAGCGCATCGCCGACATCGTGCTCGGCGGCGAGGGGGCCAGGGGATCCAACCTCGACTACCTCGCCAAGACGGTGGCCCACATCGACGAGCTGGGAATAACCGATACCCCGCTGCACCGCGTCCTCAGCCTGGCGCGGCAGCGGCTCAATAGCCGTTGATCGCGCGCAACAAGTCGTAAACCCAGGCGGGCACGTCTTCCTTGAAGACGAGCCCGATCGCCACCATCGCGGCGCTGGTGACGAAGAGGCCCCAGGGCGGGCCGGCATCCTCGTAGTCGTTCAGGTGCCCGCAGGCCGGGCAATGGATTTCGAACGCGGGTACGGTCTCGCCGCAGTGCCGGCAGCCGCGGGGCCGGAGCGACAGGGTCATCGGAGGAGGGCGCGATCGGGGCGGCGGCGCATGGCGCCATGCTATCGGCCCGCCGTTAACGCGCGGTGAAAGCGGGGCGGGCGGGGGCAGGCCAGCCGACGCCTATTCCGACCTCACGCGCACTTCGAATAGCCGCAGGCGGTGCACAGGTGGCAGTTCTCCTGGCGGATGATCGCGGCCTGGCCGCATTTCGGGCACTGCGGCAGCCGCGGGCCCGCCTCGCCCTCGCCGGGCAGGTTCGCCACCTTGCGCTGGGCCTCTGGCACCTCGGGCGCGGGCAGGAACCCGATCGCGATCATGTGGCGCTCGATCACCTCGCCGAGGGCGGCCAGCAGCGAGGGCACGTACTTCCCCTCCATCCACGAGCCGCCGCGCGGGTCGAACACGGCCTTCAGTTCATCGACCACGAACGAGACGTCGCCGCCGCGCCGGAACACGGCGCTGATCATGCGCGTCAAGCCCACCGTCCAGGCGTAGTGCTCCATGTTCTTCGAGTTGATGAACACCTCGAACGGGCGCCGGCGGCCGTCCTGCACGATGTCGTTGAGGGTGATGTAGAGCGCATGCTCGCTCTCCGGCCAGCGCAGCTTGTAGGTCTGGCCGGCGAGCGCCTCGGGCCGCCCGAGGGGCTGCGTCATGTAGACGATGCCGCCCGCCTCGTAGATGTCCTTCGGGCGGGCCGGCGCCGGGGGAGCGAGCGGCAGTTCGCCCTGCTGCGCCGCCCGCTGGTCGGCCGCGGCCTTCGATTCCAGAACCGCGCCGGTCACCACGTTGGGGCGGTAGGTCGTGCAGCCCTTGCAGCCGAGCTCGTAGGCCTGCACATAAACGTCCCTGAACGCCTCGAAGGAGAGGTCGGCCGGGCAGTTGATGGTCTTGGAGATCGAGCTGTCGACATACTTCTGGGCCGCCGCCTGCATCACCACGTGGTCGCCCGGCGCCAGCGCCTCGGCGTCGACGAAATAGTCGGGCAGGGGCGCCTCGGCGTTGCGGCGCCGGAACGATCGGTAGGCGTAGTCCGTCACTTCTTCCTGGACGCGGCTGCCGTCGGGCAGCAGCAGGTTGCGGGTGTAGGTGAAGCCGAACACCGGCTCGATGCCCGACGAGACGTTGTCGGCGAAGAGCGAGATGGTGCCCGTGGGCGCGATCGAGGTGAGGTGCGAGTTGCGGATGGCGTGCCGCCGGATGGCGTCGCGCACGTCGCCGTCGAGCCCGGCGACGGTCTCGCCGGCGAGGTACGGCTCCTTGTCGAACAGCGGGAAGGCGCCTTTCTCGGCCGCGAGCTCGGCGGACGCCAGGTAGGCGGCGCGCTCGAGCGCCCGCAGCCACCGTTCGCTCAAGGCCACCGCCTCGGCGCTGCCGTAGCGCGCCCGGCACATGATGAGCGCGTCGGCAAGCCCGGTGACGCCGAGGCCCATGCGCCGCTTCGCCCTCGCCTCGGCCTCCTGCCGCGGCAGCGGAAAGCGCGACACGTCGATGGCGTTGTCGAGCATGCGCACGGCCAATGGCACCAGGCGCTCGAGCTCCACCATGTCG
The DNA here is from genome assembly GCA_964411425.1 of uncultured Rhodospirillaceae bacterium. Lineage (GTDB taxonomy): Bacteria > Pseudomonadota > Alphaproteobacteria > Dongiales > Dongiaceae > CAYPKW01. Next base: position 19,718 of record CAYPKW010000026.1, read on the forward strand.
AGGCCGGCGCGCTCGGTGAACGGCTCCCGCACCAGCGCCGCCAGGTTGAGCGAGCCGAGAAGACACGCGCCATAGGGCGGCAGCGGCTCCTCGCCGCACGGATTGGTGGCGCTGATGGTCTCGCAGTAGTGGAGGTTGTTGCGCCGGTTGATGCGGTCGATGAAGATGACGCCCGGCTCGGCGTAGGCGTAGGTGGCGCGCATGATCCTGTCCCACAGCTCGCGCGCCCGCACCACCTTGAAGGCGGTGCCGCCGAATTGGAGCTGCCACGGCGCGTCCTCCTTCACCGCGGTCATGAAGGCGTCGGTGGCGAGCACCGACAGGTTGAACATCCGAAGCCGCCCCGGCTCGCGCTTGGCTTCGATGAAGGCCTCGATGTCGGGGTGGTCGCAGGCGAGCGTCGCCATCATGGCGCCGCGCCGATAGCCGGCGCTCATGATGGTGCGGCACATGGCGTCCCACACGTCCATGAAGGAGAGCGGGCCGGAGGCGTCCGCTCCGACGCCCTTCACCGGCGCTCCCCGGGGCCGCAGCGTGGAAAAATCGTACCCGATGCCGCCGCCCTGCTGCATGGTGAGCGCCGCCTCGCGCAACTGCTCGAAGATGCCGCTCATGTCGTCGGGGATGGTCCCCATGACGAAGCAGTTGAACAGCGTGACGCTGCGACCGGCCCCGGCGCCGGCCAGCACCCGCCCCCCGGGCAGGAACTTGAACCCATCGAGGGCGCTGTAGAAACGTTCGGCCCAGAGCGCGGCATCCGCTTCCGGCGCCGCCAGCGCGTGGGCCACCCGGCGCCAAGTGTCCTCGATGGTCTTGTCGATGGCGGCGCCGTCCGGCCCCCGGAGCCGGTATTTCATGTCCCAGACCTGCTGGGAGATGGCGGAGACCTGCGGCATGAGAGGCGGTTCGATCCGGCGATGGGACAACAACGGCCCAGTTTATGCTCGCGGCGGCCCTTGGTCAAGGAAATGTTCTTGTTTTGTGCCAGAAACGCTCAAACGCGAAGCGGCGCGGCGGCGAGGCGAGCGGCGGCGGTTTCGATCTCGGATTCCAGGCGCTCCATGAACGCGTGGCGCTCCAAGCCCGGCGGGATGGCGGGCAGGAACTCCAGCGTGATGGTGCCGGGGCGCTTCAGGAAGCTGCGCCGGCCCCAGAACAACCCCGAGTTGAGCGCGACGGGCACCACCGGCAGCCCGAGCCGCCGATAGAGCGCCGCCACGCCGGGGCGGTAAGGGAGGCGCTCGCCCGGCGCCGCCCGGGTGCCTTCCGGGTATATGACGATCGGGCGGCCTTGAGCCACGACCCGCTCGGCGGCGGCCGTCATGCGGCGCAGCGCCTTCGCCCCGGCGGCGCGATCGACGGGGATCATCCCGGCGCGCCGCAAGTACCAGCCGAAAACCGGCAGCCACATCAGCTCCTGCTTCACCACCATGGCCGGCCGGTCCAAGAGCAGCGCGAACACCATGGTGTCCCAGGCGGACTGGTGCTTCGCCGCGTAGATCGCCGGCCCGGGCATACGGTGCTCGAGCCCCCGCACGCGGTATCCAATGCCGGCGATGGCGAGCAGGGCGAAGACGCCCCGCACCCACAGCGCGCCGGCCCGATAGACGGTCCGCGCCGGCAGCAAGAGGCAAGGGAGACCGGCCAGTTGCGCGAGCGCGGCCCACAGGCAGAACAGCAGGTTGAAGGCGAGCGAGCGCAGCAGTGTCATGTGGCGGCGGGCGCCGTCTCGGCCTCGCCCAGCGGCGCGCGCAGCAACGCCAGCAGGTATTTGCCGTACTCGCGCACGATGAGGCCGAGGGTGGCCGGGCGGTGCCACCAGCCGCTGCGCAGCGACTCCGCGGGGTAGACCGCGTGGCCCAGGATGACGGCGCCCGGCATGGCGCGGCGGAACTCGAGCCGGCTCCTCGGCATGTGGTAATCGGCGGTGACGAGACGGAGCGACCCGAACCCTTCGCCCGCCATCCAGAGCGCGGCCTCGCGCGCGTTGCCGGCGGTGTTGTCGGCGGCGTGGCCGAGCGCCACGCAGCAGGCGAACTCAGCCGGCTCCGGCGCCCCGGTGTCGTCGGGCAGGCCGGCGACGAGGTCGGCGAGCTCGATGCCCTCGGGCACGCCGGAGACGAGCAGCTTCCGCGCCCGGCCTTCGGCCAGCAGGCGCAGACCCTCCGCCAGCCGGTCGCTGCCGCCCGTCAGCACCACGATGGCGTCGGTCGAGGCCTCCGGGTCGTCGGCGGCGGTGGGCAAGGCGGCGATGAAGCCGGCGAGGCCGGCGAGCCACAGGAACCCCAGCACCGCCGCCGCGCCGACGAGGCGCTGCCACCAGCTTGGGCCGCGTCGGCGCCCGTAGATGCGCTTGCGGCGCATGTCACAGCACCTTGCCCAGCGCGCGCAGCACCGTGATGCGCGCCGTCAGCATGGCGATCGCGCCGGCCGCCGGCGGCAGCAGGCCGAGCGCCAACCACTCCGCCGGGTCGAGCGAGAGGGGCGCCAGCAGCAGCCGGTCGAGGCGGCCGATGACAACCTCGACGGCGCCGAGCGTGATGGCGGCGAGCGCCAGCCCGAGCACGCCGCCGACGAGGCCGAGCCTGAGCGCCTGCGTCTGGAACTGGCGGGCGATATACGCGTCCTGGGCGCCGACGAGATGCAGGAGATCGACCACGCGGCGGTGAATGGCGAGGCCGGTGCGCGTGGCGAACACGACGGTGGCGATGGCGGCGAGCGCCACCAGCGCCACGACGGCGGCGGCGACCAGTTGCACCGAGCGCGCCAGCGTGCCGACGCCGTCGAGCCAAGCGCGATGATCGTCGACGAGCGCGCCCGGCACGGCGGCGGCGAGGCGCCGGCCGAGCTCTTCCGGCGCCACTGGCGGTTCGGGCCGCAGGACGACGGCGATGAGGACCGGGATCGGCAGTTCGGGGCCGATCGCGGCCGGCCCCAGCCACGGCTCGATCAGGCGCCGCATCTCGGCTTCGTCCAGCACCTCGGCGCCGGCCACGCCGGGCGTCTCGGTCAGCACCCGCAACGCGCGGTCGATCGCCAGTTCTCGCTCGCCGGCGTCCTCGGGCGGCGGCAACTGCACGGTGAAGCTGCCGGAAAGATCGGCGTGCCAGCGCTGCATGAGCCGCTCGGCCGCCATCGCCCCGGCGAGCGCCAAGGCCGCCAAGTACACCATGAGGCCGACGATCCACGACAGAAAACGCCCCGAGGGGTCGCGCCCGAGCGGCAGGTCGCTGCGGAACGCTGCCATGTCAGGCCTTGGCGCCGGCGGCGCGCAGCGTGCCGTCGGCGACGCGCAACTGCGGGCGATCGAAGCGGCCGGCCAGCGTCTCGTTATGGGTGGCGATGACCACGGTGGTGCCCAGCTTGTGCAGCTCCTGGAAAAGATACAGCAGCCGCACGGCGATGACGTCGTCGACGTTGCCGGTGGGTTCGTCGGCGAGCAGCAGGTCCGGGCGCGCGATCACCGCGCGGACGATGGCGACGCGCTGCTGTTGGCCGCCCGACAGCGTGGCCGGCAGGGCGTCCATGTGGTCGGCCAGACCGACCCAGGTCAAGAGCTCGGCCGCCTGCTGGCGCAGCTGGGATTCCGGCCGGCCGGCCACGCGCAGCGGCAGCGCCACGTTGTCCATGACGCTCAGGTGCTCGAGCAGCCGGAAATCCTGGAACACGACGCCGATGCGCCGGCGCAGGGCCGGCAGGTCGCGCCGCCTGAGCGTGCTCACGTCGCGATCGAACAGCGCGATGCGGCCGCTGTCCGGCGCCACGCCGAGATAGATCAGGCTCAGCAGCGACGACTTGCCGGCGCCGCTCGGGCCCACCAGGAAATGGAACGAGCCGGCGGGCAAGGAGAACGATAGGTTGCGCAGGATACGCGGGCCGCTGCCGTAGCGCAGGCCCACGTCCTCGAACACGACCACGGGTCCGTCCCCAGCCTTGCCAAGGGGGTGGCCGGCGCAACCTAGCCGCGTTTTGCCGGTGTGACCAGGGCGTGCGGAGGAGCGCCGGCGGCTTGCGCCGATTTCGCGGACTACCTATACCTAGCGCACCCTTCGTCGGCACTCCCGGGCCCATGATCCTCACCTGCCCCGCCTGTTCGACACGCTACGCGGCCGACCCGACGGCGCTGGGCGCCGGCGGGCGGATGGTGCGATGCGCCAAGTGCGGGCACTCGTGGCTGCAGATGCCGCCCGCGGACATGCCGCGTCAGATCGACGTGAAGGCGCCCGCCCCGCCCACGCGGCGGCGCCCGGGGCTGATGGCGCATCGGCATCCCGCCGCCGGCGGCGCTGGCCGGGCCGGCGGCCTCGTCCTGGCCGGCCTCGCCTTGGGGCTCGCGCTCGCCATTGCTTATGTCGGGCGCGAGCGCGTCGTCGCCGCCTGGCCCGAGGCGAAGCAGCTTTACGACATGGTCGGTATCCGGGCGACTGCGATCGGCGCCGGGCTCGACCTCGGCAACGTCACCTTCGTGCTGCGCCAGGCCGAGGGCGACACCGTCATGACCATCGACGGCCGGATCGCCAACCGGACCGCGCTGGCGCTGCCGCTGCCCATGCTGCGGGCGACGCTCCGCAACGACCGGAACCAGTGGCTCGCCGAATGGAACTTCAAGCTCGAACAGGCAACGATCGCGGCGGGCGAGACGCTGGCGTTTCGCACCGCGACCAAGAATCCGCCGAAGGACGCGAAGCGGCTGTCCATCACCTTCGTTGAGGGCGACCAGAGCAAGATCGTTTCAGATTGAATCGAACCGATCCAATCGGAAACGTGAATCTTGCTCTGAATCGGGCTCTAGGCGAACGGCCCCAGAGCGCCGCGGCCGGCGCGTTATGGTTTACGCGCGTTAACACGTGAATCCGCACATTGTGGTATTCAATGTTGCTTCGGCCGCGAAGCATGGAGAGCAGCATCGATGCCGCGCATTCTGGTGGCGGAAGACGATGGCGCGGTGCGCGAGTTCGTGGCTCGCGCGCTGGAGCGCCAGGGGCATGAGGTGACGTCCGTGGCGGACGGCAGCGCGGCCTTGGCCGAGCTCGGCGCCGGTCGGTACGATCTGCTGTTGACCGACATCGTCATGCCGGGCCTCGACGGCATCGCGCTGTCGCTCAAGGTGGCGAAGACGCACCCCGATCTGCCGATCGTGCTGATGAGCGGCTATGCCGCCGAGCGTCAGCGCGCCTACAACCTCGACACGCTGATCCGCCGGGTGGTGGCGAAACCGTTCACCTTGAAGGAGATCGCGGCCGTCGTGCGCGAGACGCTCGCCGACGGCCGCAGGCGCGGCCGGCCGAACTAGCAGATTGCTGAAAAATCGATCCGCTCATCCTCCCACTTCGTCCCTCGACAGGCTCGGAATGAGGAAGCTCAGTGTGAGGATGAGCGTTGGCAACGGTAGAGCCTCGTCCTGAGCCTGTCGAAGGACGAGGCGCGACACATTTCTGGGTATTTTTCAACAACCTGCTGGCGTTAGAACTTCGGCAGCAGGCGCTCGATGTAGTCGCGCTCGGGCTTCGGGCGCTGTCGTTCGCCCAGACGCCGGCGCAACTCGTCGAGAATCTGACGGGCGCGCTGCACGTCGCCCTGCTCCGGTATCTTCACGTCGCCGGTGTCCATGACGCCCATGCCGCGCTCGTCGCGCCCGAGCGGGTCGCGCAGCCGGCCGAAGCGGTCCACGCCGACATCTTGGCCGCTGTCCCGGCCGAGCCGCTGCAGCAGCTTGTCGAGCATTTCGCGGGCACCCTGCTGCAGCTCGGCCAGCGCCTGCGACTGCGGATCGACCGCCGTTCCCGGCTCGCCCCGCTCGAGCGCCTCGACCGCGTCCCGCATCGCCCGCTCGGCGCGGCCGAGCGGCATCGGAATGTCGCCGGTCGCCTCGCCGAATCGGCGCATCAGCTCGCCCAGACCGCGGCGCAGCAACTCCTGCCGGGCGGCGTCCTCGCCGGTGTCGAAGCCGCCGTCCGAGGGCATCTGCTGCGACTGGCGGAAGCTGCGCTCGAGCAACTCCTGCTGGCGCCCGGTCAGCGCGTCGAGGTCGCGCAGCATCTGCATGGCCTCGGCGTCGCCGCGCTCGCCGCTTTGCAGCGCCGTCTGGAGGTTTTCCAGCATCTCCTGCAACCGCGCCAGCAGTTCGCGCGCGGCGTCGCGGGCGCCGACCTCGGCCAGTTCGCGCGCCCGGTCCAACAGCCGTTGCAGGTCCTGGCGCTCGAGCTGCATGGCGCTCGGGTTGAGCGGCTGCATCTCGCCCTCTTCCGCCTGGCGCTCGGCCTGCCGGATCAGCTCGTCGAGGTACTGGCTCATGAGCTGCTGGAGCTGATCCATGAGCCGGCGGATCTCCTCGTCGGTGGCGTCGCCCGCGAGCGCGTCCTGTAGCGCCTGCTGCGCCTCGCGCAGGCGCTGCGCCAGGATGGCGAGCTCGCCCTCCTCGACCCTGAGCGCCGTGTCCCACAGCAGGCTCTGCACCTCGCCGATGACCCGCGGCAGCGCGTCGTCGATGAGGCGCCGGGCGGCGACGCGAAGCGCGAGTGCCACCACGAAGTCGCCGTCATAGGCGCCGGTGTCGGCGGCGATCCGGTTGAGCGCGCGCACCACCGGCAGCCGGTTGCCGGGCGCCAGAGTAAGATGCCGGCGCTGCTCGACGATGGCGCGCGCCACCGGGTGATTGAACACGCGCTCCGGCAGCGTCATGACCGCCGCCTCGCTGGCGCCGACCTGATCCAAGGCGTCGATCGCCTCCAGCGTGATCTGCACCGGGATGCCCGCCCACGGGTGCGGCGTCAGATCGTGGAAGCCGACGCCGCCGCCGGCCTTGGCGTCGGGATGGGGCGGCGGCAGCGCCAGCTCGATGGCCGCGATGTCGCCGGGGCCGGTCAAGCCGTCGGCGCGGCGAATGACGGCGCGCACGCCCTCGACGCCGAAATCGTCGCGCGCCCGGTAGTCGATGCGCAGCACCCCGTACTCGGTCGGCGCCGGCGCCCGTGCGAACTCCACCTGGGGGCCCAGATCCGCCAGCACCGTGAGCGGCCAGCGGCCGAGCTCGCGGCCGCCCTGCTCGACCCGCAGTTCCTCCCCGGCCTCGATCGTCGTCTGCACCCGATACGTGCCGGGGTCGATCTCGGCGAAGGGCGTGCGGGTCCGCCCGACGTGGAGCGCGGGCTGCCCGCGCCCGCCGGTCACCTGGGCCAGCACGGCGCTGCCCTCCGCGGTGGTGATCTCGGTTACGGGGGCACCGTCGGCGCCGATGAAGATCGGCGCCGCGCCGGTATAGGAGGGCGGCGTGATCCACAGGTCGAGCCGGGCCGCGGGCGCCCCGGCGAGCCCGCTCAAGTCCGGCCTGAGCGCGCGCCACAGGCGGTCGCCCGCGTCCTCGCGGGCGGCCACCGCGCCGATGACCAACAACATCGCGATGAGTGCCCGCAGCGCCAGCGGGTCGCGCGCGGCCAGCCCCGCCCGGGGCAAGCCGACGCGCAGGCGCCGCATTCCCGCCGCCACGCGCCGCAGATGAGCCTGCCAGAGCGCGGCCGCCGCCGGCGAACCGCGCCCGCCGGCGAGCCGGTCGGTGAGCGCCGTGAGCGGCCGATGTGGAATCCCGCTATCCGTCTCCAGGCGCCGGCGCGCCGCCGTCATGTCGGGCGGACGGTACTCGGCGACGCCGCCGAGGAACCCGACGACGAGCGCGGCCGCGAAGCCGATCAGCAGCGCCAGATGCAGCCAGCCGGGCAGCAGCGGCAGCAAGTCCGACAATGCCAGCGCCACGAACGCGCCCGTCACCAGCGTGGCCGGCCACAGGGCCGGCCACAGCCGCTCCCAGATGAGCGCCCAACGCGCCAGCCGCAGGCGAACCCGCGGCAGCCGCGCGCGCGCGCCATGGCCGTGCCGCTGCGCCGGTTCGGTCATGCGCCTACGCCGCGCCGATGGAGCGCCGCCCGGTGAGCCATTCCGGCAGGCGGTCCTCGTCGATCATGGCGTCCAGTTCGGCGCGCGGGCGCACCACCGCGTAATTGGTGCCGCGCACCATCGTCTCGGCCGCCGGCGCCCGGCCGTTGTAGGCCGAGGACATGACCGCCCCGTAGGCGCCCGCCGAGCAGATCGCGAGCAGGTCGCCCGCCTCGATCGGCGGCAGCGGGCGCTGCGCGGCGAAACTGTCGGCCGTCTCGCATACCGGGCCCACCACGTCGACCGGGCGCACCGGCGCGCCCGAGGCCGGTTGGGTCACCGGCAGGATGGCGTGGTAGGCGTCGTACAGCGCCGGGCGCAGGAAATCGTTCATCGCCGCATCGACGACGACGAAGCGCCGGCTCGACCCGTCCTTCACGTACAGCACCCGCGTCACCAGCACGCCCGCATCGGCGACGATGCAGCGCCCCGGCTCGAATTGCAGCGTGCAGTCGAGGGCGGCGGTCGCCTCTTTCACCAGCGCCGCGTACGCCTCGACGGTGGGCGCGGGCTCGCCCCGGTACGCGATGGCGAGACCGCCGCCGAGGTCGATCCGGCGGATCCTGTGCCCCTCCTGAAGAAGGCGCTGCGCCAACGCCGCGACCCGCGAAAACGCGCTGCGGAAGGGCGCCAGATCGGTCACCTGCGAGCCGATGTGGACGGCGATGCCGACGATCTCGATGCCCGGCATGGCGGCCGCCGCGCGGTAGGCCGCGGGCGCGTGTTCGAGGTCGATGCCGAACTTGTTCTCCGACCTGCCGGTCGCGATCTTGGCGTGGGTCAGCGCGTCCACGTCGGGGTTGATGCGCACCGCCACCGGTGCCAGCACGCCCTTGGCGAGCGCCGCCTGGTTGAGTTGCTCCAACTCCGGCAGCGACTCGACGTTGAACTGGAGGATGCCGGCCTCGAGGCCGGCCGCCAACTCGAACGGCGTCTTGCCGACCCCGGCGAACACGATCTTTCCCGCCGGCACGCCGGCCCTGAGCGCCCGCTTGAGCTCGCCCAACGAGACCACGTCGGCGCCGGCGCCGCGGGCGGCCAGTGTCGCGATGACTGCTTGGTTGCCGTTCGCCTTGACCGCGTAGCAGACGGTGGCGTCGCGGTCGGCGAAGGCGGCGGCGAAGGCGTCGTAGCGCCCTACGAGCGCGGCACTGGAATAACAGTAGAACGGCGTGCCGACCTCGGCCGCGACGCGGGCCAGCGGCACCTCCTCCGCCATCAGGCGGCCGCCGCGGTACGCGAAATGGCTCATACCAAGAGCTTCTTAGATCGACTCGTAGCCCGTCCTTCGAGACGCGCCCTTCGGGCGCTCCTCAGGACGAGGGTTTGTTCACAACAAACAACCCCTTGCCTCATGCTGAGGAGCCGGCGAAGCCGGCGTCTCGAAGCACGAGGCAAGGGGTCGCCGTCCTCGGCCCTTCGTATCATATTTCGTCCGGGCTCGGATATTGGTGCGGGAACTGGTCTTCCTCGCCCTCGGGCAGCTCCAGCCTGCCGGCCTTGCCGCAGGCCGCCAGCATGGCGAGCACCGCCACCATGGCGGCCAACAAGCCTAGTCGGCGACGGTAACCGATGGTCCTCATCTTGCACCTCGCAGCAAGGCCTTGCGGGCGACCGCCACGGCGCGCCGCACGTTGCCGGGCGCCGTGCCGCCGAAGCTGCGGCGGCTGGCGAGCGACCGGTCGATGTCGAGCGCATCGTACACCCTCTCGTCGATGCCGGGCTCTATCTTCCGCATGTCGGCCAGCGGCAGGTGCGCGAGATCGCAGCCCTTCTTCTCCGCCAGCCGCACTAAGAGGCCGACCGCGCGGTGCGCCTCGCGGAACGGCAGCCCGGCCTCGCGCACGAGCCAGTCGGCGAGGTCCGTGGCGGTGAGGAATCCGTGCCCTGCCGCGGCGCGCATGGCGCCGGCGTCGGCCGTCATGTCGCGCACCATGCCGGCCATGGCCTCCAGCGACAGCAAGAGGGCGTCGGCCGCGGCGAAGGTCGGCTCCTTGTCCTCCTGCATGTCCTTGCCGTAGGCGAGCGGCAGGCCCTTCATGGTGACAAGCAGCGCGTTCAGGGCGCCGATGGCCCGTCCCGCCTTGGCGCGCACCAGCTCGGCCGCGTCCGGGTTGCGCTTCTGCGGCATGATCGAGCTGCCGGTCGTGAAGGCGTCCCCCAGGGCCACGAAGCCGAAGGCGGGGTTCGCCCACAGCACCAGCTCCTCGGCCAGGCGCGACAGATGCACGGCGAGGATGGCGCCGGCCGCCAGGAACTCCAGCGCGAAGTCGCGGTCGGAAACGGCGTCCATGGAATTGGCCGCCGGGCGGTCGAAACCCAACGCCTTGGCGGTCGCCTTGCGGTCGATGGGAAACGAGGTACCCGCGAGCGCCGCCGCCCCCAGCGGGCATTCGTTGAGGCGCCGGCGGCAGTCGGCGAAACGCCCGCGGTCGCGCCGCAGCATCTCGACATAGGCCATCAAATGGTGGCCGAAGGTGACCGGTTGCGCCGGCTGCATATGCGTCAGCCCCGGCATCGCCGTGCCGGCGTGCTCCTCGGCCCGGTCGAGCAGCGCTCCGGTCAGGTCCTCGATCCGGGCGGAGACCGCGTCGATCGCCTCGCGCACCCACAGCCGGAAGTCGGTCGCCACCTGGTCATTGCGCGAGCGCGCGGTATGGAGCCGCCCCGCCGGATCGCCGATCAGTTGCTGCAACCGCGCCTCGACGTTCATGTGGATGTCCTCGAGCTCGCGGCGGAACACGAAGCTGCCGTTCTCGATCTCGCGCCGGACCGCATCCAGCCCGGCCTGGATCGCGTTGCCGTCGGCTTCACCGATGATGCCCTGGCGCACCAGCATGGCGGCGTGCGCCTTCGAGGCGGCGATGTCCTGGGCATAGAGGCGCCGGTCGACGTCGATCGAGGCGTTGATGCGCTCCATGGCCGCCGCCGGGCCGCCGGCGAAGCGGCCGCCCCACAGCGGATTGGCCCGGGCCAGGGGCGCGGCCGGCCCGGAAGGCTTGCGCTTGCTCAAGAGCGTCACTCTCACTTCGTGTCATTCTCGTCGCGGTCGGCGAATTTACCCCGATCGAGCCGCCGCGGCCAGCGCCCGATGCGCCGTTCTGTTATGCTGGCGCCGGGCAGCCCGACGAGAGATGAAGGTCCATGCTCCACCGCCTGGCGGCCGATCGGCAGTACCTGAAGGGCGTGCTGCTGGTCCTTCTCGCCACCCTGTTGTGGAGTCTGTCCGGCATCTTCGTGCGGCTCACGCTGACCTCGGACATGTGGCAGATCGCGAGCTTTCGCGCCGGCTCGACCGCGCTGACGCTGTTCCTGTTCCTCGCCGCAACTTACGGGCGGGGCGTCCTCGGTCGGTTTACGGCGCTGGCGCCGGGGGCGCTCCTCGCCTCCGCCGGGTTCTTCGCGGTGGGCTCGCCCCTCTACGTCATCTCCCTCACCCTCACCAGCGTCGCCAACGTCGCCTGCATCGGCGCCACGACGCCGATCTTCGCCGCCGTGCTCGCCCGTCTCTTCGCCGGCGAGCGGGCCGGCTCCGTCTCCTGGGTCGCCGCCTTGGCGGCGCTCGCCGGCGTCTTCGTCATCTTCCGCCAGGACCTCGGCGCCGGCGGCCAGCTCGGCAATGCGATCGCGCTCGCGGTCGCTTTGTTCTTCGCCGGGCAGACCGTCGTGTTGCGCAAGTTCCGCGCCGCCGACATGGTGCCGGCGATCTGCCTCGGCGCCGTCGCCACCTGCCTCATCGCCGGGGCGATCGGCGGGTTCCGGGTGCCCGAGACGCGCGACCTCCTCCTGCTGGCACTGATGGGCGCGGTGCAACTGGCGGCGCCGCTGGTGCTGTACGCGCGCGGCGCGCGCTACGTGCCGGCCGTGCAGCTGGCGCTGCTGGCCATGCTCGACGTGGTGTTGAACCCGCTGTGGGCCTGGGTCGGCGCCGGCGAGCGGCCGAGCGCCGCCGCGTTCCTCGGCGGCGGCGTCATCGTCGCGGCCGTCTTGGGCGTGACCATGAGCCACGCCCGGTTACGGGGACGGTTGGGTTAGGGTTACGGGGACACAATACTTAATCGAGACTCAACGGACCCGAACCGAAACGCTAAATAAGTATTGTGTCCCCGTAACCATCGCCTGTTGATGGGTCGGGATTCGGGAGCCGCCTCACCGCGTCGGCACCGGCTTCTCGCCCGAGTAGTCGTAGAACCCGCGCCCGGCCTTCTTGCCGATCCAGCCGGCCTCGACGTACTTCACCAAGAGCGGGCAGGGCCGGTACTTGCTGTCGGCGAGGCCCTCGTACAGCACCTGCATGACCGCGAGGCAGACGTCGAGGCCGATGAAGTCGGCCAGCTCCAAGGGGCCCATGGGATGGTGCGCGCCCAATCGCATGGCGGTGTCGATCGCCTCGACCGAGCCGACGCCCTCATAGAGCGTGTAAACCGCCTCGTTGATCATGGGCAGCAGGATGCGGTTGACGATGAAGGCGGGGAAATCCTCGGCCGAGGCCGTGGTCTTGCCGAGCTTCTCGGCCAACTCGCGGATGGCGCCGTAGGTGGCGTCGTCGGTGGCGAGGCCGCGGATGATTTCCACCAGCTCCATCAGCGGCACCGGGTTCATGAAGTGCATGCCGATGAACTTGGCCGGCCGGTCGGTGGCGGTGGCCAGCCGCGTGACGGAGATCGAGGAGGTGTTGGTGGCGATGATGGCCTCGGGCTTCAGGATCGGGCAAAGCTGCTTCAGGATCGACTTCTTGATCGCCTCGTTCTCGGTCGCCGTCTCGATCACCACGTCGCAGTCCTTGAACATGGCGTAGTCGGTGCCGGTGGCGATGCGCCGCAGGGCGGCCTCTCGGTCGGCCTCGGAGACGAGGCCGCGCTTCACCTGCCGGCCAATGTTCTGCCCGATGGTGGTGAGCGCCTTCCCGATCTGGCCCTCGTCCACGTCGGCGAGCCGCACGGCGTAGCCCTTGAGGGCGCACACATGGGCGATGCCGCAGCCCATCTGGCCGGCGCCGACGATGCCCACGGTGCGGATGAGGGGGAACGGGGTCACGGGTACCTAGCCCCGCCCCTTGTCGAGCAGGGCGCTCAGCTCCGGCACCGCCTGGAACAGATCGGCCACCAGGCCGTAGTCGGCCACCTGGAAGATGGGCGCCTCCTCGTCCTTGTTGATGGCGACGATGACCTTGCTGTCCTTCATGCCGGCCAAGTGCTGGATGGCGCCCGAGATGCCGACCGCGATGTACAGCTCGGGCGCCACGATCTTACCGGTCTGGCCGACCTGGTAGTCGTTCGGCACGAAGCCGGCGTCGACCGCGGCGCGGCTGGCGCCGACCGCGCCGCCGAGCTTGTCGGCGAGCTTCTCCAGCATGGGAAAGTTGTCTCTGCTCTGCATGCCGCGCCCGCCCGACACCACGACGCGCGCCGAGGTGAGCTCGGGCCGCTCCGTGCGGCTCAAGGCCTGGCCGAGGAAGCGCGACAGCCCGGCATCGCCGGTGCCCGGCACCGTCTCGATGGCGGCGCCGCCCCCTTCCGGTACGGCCTCGAAGGCGGTGATGCGCACCGTGATCGCCTTGATGGGGTCGCTCGACTGCACGGTGGCGAGCGCGTTGCCGGCGTAAATCGGACGCACGAAGGTATCGGCGCTCAGAACGCCGCTGATGTCGGAGAGCTGCGCCACGTCGAGCAGCGCCGCCACCCGCGGCATGACGTTCTTGCCGTCGCTGGTCGCCGGCGCCAGCAGGTGGCTGTAGGCGGGCGCCAGCTTGACGATGAGCGGCGCCAGGTTTTCCGCCAGGCGGTGCGCGTAGGCGGCATCGTCGGCCAGCAGCACCTTGGCGACTCCGGTGAGCCTCGCCGCCGCCTCGGCCGCCGGCCGGCAACGCTCGCCCGCCACCAGCACGTGGATGTCGCCGCCGATCTTGGCCGCCGCCGCCACGGTGTGGTGCGTCGCCGGCTTGAGGCTGGCGTTGTCGTGCTCGGCGAGGACCAGGTTCATCGGATCACCTTGGCCTCGTTGCGCAGCTTGTCCACGAGCTCGGCGGCACTCTTCACCTTGACGCCCGATTTGCGCCTGGGCGGCTCGACCACCTTCAGGGTCTTGAGGCGGGGGCGGGCGTCGACGCCGAGCTGCTCCGGGGTCAACGCCTCGATGGGCTTCTTCTTCGCCTTCATGATGTTGGGCAGCGAGGCATAGCGCGGCTCGTTGAGGCGCAGATCGGTGGTGATGACCGCCGGCAGGTTGAGGGACACGTTCTCGAGCCCGGCGTCTACCTCGCGCGTCACCTCGATCCTACCTTCGGCCGGCGCGATCTTCGAAGCGAACGTGCCCTGCGGCCAGCCCAGCAGCGCCGCCAGCATCTGGCCGGTCTGGTTGCAGTCGTCGTCGATCGCCTGCTTGCCGAGGATGACGAGCTGGGGCCGCTCCCTCTCCACCACCGCCTTGAGCAGCTTGGCGACGGCGAGCGGCTGTAGCTCCAGGTCGCTTGCCACGTGCACGCCGCGGTCGGCGCCCATGGCGAGCGCGGTGCGGATGGTCTCCTGGCACTGGGCGGGACCGCAGGACACCGCGACCACCTCGGTGGCCTTGCCGGCCTCGCGTAGGCGGATCGCCTCCTCGACGCCGATCTCGCAGAACGGGTTGATCGCCATCTTGACGTTGGCGGTTTCGACGCCGGTGCCGTCGGGCTTCACCCTCACCTTGACGTTGGCGTCGACGACGCGCTTGACCGCGACGAGGACCTTCATCGCCCCTCCCGGGCGGCGCCGGGGGGCACCGTTCGCAAGTGCGAAGCCAAGCCTCGGCGGGCGCCCAAAACCGTCATTCCCCTCATGTTGCGCGCGCACCTTATGGGCATGACGGAACCGTGTCAACGACGCGAACGGCGCGCTCGCGGCCCGAATTGCAAGACAAGCGGCCGGGTTGACCTGGATCAATAAGAAGCTGGCGCGAAGCGCCTAACCAAGCGGGCGGACAACGCAAGGAAGTCTCTCGATGAACAGGACAATTCGGATGCTGGCTGCGGTGGCGGTTGCCGCCCTCGCGCTCGGAACTGGCGCACCGGCCCTGGCGCACGGCTATCAGGGACCCGGTCACGGCTGGGGGTGGGGCTACGGCAGCTGCCCGGGCATGGGTCCCGGCATGATGGGTCCCGGCATGATGGGTCCCGGCATGATGGGTCCCGG
>CAYPKW010000027.1:0-30437 GCA_964411425.1 uncultured Rhodospirillaceae bacterium
GCCGCCAGTCCACGACGGGAGAACCGCCGTTGAGGACGGCGCCGTGGCGCTGCGCGGCGCGCGCCAATCCGCGCGCGTATTTGAGGGCGTGCAGACCGAAGCCCTCGGGGTACAACAGCGCGCCATGCGCCTCGCGGCTCGCCAAATATTCCCGCGCCAACTCGTCGCGGCCAACGAGGCGCAGCTCCTGGCCGAAGGTCTCTCGGCGCCGCTTCTGGCGCGCCGCGAGTCCTGCCATCCGGTTCGGCTTGTGGGCGATCTCGAGCGCGCCCTCGGGCGTCATTTCGCCGTCGATGCCCTCGCGGTCGATGATGTCGCGCACCATGCGCACCGCCGCGCGGCCCTGCTCGAACACGGCCTTCGCGCGCTCGGCTCCCCAACGCTCGACCCAGGCGCCGGGATCCTCCTTGCCGACGCCGATCGTGCACATGCCGCCGTTGCGCCCGCTGCATCCCCAGCCGATGCGGTTCGCCTCCAGCACCAGCGCCGCGACGCCGAACTCGCGCGCCAAGTAGTAGGCGGTCGACAGGCCGGTGTAGCCGCCGCCGATGATCGCGACGTCGGTGTCGAGGTCGCCGGCGACCGGACCGGCGCCCGCGACCTCCTCGCCCGCCGTCGCGGCCCAGTACGAACCGACATGGGGCGCGTCCGGGCGGGAGAGGTCCGTTGGATCGATCGGCATGATGACCGGTTTCGTGGGATCGGCGTTCGGGCGCCTCGTAGACATATGCCCCAATCGCGGCATCTATGCCAGTAGTGGATCGACGCTAACAGATGAATCCCGAGCCTTTTTCCATCGTCACCCCGGACGAGCGAAGCGAGATCCGGGGTCCATCTCGCCTGCGGCGCTATGGACCCCGGCTCGCGCGGCTGTGCCGCTTGGCCGGGGTGACAACCGAAAGGCGTCGCACGGGGTATCATCTGTCAGAGTCGCACCACTAGGATTGCCGAGCGCCGATTGCCACGGCGTCGCGGTCCGGATAGATTGCCGGCCGATGTCGGCGCCGTGGCGCCGGCAGCTCGCCAGCACGCCGGACCCCATCCCATGTCCCTGCTCGCGCCGGCCTGGACCCGGCATTTCGTGGCCCCGGGCGCGTTCAGCTTCGCCATGCTGTTCGCCGTCGATTCGATGGCGCGGGCCTCGCTCGCCACCGTGATCCCGCTCGAGGTGCTGCGCCTCCTCGGCAACGCCCGCGACGTGAGCGTCATGTTCACCGCGGTCGGCCTGGCCGGGATACTGGCCAGCCTCGTCATCCCCGCGCTGGTGCGCCGCTTCCGGCCGCGCTGGGTCTATACGCTGGGCGCGGCGATGGCGATCCTGGTGCCCGTGGCGCTCGCCACCGGCAGCTTCGCGGGCCTTGCCACGGCATTGCTGCTGCGCGCGTTCGGCGCCGCCTGCGTGCTCAATGCGCTGAACCTCTACATCATGGCCTACATCAAGAAGCGCGACCTGGCGCGCTCCGAGCCGTTGCGCACCTTCCTGTCGGCGGGATCGTGGACGCTGGGGCCGTTCCTCGGCGTGTGGCTCTACCACAACGTGGCGCCGGAGGCGGTCTACGCCTTGAGCGCCGCCTGCGCCGCCCTGCTGATCGCGTATTTCTGGCGCATGCGGCTGGAATACGGGCCGGCGCTGGCCGCGGACGAGCCGGTGGCGACAAGCCCCATCGCCAACGTCCGCCGCTACTTCGCGCAGCCGCGCCTTGCCCTCGCCTACGCGCTCAACTTCGCGCGCGAGGCGTGGTGGGTCACGTTCTACGTCTACGCGCCGGTGTACCTGGTGACCGCGGGCGAGAGCGAGACCGCGGGCGCGCTCGTGATCTCGATCGGCACCGGCATGCTGTTCCTCACCCCGATATGGGGCTGGCTCGCGCGGCGCTTCGGCCTGCGCCGTTTTCTCGCTGCCGCCTTCCTCGTCTGCGGCGGTGCTACGCTCGGCGTGGCGGCGACCTTCGGCCAGGTCTGGGTCGGGGCGGGGCTGCTGGTGCTGGCGGCGGCCGGCTGCGTGGCGCTCGATTCGGTCGCCGTGGTGACGTACTTGCGCGCCGTCAGGGCGCGCGAGCGGCCGGAGATGACGATGGTCTTCAGTTCGTATCGCGACCTCTCCGGGCTGCTGCCGATCGCCCTTTACAGCGCGCTCTTGAGCGTCTTCGAGCTCGGCTCGGTGTTCCTCGCCGTGAGCCTGGTGCTGGCGGCCGCGGCCTATCTGTGCCGCTGGATTCCGCGCGGCATGTGACGTGAGCGAGGCCGCCCAACGCAGCGTTTCCCGCCGCCTCGGCGACCCGGGGGCGCTCGCCTTCGCCGTGCTGTACGGGCTCGAATCGATGACCTTCGCGCTGCTGGCCACGGTGGTGCCGCTGCAGGCGCTCCATCTGTTCGGCAATCCGCGCGATGTCAGCTTCCTCTATGCCGGCATCGGAGTGTGGGGCATCGTCAGCGCCGTCCTCGTGCCGCTGCTGATCCGCCGGCTGCGCCCACGCGCCACCTATACGCTGGGCGGCGCGCTCGCCGTGCTGGGCGTCGGACTGCTCGGCACGGTCACCCAGGCCGGGCAGGTTGCCGGCATGATGACCCGGGTGTTCGGCGCCTCTTGTCTCAGGGTGCCGCTGAGCCTGTTCACTCTCGGCTACATCCGCCGGCGCGACCTCACGCGCTCGGAACCGCTCAAGCTTTTCCTCGGCGCGGTGCCGTGGACGGTGGGCCCGTTCCTCGGCGTCTATCTGTACGAGACGGTCGCCCCGTCGGCGGCGTTCGGCCTCAGCGCCGCCGTCGCGTTGGCGCTCACGCTCTACTGCCGGCGGCTCAGGCTCGACGACCGGCGCGTAGCACAGGCGCCGGCGCGGCCGCTGGCCGGCGCCGCCGCGGTGCGCCGGTTCATGCGCCAGCCGCGCCTCAGGCTCGCCTGGCTGATCGCCTTCGGCCGCAACGCCTGGTGGGGCATGTTCTTCATCTATGTGCCGATCTACATGGCGACCGTGGGCGAGGGCGAACTCGCCGCGGCGCTGGCGGTGTCCGCGGGCAATGCCATGCAATTAGCGACCCCGGCGATGGGCTGGCTCGGCCGGCGTTACACCATTCGCCGAGTGCTGGGCGGAGCGTTCCTCTCATGCGGCGCGCTCACGGTGCTGGCGGGCTTGCTCGCCCATCGCCCGGTCGCGGCGGCGGCCCTGCTGGTGGCGGCGGCGTTGGCGGCGGCGGCGCTGGACGCGCTGGGCGATATCCCGTTCCTGCGCGCCGTGCACCCTTACGAGCGCCCGGAGATGGCCGGCGTCTTCTCCACCTACGGCCAGGTCGCGGCGCTGGTGCCCCCGGCCGTCTTCGCGGCCATCCTCTCCGCGTTCGACCTGCCGGCCGTGTTCCTGGTGGGCGGCCTGTCTCTCTTGGGTTTCGCGGCTCTGACCCGCTTCCTGCCGCGGCGCATGTAGCGATGGAGGCACCCGCTCCGATCCGACAGGTCGTGGCCGCCAACGCCGGGCTGCTGCTCATGGCGGCGCAGTGGGGCGTGTTCTTCCCGGTCATCGAGCGCCTGCTCGAAACCTGGGACGTGCTGTCCGCGACCATCGGGCGGCAGATCGTCGGCACGGCCGTTCTGTTCCTCATGCTGGCCCTGGTGGAGCGCCGCCCGCCCGCGGCCCGGCGGCTGCCGTGGGGCCGCATCTTCGTGCTCGGCGCCGTCGGCATCACGGCGGGTTCGCTCTTAACCTCGCTGGCGATCTTCTACTCCAGCGGCGTTTCGGCGGCGATCGTCTCCGCCACCAACCCGATTTCCTCCGCGCTCGTGGCGCGGCTCCTGTTCCGCATGCCGCTCGCCCGCGGGCTTCTCGTCGGCGCCGCGCTGTCGGTGGCGGGCGGCATGGCCGCCATCTTCGGCGGCGGCGGCGCGGCGGCGGAGTTTCGCGGCGGCGAGCTGCTGATCGTGCTGGCCAACGTGACCTGGATCTGGTTCTCGGTCATCGCCCAACGCTGGCTCCGTGGCTGCTCCCAGCTCGAGATCACGGCGCTCACCACGCTTACCGGCGCCATCTGCCTGCTGCCGTTCCTGGCGCTCGCCGCGGCAAGCGGAGTGGCCCCGCTCAGCGTCGACTTCTCGGCGACCTCCGTGCTGCTATTGCTTTACGCCGGCGCCATGCCGATCGCCTTCGGCAACTTCCTGTGGCACTACGGAGTGAGCCGCGTCGGCGTCGTCGTGGCGTCCATGTACGGCAACCTGGTGCCGGTGGCGGCCGTCTTCGCCACGTTCTGGATCGGCGCCCAGCCGACGCCCTCCCAGCTCGTCGGCGGCGTCGTCATCGTGGCCGGCGTGCTCTACGCCCAGGTCGTGGCGCTTCGGCGCGGGGCCTAGCGCGTCAATTCGCCGCCGGCCTTCTTCCAGGCGTCGATGCCGCCCTGCAGGTGGCAGGCGGCGTCGATCCCGGCGTCCTGGGCGGCCTTGACCGCCATCGCCGAGCGTTCGCCGAAGGCGCAGTAGAACACCAGGCGCTTGCCGGTCGCGGCGGCTAGCTCGTGCAGGATGCCGCCCTCGCCGACGTTGCGCGCCAAGTCGGGATAGGGCAGGTGCAGCGAGCCCGGGATGACTCCGTGCTTCCGCCGCTCGCCCTCCTCGCGCAGGTCGATGAGCGTCGCGTCCGGCCTGCCGAGCAGGCGTTTCGCATCCTCGGCGCTCACCGCCCAGCCGCGGGCGGCGATCTCGGCTTGCGAGAGGCCGATGCGCATGTTGGCCGGCACCGCCACGTCCATCATCTTGGGATTGGGCAGGTCGAGACCGTTCATGATCGCCACGTACTGCTCGACCGATGTGACCTGCAGGCGCGGGTTGAACGCCCGCTCCTCGCCTATCGTGCTGACCGTGTCGCCCTTGTAGTCGTGCGCGGGATAGACCAGCGTCTCGTCGGGTAGCCGCAACAGCTTGCCGAAGATCGAATGGTACTGCGCCGCCGGATCGCCGTTCTGGAAATCGGTGCGCCCGGTGCCGCGGATCAGCAGCGTGTCGCCGGTGAAGACGCGGTCGTCCATCAGGAAGCAATAGGAATCGTCGGTATGGCCCGGGGTATGGAGCGCCTTGAGGCCGACGCCCGCGACCTCCACCGGGTCGCCGTCGGCGACCCGCATCGAGACCACGTCGACGTGGCTCTGCTCGCCCATCACCGTGATGCAGTGCGTGCGGTCCCTGAGCGCGCCCAGCCCCGTCACGTGATCGGCGTGCACGTGGGTGTCGATCGCCTTGATGAGCGTGAGGTCGAGCTCCTTCAGGAGCTGGAGGTAGCGGTCGACCTTGTCGAGCACCGGATCGATGATGAGCGCCTCGCCGCCGCGCCGGGCGGCAAGCAGGTAGGTGTAGGTGCCGGAAACGGCGTCGTGCATCTGGCGGAAGATCATGATCGGCACTCCCGGTTCCCTAGACCTTCGCTCTGGCTCCCAGGGCGCGCCCCATGATACATCGGCCGGGCAGTGACCACCCTCCTGTTTACACACCCCGCCTGCCTCGCCCATGACATGGGGCCGGGCCACCCCGAACGGCCGGAGCGGCTGCAGGCGATCCTCGCCGCCCTCGACGCTCCGAAATTCGCCGGCCTCGGCCGGCGCGAGGCGCCGCGCGCGACCGTGGACGACATCGCGGCGGTGCATGATCGCGCCTATGTGGAGGCGGTGCTGGCTGCCGTGCCTGAGCGCGGCCGCGTCGCGCTCGACCCCGACACTAGCTTGTCGCCCGGCTCCGGCGAGGCGGCGTTGCGCGCCGCCGGCGCGCTGGTCGCCGCCGTCGCCGCCGTGGCCGGGGGCGAGGCGCGGAACGCCTTCTGCGCGGTGCGCCCGCCCGGCCACCACGCCGAGGCGAACGCCGCCATGGGGTTCTGCGTCTTCAACAACGTCGCCGTGGGCGCCGCGGCGGCGCGGCGGCGCCACGGATTGCAACGGGTCGCCGTGGTCGACTTCGACGTGCACCACGGCAACGGCACGCAGCACATGTTCGAGCGCGACGCGGACCTGTTCTACGCCTCGACCCATCAATGGCCGCTCTATCCCGGCACCGGGGCGGAGGGCGAGCGCGGCGTCGGCAACGTCTGCAACGCGCCGCTGCCGCCCGGTTCCGGCTCCGGCGAGTTCCGCGCCGCCATCGCCGACATCGTGTTGCCGGCGCTCAGCCGCTTTCGCCCCGACTTCGTTCTGGTCTCCGCCGGCTTCGACGCGCACCGCGCCGACCCGCTCGCCGCCCTCGAGTTGGTCGAGGACGACTATGCCTGGGTGACGCGGGCCGTCATGGCGGCGGCCGACGAGTGCTGCGCCGGGCGCGTCGTATCGACGCTCGAAGGCGGCTACGACTTGGCCGCGCTTGCCGCCAGCGCCGCGGCGCATGTCGAGGCCCTGATGAAGGGTTGAGGGTCGCGCTGTTCGCGCGAAATCAATCCTCGCCGCCGATAGGCAGCGCGCGAATACGAATCCGCGTCTCCTCCAGAACGACGACGCTTCCGTGCAGCAAGGGTTCCTCGATGGCCGGAAGAATTCGCCATGAGGAGCGCCAATTGCCTCTGCGGCTTCCGCTCCGTTCCACGCCGGAACAGGACAACCGAAGGCCGGCGCTCTCGTTGGAGAGCCAGGAGGGTACCGAAATCCGTGTCCGCCGAGACGAGGATTCGGTCCTCCCGCTTGGCAAGCGCGAAAATTTCCAAGTCTTCGGCCGACTGCAAGCCATAGTCGCGCACATGGGTGGCGTCGTGCCCGCTCTGCCGCAGTTGTTGCGCGATGACCGGCGATAGCGAGTTGTCCACAAGGAACCTCACGGGGCCGCCAGCGGCAGTTCGCGCTCGCGCACGGCATCGGCGGCGTATCTCAGCGCCTCATGAATGTCCTCGCGTTCGAGGTCTGGATAGGCGGCGAGAATCTCGGTCTCGGCCATGCCGTCGGCCACCATCCCCACGACGGTCGCCACCGGTATGCGCAAGCCCCGGATGCACGGGACGCCGCCCATCTGCCTGGAATTGACGGTGATTCGGGTGAATTTCATGGATCGTCTCCGTGGCATGGCTCTCCAAGGTCGGCACGTTCGCGGCGCCGTCATGGACATGGCGCCGGGAAGCGACCATGCGTCAGACCAGCGAGGATACAGAGCGCGGAGTGTATTGGCGAGATGGAGAAATCGAGACCGTAGGGCAGGCGTCAGGTCTTGCTTCTTGCGTCGTGGCGCTCGACCCCGACACCGGTCTGCCGCCCGGTTCCGGCTCCGGGGAGTTCCGCGCCACCATCGCCGACATCGTGTTGCCCGCGCTCAGCCGCTTTCGCCCCGACTTCGTTCTGGTCTCCGCCGGCTTCGACGCGCACCGCGCCGACCCGCTCGCCGCCCTCGAGTTGGTCGAGGACGACTATGCCTGGGTGACGCGGGCCGTCATGGCGGCGGCCGACGAGTGCTGCACCGGGCGCGTCGTATCGACCCTCGAAGGCGGCTACGACTTGGCCGCGCTCGCCGCCAGCGCCGCGGCGCATGTCGAGGCCCTGATGGCGGGTTGAGCCAGGCGCTCCGGACTCCTTGCGGGCGAGCGCGTCGCGGTTCATTGCGTCGTAGGAGAATCTTGGGTAGGAACAAGGTCGAGTTCGTTGCCCGGCATGCGAACCATGGGGAAGCTGGCCAATGCACAGGAAAAGGAAGTTCACCGCAAGCGTTTGGCGTGAAGGCAGGTGGTACGTCGCTCAGTGTCTCGAGGTCGACGTCGCAAGCCAGGGGCGCAGCGAACGGCGGCATTGAGAAATTTGACCGACGCCTTGGAACTGCATTTCATGCCTCCAGTCGCCACCCAAGCGCCGAAGGTGCGGCCCGTCGAGGTGAAAGTGCGTGCCGCTTAAACGCCTGCCGTGTCCCGTGAAGTTCGACGGCGGTTGATGTCGGCGGGCGGCCGGCACCTTGCGCAGTATTCTGCGCCAAGCGGGGATTGCTGCCGACGAATTCGAGAGGCTGTGAGAGACGGCACCGGGACGTACTCCTCGTTGCGCCTCCGCACCTAAGACAGAGGATAGTCCCCCATAGTCAGGCCGCCGTCAGGCAAGTCCCAACTGGCCCTTGCGGCGGCGGCTCCAGGCGCCGATGAGCCGGTCGGCGACAATGCCGATGAAGGCGATGCTGAGGCCGGCCAGCACGCCGCGCCCGGTATTGACCTCCGGCAGGGCCTTCAGGATCTCCTGTCCCAAGTCGCGCGAGCCGATGAGGGCGGTGATGGCCGTCATGGCGAGCGCCATCATGATCGTCTGGTTGACGCCCAGCATGATCTCGGGGAAGGCGAGCGGCAACTCCACCTTCCACAGGCACTGCCGGCGCGTGCAACCCGCGGCGCGCGCCGCTTCCACCGTCACCGCCGGCACGCGCACGAGCCCCAAGTAGGTGTAGCGAATCGCCGGTACGCTGGCGTACCCCAGGATGGCGGTGATCGAGGCCACGTCGCCGACGCGGAACAACATGATGACGGGAATGAGGTAGATGAAGGAGGGAAAGGTCTGCAGCGTGTCGCAGATCGCCAGCACCGCGCGCGCCGCGCGGGGGCTTCGGGCGCACCAGATGCCGACCGGAATCCCGATCGCCATGCAGATCACGACCGCGATGCTGACCAGATAGACGGTCATGACGGCCGGAACCCAGAAGCCGGTGAATACGATGAGGCCAACGAGCGACGCCACCAGCGCCGCCAGCCGCCAGCCGCCGAGCCGGTAACCCAGCAGCGCCACCAACGCCAGGGGTATGGTCCACGGCACCGAGAGGAAGCCGTTGCGCAGCGGCACCAGCACGTTCACCGTGAGACCGTCGCGGATGATGCCGAGATAGCCGAACAGATTCTTGGACATCCAGCGGATGCCGGCGTCCCACCACGGCGCCGTGGTGACGGTGAGTGCCTTCGGCAGGGCGCGCAACTCGGGCAAGCCGAGCGCCGCCAGAATCGCGAGCGCCAGCAGCGCCGCGAACAGCAGCAGGTGCGCGTGCCGCAGCCAGGCCGACCTGGCCATGTCCGCATGGCTGGGCTTGCGCTCCGCATAGGCTTGGCTCAGCCGGTCCAGCAGGACGGCGATTAGGACGATCGCGACGCCGTTCTCGATCGCCTGACCGAGGCGTAGCTGTTGTAGCGCGAACAGCAGCTTCTGGCCGAGGCCCGAGGCGCCCACCAGCGAGGCGATCACCACCATGGCGAGCGTCTGCATGACGACCTGGTTGAGGCCGACCATGAGCGTCCGGTGCGCCGCCGGCAGCTCGACCTTCCACAGCAGTTGACGGCGCGTGCAGCCGGACATGCGGCCGGACTCGACGACCTCGGCCGACACGGTGCGGATGCCGAGAATGGTGCAGCGCGCCATGGGCGGCATGGCGAAAAAGACCGTGGCGAGCATCGCCGGCACCTGGCCGAAGCCGAACAACACGACGACGGGTCCCAGATAGGCGAGATGGGGGGTCGCCTGCATCACGTCGAACATGACGGTGAGCGCCGCTTCCATGCGCCGGCTGCGCGTGGCGGCGATGCCGAGCGCAAGGCCCAGCGCCGCCGCCAACGGCACGGCGACGATAACGAGCGCCAACGTCTGCATGGCGTCCGCCCACAAGCCGAACAGCGCCAGATACAAAGTGCAGGATCCAGCGAACAGCGCCAGCCGCCATCCCTGAATCCAGTGGCCGAGGATCGCTACTCCGCCGAGGACGGCGATCCACGGCAGTTCCTCGAAGCGTGCGTCGATCGACCCCTTGAACAGCAGCGCCTCGGTCCAGGAGAGCGGAATGCCGAGGAGCCACGCGACCGCGCGAGTGAGTTCGCGGAAGGTGAAGAGGCCGAGGTCGAACTCGTTGCCGAGCCACTTGAAGAACGCCGTGAGCCATTCGCGCAACGGCACGACCCATTCGTCGGGCAGGCGCAGGGTCCACGGCAACGGATCGACGAGCAGCGCGCCCGTCGCCACGATGACGGCGGCGAGCGCCAGAAACCGGCCCCCCGGCAGGCCGGTACCCGGCAACTTGACGGCGGCCATGCTCATCGCCTAGCCCCGCCGAACAGGATTTCGACGACGCGCCGGCGGGTGAGCATGCCCACAGTCGCGCCGCTCTTATCGAGGACGGGGACCGGCGTCTCGGATTCGAGCACGCGCGCCGCCACCGTCTCGATCTTGGCGTCGGCGGGCACGCCCTCGCCGGTTAGCGGGCCCGTGACCGGCAGCATGGCAGTCGCGGCCGAGATGAGTTTGGCGCGCGGCGCGTCCTTGGTGAACTCGGCGACATAACTGTCGGCGGGCTCGGTCACGATCGCTTCCGGCGTGCCGAGCTGGATGATCGCGCCGTCCTTCATGATGCCGATGCGGTCGGCGAGCCGTACCGCCTCGTCGAAATCGTGGGTGATGAAGACGATGGTCTTCTCCAGTAGGCGCTGCAGGCGCAGAAACTCGTCCTGCATCTCGCGCCGGATCAGCGGGTCGAGCGCCGAGAACGGCTCGTCGAGGAACCAGACCTCCGGCTCGACGGCGAGGCTGCGGGCGATGCCGACGCGCTGCTGCTGGCCGCCCGAGAGCTCGCGCGGGAAATAGTCCTCGCGACCCTCGAGGCCGACGAGACGGACCATCTCGCGCGCACGGGCCTCGCGTTGTCGGCGCTCCGCGCCCTGCACTTCCAGCGGAAACGCCACGTTCGCCAGCACCGTGCGATGGGGCAGCAGGCCGAAATGCTGAAACACCATGCCCATCTTGTGCCGGCGCAACTCGATGAGCTCGCGCTCGCTGGCCCGCGACAGATCGCGCCCGTCGAAAAGGATGGAGCCGGCCGTGGGCTCGACGAGACGCGTCAGGCAGCGGATGAGGGTCGACTTGCCCGAGCCGCTCAGCCCCATGACGACCAGGATCTCGCCTTCCGTCACGTCGAACGAGACCGAGCGCACGGCGCCGATGTAACCCCCGGCGGCAAGCGTCTCGGCGCTGGGCGCACCGCCATGCCTGCCCAGGAACTCCCGCGGTCGAGGTCCGTAGATCTTCCATAGGTCGCGGCAGGCGATCTTGAGGTTTTCCTGCATCGCTCCCGGTTCGTCCGCTCGCCGCCGCCCTTGCCGCAAATCCATGCGGCCGACGCTAGAGCGAAAGCCGTTCAAGTGGAAGCGCTCGCGCGCTGTTCCCCGGCAACTCCATCATGTCGGTCGATGCAATAGAAAGGGCCGAGTGCAGCGGCTGCGCCCGGCCCTCGTCGTAAACTAAGGCGATCCGAATATCCGTCGGGTCACGACTCCGGCATCCACGCCTTCCAGGTGGCTTCGTTCTCGGCGATCCACTTGGTGGCGGCTTCCTCTGGCGTGAGACCTTCCACGTCGACCATGGCGGCCGCCGCGGCGATCTGCTCGTTGGTGAAATTCACACTTTGGATGAAGGCATAGGCCGCGGGCCACTTCTCGGTCATCGCCTTGGACACCGCCTTCTTGAGCCAGCCCTTCTTGGGCGCCCCGCAATCGTAAACCGCGTCCGGGTTCATGCCCCACTTCGCATCCTCGTGGCAAGCGGGATCGAATTCGGGGAACTCGACGAACTTGCCCTCGAACTTGGCCTCGATGAAGTTGGGCGTCCAGTTGAACAGCACGACCGGCTCCTTGCGGTCGTAGGCCGCCTGCAATTCGGCCCACAGCGTCGCCGCCTGGCCGACCGCGACCTCCTGGAAGTTCATTTTCAGGGCCTGGATGCGCTCGCTGTAGTGCTTGCCCCAATCCGCCGGCGGGCCGACGAAGCGTCCCTTGGGCGAGGTCTCGGCCGTGGCGAACTTGTCGGCGCAGGCGTCGAGCGCCTTCCAGTCCGGCAGACCCGGGCAGACTTCCTCGGCGTAGGTGGGATACCACCACTCCTCGCGGGTGACGGCATTGTGGCTGCCGGCGTCGATCAGGCCGCCGGTGTCGAGCGCCGTCTTGAAGGACGGCCACATGCTGCCTTCCCAGACCTCGACCTGGTAGTCCATGTCGCCATTGGCGATGGCGGTGAACTGCAGTTGAGTGTCGGAGGGCTTGTATTCGACGTTGTAGCCGATCTTCTGCAGTAGCTGGCCGGTGACATTGGCCAGTACGAGCTGGCTCGTCCAGTTGTTGAGCACAATCTTGATCGGGTCCTTCGACTCGGGCACCTCGGCGAGCGCCGGTTGAGCGAGACCGAAGCACGCGGCGACCGCAGCCGCCGCGGCGAGCGTTTTCCATCTTGGCGTCATCGATCGAGTTCCTCCCATCATTGACGGCGTTTCGCCGGACAAAAGAAGCCCTTATCCGGGATTCCCCAGATGACTTCTCCCCGGCATTTGAAAGGATAGCACCATTGAGCATTGACCGAAAGCGTGACCGCGTGGCGCAGATCGAACGCCTCCGCCGAGCCAATCGGCGCGCGCCAGACCCTGCGATAGGCCCATCGGGTACGGGAAGGCGACGGCAGAGCCATATGCCGAGAGCCCGGACAGGCGCTTGCGCAAACGGATCATGTTCCTATATCATGCCGTTTGCCGCGCCCAGGACCGGGTGCGGCCGAGGCTGTTTGACATCGTGAAGACGACCCATGATCGCCGGCGCTCCGCGCCCGACGGTGCGGGGGCTGTGCCGCGCTCCGGAGGCGGGGCCTGCCGCTCGCCACCCCCAACATCTTGTGTGTTGGAGCCGCTTCGCCCAGCGGGGCCTAGCGGCGCCCCGCTGCGCATGGGGTCCATCGTGCATTTTTTCTCCTTTTTTCTCCCTCTCGCTGGGCGCCGCTGGAGGGGCCGCCGGGAGCGAGCGATTTCACTCGGCCGCAAAAGGCTCTACACTGGCCGCCAGCGAACGAGGCAGGGGCCCCACCATGGCGGCAGGCAAGGGCGACGACGTCTCGAAACTGAGCTTCGAGCAGGCGCTCGACGAGCTGCAGGCGCTGGTCAAGAGCCTGGAAAAGGGTGAGACGAAACTCGACCAGGCGATCCAGCAGTACGAACGCGGCATGGCCTTGAAGCGCCATTGCGAGGTGAAGCTGCGCGAGGCGCAGATGAAGATCGACAAGATCGTGTTGAGCGCCGAGGGTGCCATCGGCGTCGAGCCGGTCAAGATCGACTGACGTCCGGCCGCGAATAATCGTTACAAGAAGGCAAGCAGCATCTTGATTTCCGCGGCGAAAAAGGGGAATTCTTGTCGGCAAATGCGGCTGCATCCAGGGCAGCCGCGGGGGGAGGAGGCCGTTTCTTGAACAATCCGAGCAGGACGCCGCTGTTGGATGCCATCAAGCTTCCGGCCGATCTGCGCCGGCTGGAGCCGCACCAACTCCGCCAAGTCGCCGACGAGTTGCGCCAGGAGACCATCGACGCGGTCTCGATCACGGGCGGCCACCTGGGGGCGGGCCTGGGGGTGGTCGAGCTCACCGTGGCGCTGCACTACTTGTTCGACACGCCCGACGACCGGCTGATCTGGGACGTGGGCCACCAGGCCTATCCGCACAAGATCCTGACCGGCCGGCGCGAGCGCATGCGCACCATCCGCCAGGGCGGCGGGCTCAGCGGCTTCACCCGGCGGGTCGAGAGCGAGTACGACCCCTTCGGCGCCGCGCACAGCTCGACCTCGATCTCGGCCGCGCTCGGCATGTCGGTGGCGCGCGATCTCGCGGGCAAGAAGCACCACATCGTGGCGGTGATCGGCGACGGCGCCATGAGCGCCGGGATGGCCTACGAGGCCATGAACAACGCCGGCTCGATGGACAGCCGCCTCATCGTCATCCTCAACGACAATGACATGTCGATAGCACCCCCGGTGGGCGCCATGAGCGCCTATCTGTCGCGGCTCCTGTCGTCCAAGTCGTACCGCTCGCTGCGCCGGATCGGCGAGGGGGTGACCGAGAAGTTCCCGCGCCGCTTACGCGTCATGGCGCGCCGCGCCGAGGAGTACGCCCGCGGCATGATCACCGGCGGCACGCTGTTCGAGGAGTTGGGGTTCTACTACATCGGCCCGATCGACGGCCATAACCTCGACCATCTGTTGCCCGTGTTGAAGAACGTGCGCGACGGCGACGACGACGGGCCGGTGCTGGTGCACGTGGTGACCCAGAAGGGGCACGGCTATCCGCCGGCCGAGGCCTCGGCCGAGAAGTATCACGGCGTCAACAAGTTCGACGTGGTGACCGGCGCGCAGGCGAAGGCGGCGGCCAAGGCGCCGACCTATACCAAGGTATACGCCGAGGCGCTGATCAAGGAGGCGGAGAAGGACGAACGGATCGTCGCCATCACCGCCGCCATGCCGTCGGGCACCGGCCTCGACCTGTTCGCCAAGCGGTTCCCCGCGCGTTGTTTCGACGTCGGCATCGCCGAGCAGCACGGCGTCACCTTCGCCGCCGGCTTGGCGGCCGAAGGCTACAAGCCGTTCGCCACCATCTATTCGACCTTCCTGCAGCGCGCCTACGACCAGGTGGTGCACGACGTGGCGATCCAGGGGCTGGCGGTGCGCTTCGCCATGGACCGCGCGGGGCTGGTGGGGGCCGACGGCCAGACCCATGCCGGCGCCTACGACGTGGCCTATCTCGGCTGCCTGCCGGGCTTCATCCTCATGGCGGCGGCCGACGAGGCCGAGCTCGTGCACATGGTGGCGACGGCGGCCGCCATCGACGACCGCCCCTCGGCGCTGCGCTACCCGCGCGGCGAGGGCACAGGCGTGCCGCTGCCGGCCCAGGGCGAGCCGCTTGAAATCGGGCGCGGGCGCGTGCTGCGCGAGGGCACGAAGGTTGCGATCCTGTCGTTCGGCACGCGGCTGGCCGAATGCCTCAAGGCCGCCGACGAACTGGCGGCGCGCGGGCTCACCACGACCGTGGCCGATGCGCGCTTCTGCAAGCCGCTCGACACCGGGCTGGTGCGCCGGCTGGCGTCCGAGCACGAGGTCCTGATCACCATCGAGGAAGGCGCCGTCGGCGGCTTCGCGGCCCACGTCCTGCAGTATCTCGCCACATCCGGCCTGCTCGACCTCGGGCTCAAGATCAGGCCGATGGTGCTGCCCGACGTCTTCATCGACCACAACAAGCCGGAGCTGCAGTACGACGAAGCGGGGCTGAACGCCCGCCATATCGTGGCCACGGCGCTCGACGCGCTCGGGCACAACGCCATCGCCCACGCCGTCGCTCAGGCGCCGGTCCGCGCCTAATACAAAAAGGGGTCCGTCCCCTTTTCGCCAACGTGCAAGAGAACGTCACGCGCGCGTCGGCCGCGGCCGACGCCGGGCGGCCGTCCTGGTGGCAGGAGTTGCGCGCGCTGGGCGCGGTCGCGGCGCCGCTGGCGGCCGCCTACTTCGCCGAGATGGCGATGGGATTCACCGACACGGTGGTGGTGGGCCGCCTGGGCAGCGTCGAGCTCGCGGCCGTAGGGCTCTCCGCCAACCTGCTATTCGGGTTTCTGCTTGTCTGCACCGGCCTGGTGTCGATCGTCGGCGTCCTGGTCGCCGAGGCGAACGCCGTCGGCGACACCGCGCGGACCGGGCATGCGGTGCGCCAAGGCATGTGGGTGGCGCTGTGGGTGTCGCTGCCGGCGACCTGGATCGGCTGGAACCTGGCGCCGCTGTTGCGCGAGCTCGGGCAGGAGGAGGCCGTCGTCCTCTTGGCCGAACAGTACATGCGGGCCGCCGTCTGGTGCTTCTTGCCCTACATGTGGTTCACGGTGCTGCGCAACTTCGTCGCGCCGCTGGCGCGGGCCGGATCGGTGCTGGCGATCTGCGTCGTCGGCGTCGGCGTCAACCTGTTGGCCAACTACGTGCTGGTGTTCGGCAAGTGGGGCATGCCTGCGCTCGGCGTCGCCGGGTCCGGCTATGCCTCCAGCCTCGTCTGCTGGGCCATGTTCGCCGCGTTACTAGTCTATTGCGTGCGCGAGCGCGCCCTTGCCGCCCATCGGATTCTCTCGGATCTCATGCGCATCGACTTCGGCGTCTGCCGGGACATTGTCAGGTTGGGCCTGCCGGTCGCCGGCATCTGGGCCGTCGATACCGGGTTGTTCGTGACGGTGGCGCTGTTGATGGGCTCGCTCGGCGCCGCGACGCTGGCGGCGAACCAGATCGCCTACAGCTTCTGGAACGTGGTCTTCGTGGTGCCCATGGGCCTATCGCTGGCGGCCACCTACCGGGTCGCGCACGGCAGCGGCCTCGGCAGCGCGCTGCGCGCGCGGCGCTCCGGCCTTATCGCGATCTGGGCCGGGGCGGCGTGCATGTCCGTCATCGGTCTCCTCATCTGGCTGCTGCGCGGTCAAATCGCCGCCATCTATCTCGACGTAAGCGACCCGGCCAACGCCGAGGTGATCGCGCTGGCCAAGGCCCTGCTGTCGATCGCCGCGCTGTTCCTGGTGGTGGACGGGGCGCAGATCATCGCCGCGGCCGCGCTGCGGGGGTTGCGGGATACCACGGTGCCGTTCCTTGTGGGCCTGATCGGCTATTGGGCCATCGGGCTCGGCGCCGGCTACGTGTTCGCCTTCGAGATGCAGTACGGCGCGCGCGGCCTGTGGTGGGGCTTGGCTTTGGGCCTCGCGGCGGCGGCGGTGCTGCTGGTGTGGCGGTTCCACCTGCTCACGCGTGGTGCCTGGCGCCGAGGGCTGACGGCGCCGACTTGAGGCCGAGCGGCGCGACACGCGGCCGATTTGGCCTTTCAGCGGTGCCTGCTCCAATTGAGCGGAGGCGTGTGTCTGCCGATTAGTACCGATTCTTCGTCCAGGTACGCTGGGAAGGTTCCCACCGGCGTAGTAATCTCATGACCCCCGCGGGCCAGCACGATCCCGTGACCGTGTTCGGCAAGGCGGGCACGCCATTCTTCGGCTTCCCGCAGGGGCGTGGGCGACTTACGTCCTTGCAGCCTCTTGCTGACGTCACGTTCCCACGCGCGCATTCGTCCACTCAGAACGCCTTTACTCGATCCGATTCGCACAATTTCGTCGCCTATAACAAAGGCATAAATCGCCTCGCGTAGCGACGCAACATCCTCATCCAGAATCTCGATGATAAAGCTCGTATCGCGGAGCGCGACTTTCGCGAATTCCCGCATGCCATATCGCTTCAACGTCGCTCGACCCACCGTCATCTGGAATTTTCCAGTGCCTGTCGTAAGGCAACTCGACCCCTCGCTAGGAAAATCTCGGCGCGGCCGATATGCGCCTCGGCCTCCTCAGGGGAGATTCGTCGATCGGCCCGATAGTCGCTGGCATTGCGCGCATTGGCGGCATCCAGCAACCAACCATGCAATTCCACCGGCAGAAGATCGGCCTGCACAATCTCTTGACCGAAGCCATTGGCCAAGGCGTTGTGTGTCTTGAAGCGCAGGTTTTTTGCCAGAAGCATAGCGGTCGCCGAGTAGAACATGGCGTAATAGGCCCGCGAGGCAGCGATGTCGTTAAAATCTTGACCCACCAATAGTCGTGCCGCCGCGATACTGTCTTCGGCTTTGCTAAGGAATGCTGCTTGTTCCTCGGTCACACGAGAACGCCTTCGCGTCGGATATTCTCGTGGAATGGACTTGTGTCCGCTTTGGCCTGCTCGGGTGTCGAAAAGATCCGAGAGATTACCGTATCGTATTTCAGCGATAGCTCGGCGGTCATCCGGCTCGTTCGCTGAATCTCTTCCCACTGATCCAGTGGACCGGACAGGATAATCATCACGTCGATATCCGAATCGCGCGCGGCGTCGCCACGGGCCTGCGAGCCGAATAAGATTAAGCCCGCGAGCCGCGGCCCGTAGACTTTTTGGAGGTGAGCGCGATAATCGGCGAGTGTCGTGCGCACTGGCGCTTTCATGGGCGCATTATATCAAATCGGAACGAGCGATGGGATGCCGGAAAAAACTGGGAAAATCCGCGCCGACACCCTGCTGGTCGAGCGCGGGCTGGCGGCGACCCGCGCCAAGGCCCAGGCGCTCATCCTGGCCGGGCGCGTCTATTGCGGCGAGCGGCGCCTCGACAAGCCGGGGGCGGCGCTGGCACCCGACGCGCCCATCGCCGTCAGGGGCGAGGACCACCCGTGGGTATCGCGCGGCGGCGTCAAGCTCGCCCACGCACTTGACCATTTCCGCCTCGATGCAACGGGCCGCGTGTGCCTCGATGTCGGCGCCTCCACCGGCGGTTTTACCGACGTGCTGCTGACGCGCGGAGCGGCCCGCGTCTATGCGGTGGACGTGGGCCACGGGCAGCTTGCCTGGAAGCTGCGCCAAAATACCCGCGTCGTCGTGCTGGAACGGACCAACGCGCGCTATCTCGGCCGGAAGGAGATTCCCGAGCCCGTTGGCGCCATCGTCTGCGATGCGAGTTTCATCGGTCTCGCGACCGTGCTGCCGGCCTCGCTCGCGCTCGCGGCGCCTGGCGCCTGGCTGGTCGCCCTCGTCAAGCCGCAGTTCGAGGTCGGGCGGGCCCGCGTCGGCAAGGGGGGCGTGGTCCGCGATCCCGCCCTGCATGGGGAGGTCTACCAACGCATCGCGGCCTGGCTCGCGGCAGAGCCCGGCTGGACGGTCTTGGGCGTGCTCGAAAGCCCGATCGCGGGCCCTCGCGGCAACCGCGAGTTCCTGATCGCCGCGACGTTCGCCGGCTAATCGACGCGCATCTCGGGCATGCGCAAGCCCGGCTCGTTCGCTTCCTCGGCGGCGCCGACGAGGCGGCCGATCGGCGCCATGTCGCGCTCGATGCGCTCCGCCAGGGCCGCCACCTTGGCGAGGCCGCGTAGCTCGATCCCGAGCAATCGGCGCAGGAACCGTTCCAGGCCTCCGCCCTCCGCCGGAAATTGCTCGAGGCTGATCGCCGCAGCGGCGTCGATGCCGGCGGTGCTGCGCGCCAGTGCCAGCGCCGTCGCGAGCCCGCCCAGCTCGTCCACCAGGCCGCGTTCCTTGGCGTCGATGCCGGTCCACACCTGGCCCTTGGCGGCGGCGTCGATCTGCTCGGCCGTGAGTTTGCGGCTCAGGGCGACCTTGGCCGTGAAGTCGGCGTAGATGCGGTCTAGGCTCGCATTCAGGTGGGCCCACCCGGCCGGCGTGTAGGCGCGGTTCATGCTGGCGATATCGGCGTTGGCGCCCGCCTGCACGCCGTCCCAGCCGACGCCGAGCTTCAGCCATAGGCCGGCCACCACCAGCTTGCCGCCGAACACGCCGATCGAGCCGGTGACGGTGCCGGGTTGGGCTACGATGGCGTGCGCCGGCGCCGCCACGAAATAGCCGCCGGAAGCGGCCACGTCGCCCATGGAAACGACGACCGGCTTGCCGAGATCGCGCGCCCGCTCCACTTCGCGTCGGATGGCGTCGGAGGCCACATACGAGCCGCCCGGACTGTCGATGCGGAAGACGATCGCCGCGATGCCGGGATCGTCGATGGCGTCGGCAAGGGCGCCCGCGACCACGTCCGCCGCCATCGTCGCGTTGCCGAACAGCGGTTCGACCTGGCCGCCCGAGAGCTGCACGGGCCCCAGGCCGTAGACGAGGGCGATGCGAGGCGCGTCCGTGGGCGGCGCGGGCAGGCGCGTGACGTAGTCCGCGAACGCATACCGCACGGCCTGGTCGCTGGCGCGACGGGCGATCTCGCGGTCGATCTCGTCCCAATAGGCGAGGCGGTCCACCAGCCCCGCCGCCTTGGCCTCGGCCGCCGCGAACGGGCCGCGGTCGATGAGGGCGAGCGCGTCCGCGATGTCCATCTTGCGATAGAGCGCCAGGCCGGCGGCAATCTGGCGCAGCCAGGAGTCGGCCAGGCGTTGCAGGTTCTGGCGCTGCGGCTCGGGCAGGCTGCTGGCGGTGAACATGTCCTTGCCGCCCTTGTACTCCTGGCGCTGTTCCATCTGCGCCTCGACGCCGAGCAGCGCCAGAGTGTCCTTGAGGAACGGGCTCTCCAGCCTGACACCCACCAGCTCGACGTCGCCCGAGGGTTGCAGCCAGACCTCTTCGAAGGCGGTCGCCAGGTAATAGTGCGTGTTGCCCGACCCGCCCTCGCCGAAGCTCTCGGCATAGGCGATGGCGAACTTGCCCTGCTGGCGGAAGGCCAACACCGCGTCGCGCACCTCCTGCGCCCGCGCCATACCCAGATCGCCGATGCCGAGCCGGGCCACCAG
The DNA here is from genome assembly GCA_964411425.1 of uncultured Rhodospirillaceae bacterium. Lineage (GTDB taxonomy): Bacteria > Pseudomonadota > Alphaproteobacteria > Dongiales > Dongiaceae > CAYPKW01. The sequence goes on from CAYPKW010000027.1 coordinate 20,015, forward strand.
CCCCTTAACGCGGTCGTCGCGGCCGGCGGCCTGCAATCCTTGCACCAAGTCGCGCACGCTGACGGCATCGCCGAGCGAGGCGCGGGCAAGGGGATTGTCGGGCAACGTCTCGACCAGCCCGTTCGCCAGGTCCAGCACCAGCACGGCGCGGCTCGGCACCGGATCGACGTATTGCGGCACGTAGCGCCAGCCGAAATAGGCGCCCGCGGCCGCGAGCACCACGAGCAACCCTACGAACGCAAACAGGCCGACCAGCAGCCGACGGATGAACCGGAGGAAACCCATGCAACCTCGCCACGAGTCTTGTTGAGGCGCGCTCGCGCGGTGTCATATAGCACGGCGGCCGAAATTGCCAGTCGGGAGCGGCCCGGTCGGTTCGCCCCGGCGGCGCCGGTCAAGCCGGGGGCGCGATAACGTCGGGATTTGGCCGCGCCAGCGCGAGGGCCAGAATCGCGGCACCGGCCGCGCTCGCCGCCGCGGCCAGGACCGCCAGCTGGTAAGTGCCCGTGAGGTCGAAGACGAAACCCGCCGCATAGGGTCCGCCCACTCCGGTCAGGAGCCAGCCGGTGTTGATTCGTCCGTAAACGGCGGGCATGGCCGCCACGCCGTAACGCTCCGCGATCAATACCGGGAACACGACCGAAAGCGCGCCATAGCCGAAACCGGCCATAGCCATGGCGGCGATCGCCTCGAAGGCGCCCGGATGCAGGAACAGCACCAGGCATCCGGCGCCGGCAAGGGCCTGGGTGGCGACGAACAAGTCGCGCGCCGGCAGCCGATCGGCCAACCATCCGATGACGATTCGGCTCAGGCAGTTGCCGGCCGCCATGAGGCTCAGGCCGGTGGCGCCGGCGGCGGGCGTATCGTAGGCGCTGACCAATGCGGCGGCGTGACCCAAGGAGAGCGCGCCCGGCGCCGTACCCAGCAAATAGATGCTCCACAGATGCCAGAACCGCGACCGAGGACCCGATGGCGCCGGGTGCCACTCGGTTTGACGCGCACCGCCGCGGTGAATTTCGGCCCGACGCAACAGCAGCCACACAACGCCGCCGACTGCCAGCGTCACGACGCCGCTCGCCTGCAGCGTCGCGGAGATGCCGAACGCCGTGTTCGCTGCACTAAGCGGCGTCGCCATCGCCAGCGTGCCTAGCGTGTAGCTCGTCAGCGTCGCGCCGACCGCGAGGCCGAGGCGTTGCGGCATGGACCGAGCGGCGATCTCCAGCATCAGCACATAGCCGATGCCGTTGCCGAGGCCGATGGCGGTCCAGCCGGCCCATAAGGCGGCCAAAGATGGGACAGCACCGGAGAGCACGAATCCCCCGCCCGCCGCGGCAACGGTCGCCGCGAGGCCCCAAAGCAGGCCGAACCGGGCGATCAGGGCCGCCGCCAGCAGCATGCCGAACGTGAATCCGACATTGGCGAAGGAGAATGCGGCGCTGACTGCGGCGCGGGAGGCTCCGAGCAATTGCTCCAGCGGCTCGATGAACACGCTCCACGCATACATCGCGCCAAGCGCGAACATCACCAGCAGGCCGCTTGCCAACCCGAGCCAGGACGGCCCGCGCCCCGGCGTCATCCGCACTGGGCGCGGTGGCGCAGCAGGTGGTCGGCCAGCACCGCGGCCAGCATCGCCTCGCCCACCGGCACGGCGCGGATGCCTACGCAGGGGTCGTGGCGCCCTTTGGAGGAAATCTCGACGTTCTCGCCGCTCGCGGTGATGCTCCTGCGGTTGGTGAGGATCGAGCTGGTCGGCTTGACGGCGAAGCGCACCACGATGTCCTGGCCCGTCGATATGCCGCCGAGGATGCCGCCGGCGTTGTTGGAGAGAAAGGTCGCCTTTCCGTCCTGCATCCGCATCTCGTCGGCGTTTCCTTCGCCGGGCAGCAGCGCGGCGCCGAACCCGGCGCCGATCTCGACGCCCTTGACCGCGTTGATGCTCATCATGGCGGCGGCGATATCGGCGTCGAGCTTGCCGTAGATCGGCGCCCCTAGGCCGGCTGGGATGCCCTCGGCCACGACCTCGATGACGGCACCGGCCGACGAGCCGGCCTTGCGCACGCCGTCGAGGAAGTCCGCCCAGCGCTCGGCCGTCAGGGCGTCCGGGCACCAGAACGGGTTCCGGTCCACCGCCGCCCAATCCCAACGCGTCCGGTCGATGGCGTGCGGCCCAACCTGGATGAGGGCGCCGCGGATGGTCGTCGGCGCCTCCAGCAGGTGATCGAGCACCTTGCGCGCGACGGCGCCCGCCGCCACGCGCGAGGCCGTCTCGCGCGCCGACGACCTGCCGCCGCCGCGCCAGTCGCGGATGCCGTACTTCGCCCAATAGGTGTAATCAGCGTGGCCGGGGCGAAAGCGGTCCTTGAGCTCGCTGTAGTCTTTCGAGCGCTGGTCCTCGTTCTCGATCAGCAGGCTGATGGGCGTGCCGGTGGTAAGGCCCTCGAACACGCCGGACAGGATTTTCACCTGGTCCGATTCGCGCCGCTGCGTGGTGAAACGCGACTGTCCGGGCCGGCGCCGGTCGAGCCAGCGTTGGATGTCGGGTTCGGCGAGCGAGATGCGCGGCGGCGTGCCGTCGATGACGCAGCCGATCGCGGGCCCGTGGCTCTCGCCCCAGGTCGTGAAGCGGAACATATGGCCGAAGACGTTCGCCGACATGTCAGAGTTTCGGGTCGAAGCCCTGCAGCAGCTCGGCCACCGCCGGTGCGGCGCGCGTGTTCAGCATGCCGACCACGTGGTAGCCGCTGTCGACGTGGTGCACCTCGCCGGTGACGCCCTGTGCCAGATCGCTCAGCAGATAGAGCGCGGCCCCTCCCACCTGCTCGATGGAGACGTTGCGCTGCAACGGCGAGTTCAGCTCGTTCCATTTCAGGATGTAGCGGAAGTCGCCGATGCCGGACGCGGCCAGCGTCTTGATCGGCCCGGCCGAGATGGCGTTGACGCGGATCCCGCGATGGCCCAAATCGGCGGCGAGGTAGCGCACGCTCGCCTCGAGCGCGGCCTTGGCGACGCCCATGACGTTGTAGTGCGGCACGACCCGCTCCGCCCCGTAATAGGTGAGGGTGAGCAGGCTGCCGCCCTCCTTCATCAGCCGCACCGCCCGCTGAGAGACCGCGGTGAACGAGTAGCAGGACAGGTCGAGGGTGAGCGCGAAGTTGCGCCGGGTGGTGTCGAGATACTGGCCCTTCAACTCCTCCTTGTCGGAGAAGGCGATGGCGTGGACCAGGAAATCGATGCCGCCCCAGGCCTTCTCCACCGCCGCGAAGGCGGCGTCGATGCTGGCGTCCTCGCCCACGTCGCACGGCACCACGAGCTCGGAGCCCAACGAGCGGGCCAGCGGCAATACGCGCTTGGCCAACGCTTCGCCTTGGTAGGTCAAGGCGAGTTGCCCCCCCGCGGCGGCGAGCGCGCGGGCGATGCCCCAGGCGATGGAACGCTCGTTGGCGACGCCCATGACCAGGCCGCGCCTGCCGGCCATCAGCCCGCGGTCATCGCCCATGCACGCGCCCTGTTCGAACGAATTGCCGGCCGGCATCCTACACGAACAGCGAGGCCGGTCAAACGTAGGCAGCCCGCCGGAGGCCGTGTTAAGGTGCGGGCGGGCGCAATCGGGGAGAGCGAGCCTTGGCAGTCGCCGGTTCCATTGCCGTGCAGGACTGGCCGCAGGAGGTGCTGCGGCGCGTCCGCGACATTCCCGTGGCGGCCGATCCGTTCCCGCATTTTTACGGCGGCCCCGTGTTTCCGCCGGAGATGTACGAGCGCCTGCTCGAGATACTGCCGTCGCCCGAGGAAATGCCGGCCAGCAAGCAGGCGAGCAATCCTTATGGCGACCGCCGGATGTGCTGCCCCATCAATGGCGAAACCGTGCCGCGCATGGCGGCGGAACGCCGGCGCTTCTGGGCCGCGCTCCATGCTTTGTTGTGCGGGCCGGCGTTCATCGAGGCCGTCGTCGACAAGTACCGGCCGTTCGTGCTGGCCCGGTACGGGGGCGTGCCAAAGCTGCGCGGCCGCCTCGAGGTCTACGCGGACCTGGAGAACTACCAGATTCGCCCGCATACCGATGCCCCGCACAAGGCGTTCAATCTGCTCTTCTACTTGCCGCGCGACCGCTCGCGGGCCGAGCTCGGGACCGCGATCTATGCGCCCAAGGAGCCGTCGTTTCGGTCGGAGAAACCGACCCAGTTTCCGTTCGAGATGTTCGACAAGGTGCGCAGCTTCGACTATCTGCCCAATACCGTCTTCGGCTTCATGAAGACCGATCGCTCGTTTCACGGCCGCGATCCGGTGCCCGGCACCGGGACGCCGCGCTATATGCTGAACCTGGCGCTGCTGCTGCCGCACGAGGCCGGCGTGCGGTAGAACGCGAAGAAATCGTCGAGCTCGGCGGCGAGATAGTCGTTCATATAGGCGATGTCGTCGGGGCCGAGGTAATCGACGTAGCCGCCGACCTTGCCGCGACGCACCTTGAAGCTCTCCGGGTCGTTCTCGATCCCGGGACGCAGTTCGGGCATGCCGAGCGCGTTCGTCTCCTCCAGCGCCCGCATGTTCTCGAAGGAGCCGAAGCGCACGGCGTCGTCTATGGCCGCCTCGCCATGGTCCGGCAGGCCGAGGGCGACGAGACAACGCCTGAATTCGCGCCCCGTGTCGGCGCGCAGGCCTTCGTACGTCATCAGGTGGAACGACCTCGGCACCGCCCGCGCGGCGGCCCATACGTTGTAGAAGCGCACGACGCTGCGCAGGCCGCCGATGTCGCGCCTGATGAATTGCGACAGCGTGCCGTCGAATCCGTCATCGTAGGACCGCTCCTTGCCGCCGCGCCTGGTGAACTGGAAGTAGTTGGACACGACGACGTCGCGCGGATCGCGCACGAGAAATACGACCGTCCTCTCCGCGTACATCGACTTCTCCGCGCCGATCTCGCCGTAGGGCCGGTGTTGCGGCCTGTCGTCGGAACTGAAGTCGACGGCCGGCAGGCCGGAATCGCTCCGCGTGACGCGGAAGATGTCCAGGATCTCACCGGCCCGTCCGCGCAGGAGATAGCGGCCGAGCATGGCACGCAGCCAGGTTCGGCCGCATTTGGGATAGGAAATGACAAAACTGTCGGTTTGGGAGAACCTTCTGAAATCGCGCAGCCGCCACTCCCGGGTCGAGAGCCAGTCCGTCTGCCCGCGCTGGCGCGCGACGGCCGCATGATAGTCGTGCAGGTCTACCTCCGGGCGAAGCCGGGTGGCACACTCGACCGCGGCTTTGGCCGCCGCCGCATCGCCCGCCCGGTAGCGCAGCAGGCCGCGCAGGTAGAGCGCGTCGAATTGCTCGGGATCGCGGCGCAGCAGCTCGTCGCACACGAGGCCCGCCTCGCGGTAGCGGCCGCCCCAGTAGAGACTGTAAGCCGCGGCCACCGCCTTCTCATGCGAAAAAGGTTCCTCGGCGGCCTCCATCTCGCCCTCGGCCGTCATTCGATTCCGGTCTTGCGGCGCGGATTGTAGTCGCGCCCCTTCGCCCAGCGCTCGACGAACTCGGCCAACTCCGGGTCGACGCGATCCGGCAGCACCACCTTCAGCTTGACGTACTGGTCGCCGCGCGCGCCGGTCGCCCGATCGACGATCCCCTTGCCCTTGAGGCGCAGCACCGAGCCCGTGTTGGAGCCTTGCGGCACCTTGAGGGCGACCTTGCCCTCGAGCGTCGGCACGGCGACCGAGGCGCCCAGCACGGCCTCGGGCAGGCTCACCGGCAGCTCGACGTGGATGTCGCGGCCCCGGCGGGTGAACAGGGGATGCGGCGCCACCTTCAACTCGACGAAGGCGTCGCCCGCGGGCGCGCCGCCGAAACCGGGCATGCCTTGGCCCTTGAGGCGCAGGCTCTGGCCGTCCTCGGCGCCCGGCGGGATCGTCACCTCGAGGGTCTTGTCGTCGGCGAGCGTCAGGCGCTTCTTGGCGCCCAACGCCACGTCGATGAAGTCGACGGTGACGGTGTATGACACGTCGGTTCCGCGCATACGCGCGCCGCGCCGGCCTTCGCCGAACAGGTCGGCGAAGATGCCTTGCGGCAGGTCTTCGAAGTTGAAGCCCTGGCGGCCGGCCTCGGCGCCCTGCGCGCGCCGCCGAAAGCCGTGCATCCGCTCGGCGCCGCCGGCATCGATCTCGCCGCGGTCGTAGCGCCGCCGCTGCACGGGATCGGACAGCAGGTCGTAGGCGGCCGTCGTCTCCTTGAACTGCTGTTCGACCTTGGCCTTGCCCGGATTGATGTCCGGGTGCAGCTTCTTGGCGAGCCTGCGGTACGCCTTCTTGATGTCGTCCCGCGAGGCATTGCGCGGGACCTGCAGGACGTCGTACGGGTCCCTCATGCCGCCGGTCCGCGCCGTCGGCGCTGTCGCGCACTCAGCCTACGATGCGCCATGTCCCGTCCGGCTGGCGGCAGGCCGTGCCGACCGCGGTCTGGGTCCGGCCGTCGATGACGACGGCGGTCTGATATTCGCGACAATTGGTGCCGGACTGCTGATAGGTATTCGTGGGCGTGGTATAGCCGCTGTGTCCCGTATTGGGATTGTCCCAGCTCGAAGCCTGGCCGTCCGGATTGTATTCCAGCGCGCGCTGGGCGCTCTGCTCGGCCATGGCTTGATCCGCCCGGTCGAGCGAGGCGCCGATCTCGGCGCCGAGCCAACTGCCCAGCAAGGCGCCGGCCGCCGTCGCCACGATCTGGCCGGTGCCGTCGCCGATCTGGGAGCCGATGACGGCGCCCCCGACGCCGCCGATGATGGCGCCGCCGGTCTCCTTCGGACCGCTGCTCGAGGTGCAGCCCGCGGCGAGCGCAAGGGCGGCGATGGCAAGAATGCGAATGCTGTGCATGATGTCCTCCTTACGGCCGACCTTCGGCGGCACGGTCTCCCGAATGCGGTTAAGATTAGCCCAACCCGACGGCAATGGTAACATAGGCACGGTCATCGTCGCAGGCAAACCTAGGTCATGAGCGGCTCGGAACCACAGGACCCGATCGCGCGGTTCGAGGCATGGTATGCCGAGGCGACGGCCAAGGAGCCATCCGACCCGAACGCGGCGGCGCTCGCCACCGTGGGCCCGGATGGACGGCCGTCGGCGCGCATGATGCTGCTCAAGGGAGTGGATGCCCGCGGCTTCGCCTTCTACACCAACTGCGAGAGCCGCAAGGGCCTGCAGCTTCAGGCCAACCTGCGGGCGGCCCTGTGCTTCCACTGGAAATCGCTGCAACGCCAAGTGCGCGTCGAGGGGCAGGTCGAGCAGGTGACACCGGCGGAAGCCGACGCCTATTTCGCCAGTCGGCCCCGCGCCGCCCAGATCGGCGCCTGGGCCTCCGCCCAGTCGCGCCCCATGGCCGGCCGCTACGAGCTCGAGAAGCGGGTCGCCCAATACACCGCGAAATTCGGCCTGGGCAAGATCGCCCGCCCGCCCTATTGGTCGGGATTCCGGGTCGTGCCGGAGATGATCGAGTTCTGGCAGGGCCGGCCATTCCGTTTGCACGACCGCATGGTCTATCATCGTCGTGACGGCGGTTGGGCGATCGAGCGGCTATATCCTTGAGGACCGCGAGGGATGTCGATAGGAGCGGAGCACGTGGCGATCGAGGGTGCCGGGCGGGAGGCAGCCGCCGGCCGGCTGATGCGGCTTGCCACCTACGCTTCGGTGACGACGGCGGGCGTGCTGATCTGCGCTAAGTTCGCCGCCTATATCTCGACCGATTCGGTCAGCCTGCTGTCGACGCTCATCGATTCGCTGCTCGACGCGGCAGCGTCCCTGGTCAACTTGTTCGCCGTGCGCCAGGCGCTGTCGCCGGCGGACCGCGAGCACCGCTTCGGGCACGGCAAGGCCGAGGCGATCGCCGGCCTGGGCCAGGCGGCTTTCATCGCGGGGTCCGCCGCCTTCCTGCTGTTCGAGGTCGGCAACCGGCTGGTCAATCCGCAGACGCTGCACAACACCGCGGTCGGCATCCTCGTGATGGCGCTGTCCATCGTGCTGACGCTTCTGCTGGTGACCTTTCAGCGCTACGTCATCCGCAAGACGGGCTCGCTCGCCATCCGCGCCGATGCCTTTCACTACGTGGGCGACGTGCTGGTCAATGCCAGCGTCGTGGTGGCCCTTCTGTTGACGGCGCGGCTCGGCTGGCGCTACGCCGACCCCGTCTTCGGAGCGGGCATCGCGTGCTATATCCTGTTCACGGCCTGGTGGGTCGCGCGCGGCTCGCTCGACATGCTGATGGACCGCGAACTGCCCGACGCCGACCGCCGGCGCATCCGCGACATCGCGCTTGCCAACCCCTCGGTGCGCGCGCTGCACGATCTGCGCACCCGCACGTCCGGCCGCCATGCCTTCATCCAGCTTCACCTGGAGATGGACGGCGCCATGAGCTTGAGCGAGGCGCACCGGGTCTCCGACGCGGTCGAGGCCGAGCTGCTCGTGGCCTTTCCGGACGCCGAGGTGATCATTCACCAGGACCCCGCCGGCCTGCCGGAACCGCGACCGGTGTACCGCTAGTGGATCGACGCTAACAGATGAATCCCGAGCCTTTTTCCATTGTCACCCCGGACGAGCGAAGCGAGATCCGGGGTCCATATCGCCTGTGGCGCCATGGACCCCGGCTCGCGCGGCCATGCCGCTTGGCCGGGGTGACAACCGAAAGACGTCGCACGGGGTATCATCTGTCAGAGTCGCATCCGCTAGGAAAGACGCGGCTGATCCATGTCAGTGTCGCTGGCCGAGCGATTCAGGTTAGGATGGCTCTCGTCCGGCGGCGCCATCGCGAAGGAAGGTGATACATGACCGTGCGCTCGATACTGGTGCTCAACGACGGCGGCGGCGGCCGGGAGGCGACGCTGACGACGGCGATGATCCTGGCGCGGGCGTTCGGCGCCCATCTCGACGTGCTGCACGTGCGCGCCGACCCGGAGACCATGGTGCCCGTGGTGGGCGAGGCGATGACGGGCGCCATGGTCGAGCAGATGATGGAGGCCATGGCCCGCACGGTCGAGGGCCGCGCCGCGAAGGCGCGCGCCTCCTTCGACGGCCTCGTGCAGCCGTCGGGCCTGCCGTCGGCCTGGCATGAGTTGACGGGGCGCGAGCCCGAGGTCGTCGCCGGCCTGGGGCGGACCAGCGATCTGGTCGTGGTCGGGCGGCCGAACGGCGAGAACGAAGGACCGATGGCGGCGACGCTGGACGCGGCCCTGTTCGACACCGGGCGGCCGGTCCTGGTGGCGTCCCACAAGGCGCCCGTCACTCTCGACGAGCGCGTTGCGCTGGCTTGGAACGGCAGCGCCCAGGCGGCGCGCGTCGTGGCCGGGGCGCTGCCGCTGCTCGCCCGGGCCAAGCAGGTCACCGTGCTGTCCGGCGGCGGCGCCGACCGCAAGGCGCCGGCGGCCCAGCTCTTGACATATCTCGCGCGCCACGGCATCGAGGCCCGGCACGAGACCTTCGATCCGGGCCAACACGCGGTCGGCAGGGCGCTGCTGGAGCGGGCCGGGCAATTGCAAGCCGATCTACTGGTGATGGGCGCCTACGGCCACAGCCGGCTCAGGGAGATGATCCTCGGCGGGGCCACGCGCGAGGTGTTGGAGAAATCCGACCTGCCGGTGCTGATGGCGCATTAGCATGGAGACGGCGCAGCGCAGGACCCTCGTCCTCACCGGGGCCAGCCGCGGCATCGGCCATGCGACGGTGAAGCGCTTCGCCGACGAGGGCTGGCGCATCCTCACCTGCAGCCGCGAGCCGGTGCCGGCCGACTGCCGGCGCGACCCGAACTGGACCCATCACGTCGTCGCCGACCTCGCCGATCCGGCCGGCGCCGGCCGTTTCATCGCCGAGGCGAGCGGGTTCATCGCCGACGGCCCGCTGCACGCGCTCGTCAATAACGCGGCCGTCTCGCCGAAGACGCCGTTCCGCGAGCGCCTCGGCTGCCTCAACGGCGACGTCGCGGGCTGGCGCGAGGTGTTCGAGCTCAACTTGTTCGCGCCCCTCTTGCTGGCCCGCGGCTTCGCCCAGGCGCTGCACCGCGGGCGCGGCTCGATCGTCAACGTGACCTCGATCGCCGGGCATGCGATCCATCCCTTCGCCGGCTCGGCGTACAGCACCTCGAAGGCGGCGCTCTCGGCGCTCACCCGCGAGCTGGCGGTGGAGTTCGCGGAGCTGGGCGTGCGGGTGAACGCGGTGGCGCCCGGCGAGATCGAGACCGACATGATCGGCCCGGAGTACGACGCCCTCATCCCGCGCATTCCGATGCACCGCATGGGCAAGCCGGAGGAGGTGGCGGCGGCCGTTTATCAGCTATGCGGTTCGGATTTCGGCTACGTCACCGGCACCGAGATCTTCGTCACCGGCGGACAGCACCTTTATTGAAGGCGCGGCGCCGCTAGAGCCTGATCGTTTCGCATTGAAGCACGTCGTGCTTCAACGCGAAGCGTGAA
>CAYPKW010000028.1:0-8891 GCA_964411425.1 uncultured Rhodospirillaceae bacterium
CTTGCCGAAGCGCCGGTGCGCGACCAGCACGCTAAACCGTTTGACGGCCTCGTGCAGCCGCGTCTGGAGCGGGCGCGGCGTGTAGAGCGGCACGTCGGTCGCGGCCGAATTCGCCATGAGCGATGCTGCTTGCTACGCGCGGGGTCGAGCGCCGCGCGGGTGCACTCATGCGCCCACCCGGCACCAGGGCAGCGCCGCTTCGCTCCGGCGTTGTACCGAAGACGGGAGCCAAAATCACGAGCCGGATGGGTGCGAGCCCGGTCCAGAAACCTGACCTGTCGCCGCGGCGCATCGGCGTACCGCGCAGTCGACGCAGTACGCCATTCCATAATTAACGCACTATGAGCCGATCTTCCTACCTTGTCAACAGAAAAAATTCACATCGGTTACCGCCGAGTCGCGATGCCGTCGCGGGGCGGTTGTCCCGCCCGCCGGTCTGCGCCGTGCCGCGGTCGGTTGCCGTCAGCGCCCAAGCACGGCCGCGCTCGACGTCAACGGCGCTTCGCAGCGCGCGACTACCGCGCCGGCCCGCTCGCCGTGTCTCGACGCGCCGACTCGATGATGCGCTGCGCCGACGCTTCGTCGTCGACGCGTGGCGCGGCCGATGGCGAACCACCCCACACTAGGCGGACGACCCGCGCCGCGTTCGGTTCATCGCGGTCCGGTCGCGCCTTGCGGTAACCCCAGTTGAGCAGCGCACTTGCCGCCGATACTCGCGCGGCCGGCGTCGCCTGCGGGTCCGTCATGACCGCCGCCAGCGCCGCCACCGCGCTCGCGGCATGGGCCCGCGCGAGTATCCGCAATTCCCGGTCGCTTGGGCGGGTGCCGGGCCGACCTCGCTGGGCAATCTCGCCCGAATTCGAGTCAGCCGGCTTTTCCGCTGGCCTTGCCCCGCCGCGCCGGTCCATCATTCTTCTCGCCACGGCATCGCTCCATGCGCGTGCGACGCCGAACCGGCGCCCCGGACGCACCGGTCGATTCCATAATTTACCTGTTATACGCTTTTGTTCCTATCGTTGTCAACGACAAAATCGGCGCCGCCTTGCACGAGGCTGGGCGCCTTGTGCGCCTCCATGCGACCGCGCATGCCGGCCGCGCGCCCGTAACACGCCACCAGGACCTCGAGGCCGGCCATGACCGCCGCCGCCTCGATGGCATTGCTGCGCCGGCGCGTCGGCGATTCGCGGCTGCCGGCGTCGAGGAAGCGAGGCAGGCGCCCGTACACCACAACGTTCTCGGTCGCGTCGCAGACCCGCCGCCCCGCCGCCAGCAAGCGATTCTTTCCGAGTCGGAAGAGCGTCTCGATCCGCGCCCGCGCCGCTTCGTCGATGGGAGTGCCATGGCCCGACTCGCAGTCCATCATTTGTTGATAGATGCGCTCGCAACTGATCGATGTGCGACCGATCGTAACGCCGTACAGGAACGCGTAGTAACAGCCGGCATCGTGCTGCGGACCGTCGATCAAGCCGCGCGTCAGCATGACACCCAAGGGATACTCGCTCAGCGCCGGATCGCCGCCTTGCGCCAGCGCCGCCCGCTTGACCTGCAGTTCGGCCGTGCCGCGGTCGATGTCGTGGCGCATCGCCGGTGGCCGGCCGCGGCGCGCATAGCCGTGCCATGGATTCATGGGGTCTTGCCCTCCCTGCCGAATCGCGTGTACGCAGAACTTACGCATATACGACGCAGTTGTCAAGAAGCAAAACGCGTATTGAATTTGCGGCAGCGCTATGCGAGACTACGCGCCATGGCCGTGGAAGTGTCCGAGGTCGCCCGCCGCCTCAAGGCCCTGCGCGAGCAGTCGGGCCTGCCGATGCGCGTCGTCGCGGAGGGGCTGGGCTGGACGCTGACCCGCTACCAGCACTACGAGGATCGCTACCGGCGGCCCTACCTGCCGGTCGATCTCGCCCGCAAGCTGGCCGATATCTTTCGAGTCAAGGGAGTGGACCCGCGCGCCGTGTTGGAGCTGGCCGGGCTGGACCGGGCGCCGCCAGTGCAGCCGGGACTGCCGGAGCACCCCTCGATGGCGCCCGCGGCGCGCGACTTGCCGGTCACGGGGACCGTCAAGGGCGGTGCGGAAGGCTTCTATTTCAACGAAGGCGATCCGAAGGAGTTCGTCGTGCGTCCCGCCACCCTGGCGGGCGTCGCCAACGCCTTCGCCCTCTACGTCCACGGCGACAGCATGGAGCCGCGGTACTACGCCGGCGAAATCGTTTACGTCAACCCGAACCGGCCGCTGACGCGGTCATGCTTCGTCGCCGTCGAGATGCAGGACGGCCAGGGCATGATCAAGCAGTTCCAGCGCCGCAGCGACGAACAGGTCATTTTGCACCAGTTCAACCCGGCGAAAGACATCCGGCTGGCGGCGCGCGAGGTAAAGCGGATTTATCGCATCACCGGCTCGGGCGAGAACGCCTGAGGCAGCCGCCGGTTTATCTTCTTTGCGTAAAACTCTGGACGAGGCCTTGACAGGATTACGCGTTGAGCGTAGTATGTCGAGGTTGCAGCCACTGCCCGCGGGAGGCATCCATGGCGTTTCGCTCCAGGGATCTCAGCGTCCTTGCCTATGCCAACGGTTTCACCCTCTGGCATTACCGCACGCAAGACGGGATCGAGTCGCTGCTCGGGCTCGGGGCCGAGTCGGGCGGTGAACCCGGCTATTTCGGGTCCGCCAACGACATGCTGCGCGCAGGCGACCAGATCATCGTCAACATGTGGCGAGATGAGCGGCCGGCGATCGTCAACCTCGTGGTCGATACCGTAGGGCAGCAAGGAACGGTCGGCGTGCGGGCGGTTTGAGACGCGCGGAGATGCTACTCGGCGCCCGTATAGGCGCCGATCAACCTGTTCGATTCGCCCGCCAGCGGCTTGGCAAGACAGTCGGCCTCGGCCAAGGTGCGATAACAGTAGACCGGCGGCGGCAATGCCAGCCGGTCGCGGCGAGCGATGCCCGCCTCCAGCAGTTGCGTTTCGCTCTTGCCGCCTTGGCCGTACGGGTCACAGGCGCCGGCCAGCACGGCAAGGGCGAGCACGACGATCCAGCGCATGTCCGGTTTGCCTTTCCCGTCCCCGGCGGACGGCCCGCGATCGATCCTATCGTCGCGCCGGCGCGCCGCCGCCGTCAAACGTTCACATCGATGACGACGCGCCCCCTGATCTTGCCGGCCAGTATTCGCGGCCCCAGTTCGGTGAGGTCCTTGAGGGTCGCCGGTTCGATCATGGCGTCGAGTTTTTCCGCCGGCAAGTCGCGCGCCAGCCGGGTCCAGGCGGCCCTGCGCCGGTCGCTGGGGCACAGCACCGAATCGATGCCCAGTAGATTGACCCCGCGCAGCAGGAACGGGAGCACGGTGGTCTCCAGCTTGCTGCCGCCGGCGAGCCCGCACGCGGCGACCGCGCCGCCGTATTTGAGGCCGGCGAGCGCCGAGGCGAGCGTCGAGCCGCCCACGGCATCGACGCAACCCGCCCAGCGCTCCGGGTCGAGCGGCTTCCCGGAGGGCGTCGCCAGCGCGCCCCGGTCGATGATCTCCACCGCGCCGAGGCGCCGCAGGTACTCGTGGGTCTCCGCCCGGCCGGTCGAGGCGACGACGCGGTAGCCGAGTCGGGCCAATGTCGCGGTGGCAACGCTGCCGAGCCCCCCGGCGGCACCGGTCACCAGCACGTCGCCGCGCTCGGGCGTCACGCCATGCGCTTCGAGGGCCATGACCGCCAGCATGGCGGTAAAACCGGCGGTGCCGATCGCCATGGCGCGACGCGGCGTAAGGCCGGGCGGCAGCGGCACCAGCCACTCGCCCTTGACGCGCGCCTTCTGCGCGTACCCGCCCCACTGCAGTTCGCCGACGCGCCAGCCAGTCAGGATCACCGCATCGCCCGCCTTCCAGGCCGCGTTGTCGGACGCCTCGACGGTGCCCGCGAAATCGACGCCCGGCACATGCGGGTACCGGCGCACCAGCCGTCCCAGGCCGCCGAGGATCATTCCGTCCTTGTAGTTGAGGGTCGAGTATTGGATCGCCACGATCACGTCGCCCTGAGGCAGCGCGTCGGCCGTTAGCGGCCGCACAGCCGCCGTGACTTTGCCGTCCTTCTCGTCCAACACGAGCGCGTTAAAATTTGTCAACTCCCGGCAACTCCTGTTCGAAGCGTCGCTAGAACCTGAGCGGCTCGACGATGCTCACGTAATTGGCGACCGCGGCCCCCCCCATGTTGAACACGCCGACGAGGCAGGCGTCCTTGATCTGCATGTCGCCCGCCTGGCCCGTCGCCTGCATGGCCGCCATGACGTGCATCGAAACGCCGGTGGCGCCGATCGGGTGGCCCTTGGACTTCAACCCGCCGGAAGGGTTCACCGGCAGCCTGCCGTCGCGCTCGGTCCAGCCCTCGCGGACGGCGCGCGCGCCCTGCCCTCGCGGCACCAGTCCCATCGCCTCGTATTCAATGAGCTCGGCGATGGTGAAACAATCATGGGTCTCGACCAGGCTGAGATCGTCGAGGGCGAGGTTCGTTGCGGCGAACGCCCGCCGCCAAGCGAGCGCCGCTCCCTCGAACAGGGTCGCATCGCGCCCACTCATCGGCAGAAAGTCGTTGACCTGCTCGCTGGCGCGGAAGACGACCGCCTTGCGGCGGCCGAGCGCCGTGTCGATATCGGCCAGCACCACCGCGGCCGCCCCGTCGGACACCAAGCTGCAGTCGGTGCGCTTCAACGGTCCCGCCACGATGGGATTCTTCTCCGAAACAGTGCGGCAGAACTCGTAGCCCAGGTCCTTGCGCATCTGCGCGTACGGGTTGGCCACGCCGTTCCGATGGTTCTTGGCGGCGATCAACGCCAGCGCGTCGGACTGGTCCCCATGCTTTTGAAAATACTGCTGTGCGATGCGCCCGAACAGGCCGGCGAATCCCCCCTCGATTCCGGCCTCCTCCTTGACGTAGCTCGCCTTCAGGAGATTGGCGCCGATCTCGGCCGTGGATGCGTCGGTCATCTTCTCGACCCCAACCACCAGGACCATGCGAGACCTGCGGGCCGCGATGCTGTTGAGACCCGCATGGATCGCGGCGCTGCCGGTGGCGCAGGCGTTCTCGACCCTGGTCGCCGGCTTGAAGCGCAGGCCTGGCGCTTTCTGCATCACCAGAGAGGCGGGAAAGTCCTGCCGCGAGAAGCCGGCATTGAAATGACCGACGAACACCTCGTCGATGTCGTCGGGGCCAACTCCGGCGTCGGTGAGCGCGCCTTGTACCGCGGCGCCGATCAACGATTCGACGTCCTCGCCGTCCCGGCGACCGAACCGGGTATGGCTCCAGCCGATCATGCACGCGCTCATCGCAGGAACGCCTCCAGAAGCAGTCTCGATCGGGCAGTATAGCAGCAGGCGGGGTCGGCTAACCAAGCCGATCGGGGGCTATGCCAGGCACTCGGCGAAGCGCACCGGCTCGCCCGCGGGGCCGCCCACCGGCTCGTCCTCCCGCATGACGATGCGCCCGCGCACGACCGTCGCCATTGGCCAGCCGGTCACCGTCATGCCGTCGAATGGCGTCCAGGCGCACCGGCTGGCGATCCAGCGATTGGTGATGGTCCGCCTTGCCTTGAGATCGACCAGCGTCAGGTCCGCGTCGTACCCGACCGCGATCCGTCCCTTGCACGCGATGCCGTAAACGCGGGCAGGGCCGGCGCTCGTCAGGTCCACCAGCCGTTCCAGGCTTAGCCGCCCGGCATGGCGCCGATCGAGTAGCAACGCTAACAGCGTCTGGACCCCGGGCATGCCGGACGGGCTCTCTGGGTAGGGTTTCGTCTTCTCTTGCATCGTGTGCGGCGCGTGATCGGAGCCGATCACGTCCACGATCCCCTGGTCGACGGCGTGCCAGAGCGCATCCCGGTGGCGCGCGTCCCGAATCGGCGGGTTCATCTGCGCGAGGGTCCCCAGGCGCTCGTAACATTCCGGCGCCGCCAGCACCAGGTGCTGCGGCGTGACTTCGACAGTTGCAATGTCCTTGTGGTCTTTGAGGATCTCCATCTCCTCCGCCGTGCTGACGTGCAGCACGTGCACCCGCCGCCTTGCCTGCCTGGCGAGCCCCAGCAGGCGCCGCGTGGCCATGATCGCGGTCTCGGCATCGCGCCATTCGGCGTGGCGGCGCGGGTCGGCGCCGTCCTGCGCCAGGGCTGCGCGCTGGCGCAGTCGGAACTCGTCCTCGGCGTGCACCGCGACCCGACGAGTGCCACTGTGCAGCACCCTGCGCAGCGTTTCGTCGTCGGCCACCAGGAGGTCGCCGGTCGAGCTGCCCATGAACACCTTGATCCCGGCGCAACCCCGCTGTCGCTCGAGCGTGCCGAGCTCGGCGACGTTCTCCGCGCTGGCGCCGACGAAGAACGCTATGTCGCATCGCGCGCGCCCCTTGGCTCGCGCGAACTTGTCGGCCAGCCGCTCGGTCGTGGTCGTGGGCGGGTTCGTATTCGGCATCTCGAACACCGCGGTGACGCCGCCCAGCACCGCGGCCGTCGTGCCGGTCGCTATGTCCTCCTTGTGCTCCAGGCCCGGCTCCCGGAAATGCACTTGGCTGTCTATGACGCCCGGCAGCACGTGCAGGCCGGCGGCGTCGAGGGTCTGGGCGGCGGCACCTTCCACGCGCCCGACCGCGGCGATCCTGCCGTTGGCGACGGCGATGTCCGCCGGGGCGGTGCCGTTCGGGGTCACCGCGACGCCTCCCCTCACAATCAACTCATACAGCATCGCGACCGGCCCCTCCCGCCGCCACCCTTAGCCTGTCGCCCGGTGGGCCGGCAAGGCGCCGCAAAATTCATTCTCTTGCCAACACGCCCGCTATCGCCGATTTTTCGATCCCGGCTACGCCGCCGAACGCGGAGTTTGCCAATGTCGCAACAGGCCTATCTGCTGCCCGACGATCGTGGCGTCCTCGCTGTCGCCGGTCCCGATGCGCGCCAGTTCCTGCAGGGCCTCGTGTCCAACGACGTGACGAAGGTTGTGCCCGACCGTGCCGTCTACGCGGCCTTGCTCTCCGCTCAGGGCAAGTACCTGCACGACTTTTTCATCGCCGAGATCGGTGGGGTTCTGTATCTGGACTGCGAGTGGGCCCGCCGTGAGGACTTGCTGCGTCGGCTGGCCGTTTACAAGTTGCGCTCGAAGATCGACCTCGGTGACGCCACCGATCGCTTCGCCGTCGCCCTGTGCTATGGCGCCGACGCCATTCCCGCCCTCGACCTGCCCGGCGAGCCGGGACGAGCGAGAGCCTTGGCCGAGGGCCTCGTCTATGTCGATCCGCGCCTCGTCGCGCTCGGCGCCCGCGCCATGCTGCCTAGGGCTGCCGCGGCCGGCGCCTTGGCAGCAGCGGGTTTCAGTCTCGGCGCAGCGGCGGAATACGACAGGTTGCGCCTGTCTCTGGGCGTCCCGGACGGCAGCCGCGACCTGCCCGTGGACAGGGCGATCCTGCTCGAAAACGGCTTCGACGAGTTGCACGGCGTCGATTGGCAGAAGGGCTGCTACCTCGGTCAGGAATTGACGGCCCGCACCAGATACCGCAACCTCATCCGCAAGCGCCTGCTGCCGGTGACCATCGACGGGCCGGTGCCTGAATGGGGTACGCCGGTGATGTTGGGCGACAAGGAGGCGGGCGAGATGCGCAGCGCGCTTCCGGGCATCGGGCTGGCGATGATCCGGATCGAGTATCTCGAGCCGATGCCCGCTGCGGGCGCCTTCACTGCCGCCGGCGCCCGTTTGACGCCGCGCAAGCCGGATTGGGCAATCTTTTAGGCCTCGACGACAGGCATGGCCCGCTCGCGCCTTCGCGATCTCGGTATCACGGTCGGCAGCCTGCCGACCGGCCGTTGGAACGCCATCACCGACATCGGCGGGGTGCGGGTCGGGCACGCGACCGTGATCGCCGATCGGCCCTCGGTGGTGCGCACCGGCGTTACCGCCATCTGGCCGCGCGGTCCCGAGATTTGGACCGACTACGTCTATGCGGCGTTTCACTCCTTCAACGGCTACGGCGAGATGACCGGCGTCCTCTGGCTCGACGAGCAGGGATTGCTCGGCGCTCCCATCTGTATCACCAACACCCACGCGGTGGGCGTCGTGCGCGACGCCATCTGCGCCTATGCGGTACGCCAAGGCGTGCGCCAGGCCTTCCACCTCCCGGTGGTGGCGGAAACCTACGACGGCCGGCTGAGCGACGCCGAGAGTTTTCCCGTCACCCGGGAACACGCTTTCGCCGCGCTCGACGCCGCCACCAGCGGCCCGGTGCCGGAGGGCAACGTGGGCGGCGGCACGGGCATGATCTGTCACGACTTCAAGGGTGGCATCGGAACGGCATCGCGCCGCGTCGATACCGCTGGCGCGGCCTATACCGTGGGCGCGCTGGTCCAGGCAAATTACGGCAACCGCGAGCTGTTGCGGGTCGATGGCGTTCCGGTCGGGCGCGAGATCGGGCCCGATCGGGTTCCGCTGCCGAGCGGCTCTCGGCAGCCCGACGGCGGGTCCATCATCGTCGTGCTGGCGACCGACGCCCCATTGTTGCCGATCCAATGCAGGCGCCTGGCGCGTCGCGCCGGCACCGGGCTCGCCTGGGTCGGCGGCATAGGCGCCAACGGCAGCGGCGACATTTTTCTCGCGTTCTCGACGGCCAACCACGTTCGCGCCCATGAGCCGGTCGCCGAGGTTCGCAGTCTGGCGCCCGAAACGATGACCCCGCTGTTCCTGGCCGCGGCCGAGGCCACGGAGGAAGCGATCCTCAACGCCCTCGCCGCGGCCGAGACCATGACCGGATTCCAGGGATTCACCGTCCACGCCCTGCCGCTCGACCGCCTGCAGCAAGTCATGCGTCGCTATCGTCCGCCCGCCGGTTAGCCGCCAAGCTGGCGAGCCACTTCGGCGAGTCGGCCAAACGGCGAT
>CAYPKW010000028.1:8991-29733 GCA_964411425.1 uncultured Rhodospirillaceae bacterium
CGCCGGTTAGCCGCCAAGCTGGCGAGCCACTTCGGCGAGTCGGCCAAACGGCGATCGGCCCGCAGCAAGAGGCGTCCTGCCGGCACGTGTCATACGGAGTCCGGTTGATCCGTTCCGGCCTCGTCCTTCGACAAGCTCAGGACGAGGCCGTATTTCGGCCCTCATGCTGAGCCTGTCGAAGCAGGAGGGCCGAAGCGATCATACGGATCCGGTATCAATCCGTCGCGGCCGAACTTGTCGCGTATCGCCTGCGTGAGCCAGACAATGGACTGCTCGTGGCGCTGCGCCGCCAAGCGGTTGTCCGTGCCGAGCCACTGCCAATGGCGGTCGATCGCCTCAATTAACTTCTCGATTCCCTCGCCTCGCCTCGCCGAGATCGTCAACACCGGCACTTGCCACGCCGAGCCCGTTCCGGTCGAGAGGCCGAGTGCGCTCGCGAGGTCGGCCGCCGCGCGCGCAGCCGGCTCGCCCAAGTCGCCCTTGGTCACGACCGCCACGTGCGGCACCTCCACGATGCCCGCCTTCATGAACTGCAAGCCGTCGCCGGAGGCGGGTTGCGCGCAGAACACGACGGTGTCGGCGGCGCCGGCCACATCTGTCTCCGACTGGCCGACGCCGACAGTCTCGACAAACACCATGTCGTGGAGAGCGCGCATCACCACCATGGCGGCGACGGTGAAATCCGCCAGGCCGCCGAGCCGGTCCCTTGCCGCCATCGAGCGCACGAATATTCCCTCGTCATGGGGATCGGTGGCGAGCCGCAGCCGATCGCCGAGCAGCGCGCCGCCGGAGCGACGCGAGGATGGATCGATGGCGATGACCCCGACGCTGCGTGCCTGGGCGCGGAGCGCGGCAATCAGGACCCCAAGCAGCGTCGACTTGCCCACGCCGGGCGGGCCGGTGAGGCCTACCACGTGGGCGCGCGGCCGGGTACGCCGCATCGAGCAAGGCAAGGGACTCGGCCGCATCCGGCTGTCGTTCGAGAGCGGCCAGCGCCGACGCCAAGGCTTTCTTGCCGCCCCGCCGCAGCGTCTCGAGATCCGGTAGACCGCTCAACCGCCGGCGCCTCAGTCGAGCGCCTCAAGCCTGGCAGCCCCCGCCCTTGCCGCAAGCGCCGCCTGCGCCGCCGCCAACCTGGCGATCGGGACCCGGTAGGGCGAGCACGACACATAGTCGAGGCCGGCTTGTTCGCAGAACCGGATCGACGCCGGATCGCCGCCGTGCTCGCCGCAGATGCCGAGTTTGAGGTCCGGTCGGCGCCGCCTGCCCCGCGCCACGGCGATGCGAATCAATTCGCCCACGCCGTCCACGTCCAGGCTGACGAATGGGTCTTGCGCGAGGATGCCGTTGCGTTCGTACGCCTGCAGGAACCGCGCGGCGTCGTCGCGGCTGAGCCCATAAGTGGTCTGTGTCAGGTCGTTGGTGCCGAAGCTGAAGAATTGCGAAAACTCGGCGATTTCGCCGGCGCGCAGCGCCGCACGCGGCAATTCGATCATGGTGCCGACCAGATACGGTATCTCGCGGCCCTCGGCGGCGCACACCTCGCCGGCCACGCGGTCGATGATCTCCTTCAGCATGGCGAGTTCCCGCGCCCAGGCGACCAATGGCACCATGACTTCCGCCTCGACCGTCTCGCCCGTCTCCCGGTGGACGGCCGCCGCGGCCTCGAAGATGGCGCGCGCCTGCATCTCGTAGATTTCCGGATAGGTGATGCCGAGCCGGCAGCCGCGGTGGCCCAGCATCGGGTTGGTCTCCTTCAACATGGCGGCGCGATGGCGCACCGTCTCGACGGATACCCCCGTCGCCTTCGCCACCTCCTCCATCTCGGCGGTCGAGTGCGGCAGGAATTCGTGCAGCGGCGGGTCGAGCAGGCGGATGGTCACCGGCAAGCCCTTCATGATGCGGAACAGCTCGATGAAGTCCGCTCGCTGCATCGGCAGAATCTTGGCCAGCGCCGCGCGCCGCCCGGCGATGTCTTCCGCCATGATCATCTCGCGCATGGCGACGATGCGGTTGCCGTCGAAGAACATGTGCTCGGTGCGGCACAACCCGATGCCCTCGGCGCCGAATCGGCGCGCCGTTCGGGCATCCAGCGGCGTCTCGGCATTGGTGCGGACCTTGAGCCGCCGAACGCCGTCGGCCCACTCCATGATCGTGGCGAAATCGCCGGACAACTCGCGTTGGATCGTCGGAACCTCGCCCAGCATCACTTCGCCGGTCGCGCCGTCGATGGTGATGATGTCGCCTTCCGTTACCTTGATCGCCCGCACTTGCATCGTCCGCGCCTGGGCATCGATGCGCAGGTCCCCGGCGCCCGCCACGCAGGGCCGCCCCATGCCGCGCGCCACCACGGCGGCATGGCTCGTCATGCCGCCGCGCGCCGTCAGAATGCCGACCGCGGCATGCATGCCATGGATGTCCTCGGGGCTCGTCTCCTGGCGCACGAGGATGACACTCTCGCCTCTGGCCGCGCGATCCTCCGCCTCGTCGGCGCTGAAGACCACGCGGCCCGCGGCTGCACCCGGCGAGGCCGGCAGCCCACGGACGATGACCTTGCGCGGGGCCTCGGGATCGAGCATCGGATGCAGCAACTGGTCGAGCGAGGCCGCGTCGACCCTGGCGACTGCCTCCTCTTTGCCGATCAAGCCTGCCGTCACCATATCGACTGCAATTTTGAGCGCGGCAGCCGCCGTCCGCTTCCCGCTGCGGGTCTGCAACATCCACAGCTTGCCTTGCTCCACCGTGAACTCGATGTCCTGCATGTCGCGGTAATGCGCCTCAAGCCGCCGGCGCACCTCGATCAACTCGGCGAACACGCCGGGCATCGCTTCTTCCATTGCCGGCAGGGTGGAGCCGATGGCCTTCTTACCCGCCACCGTCAGGTGTTGCGGCGTGCGGATGCCGGCGACCACGTCCTCGCCCTGCGCGTTGACCAGATACTCGCCGTAGAATTCGGGCGCGCCGGTCGAGGGGTTGCGCGTGAACGCGACGCCCGTGGCGCAGTCGCCACCCATGTTCCCGAACACCATGGCCTGCACGTTGACGGCGGTGCCCCACTCTTCCGGGATGTCGTGCAACTTGCGGTAAGTAACCGCCCGCGGGGTGTTCCAGCTTCCGAACACGGCGCCGATCGCACCCCAAAGCTGTTCCGTCGGATCCTGCGGAAACGCCCGGCCGAGTTGTTGCTCGACCGCCGCCTTGTACGATTCGATGATCTGCAGCCAATCCTCCGCCTTGAGCTCGGTGTCCAGGCCAAGCCCGCGGTCCTCCTTGTGCAGCTCGAGCACTTCCTCGAAGTGATGGTGATCGACGCCCAGCACCACGTCGCCGTACATCTGAATGAACCGGCGGTAGCTGTCGAATGCAAACCGCGCATCGCCGACGCGCCGCGCCAATCCCGCCGCCGTCCGGTCGTTGAGGCCGAGGTTCAGCACGGTATCCATCATGCCGGGCATGGAGACCCGCGCGCCGGATCGCACCGAGACCAGCAGCGGGTTCTCCGCATCGCCGAACTTCCGCCCGACTTGGGCCTCGATGCGCGCCAGCGCCTCGTTGACTTGCTCCTCCAGGCCACCCGGATAGGTCTTGCCGTTCCGGTAGTAGTGGGTGCACACCTCGGTCGTGATGGTGAATCCCGGTGGTACCGGCAGGTTGAGGTTGCACATCTCCGCCAAGTTGGCGCCCTTGCCGCCGAGCAGCTCCTTCATCCCCGCGTTTCCCGCGGCGCTGCCGCCTTCGAAACTGTAGACCCAGCGGTGCATGCGTGCGCCTTACCCCTCGATTCTCGAAAAGTCGGCGACGGTGGCGAGCGTGGTGCGGATCTGCGACAACAGGCGCAGCCGGTTCGCCCGCAACTCCGCGTCGCCGCAGTTCACGGTCACTCGGTCGAAGAATTCGTCCACCGGGTGCCGCAGCCTCGCCAGCGCGGCCATGGCGCCGGTGAAATCCTCGCTGCCGAGCGCGCGGCCTGCCGCCCGCCGTGCAGCCCGCAGCGCCTTGGCGAGCGTACGCTCCTCGGTCTCGCGCAGCAGCGCCGGCTGCGCCGCGCCGCCATAGGTCGTCGCGTCCTTCTTTTCCTCGATGCGCACGATGTTGACCGCGCGCTTGGAGGCCGTCAGCAAGTTCGCCCCGTCCTCGCCCTCGAGGAAGCTCTTGAGCGCATCGACCCGCGCCAGCAAGCGGACCAGATCGTCCTCGCCGCCCTGCGCGAACACCGCGGCGATGAGGTCGTGCCGCACGCCCTTCTCCTTGAGCGCCACCTCGAGCCGGTCGGCGAAGAAGTCGAGCAGCGATGCTGATACGCGCTTGGCCTCCATTTCAATTACTTGATGTGCGAGGCCATGCTCCCATTTAGCCTCGATATTCTCATCTTGTCGTTGTTTTATTGTAAGATGTCTTTGCACAAGCAAATTCACATAGGGTTGATCATATGAATTTAAATGAAACCCGAACCAAGTAAAGGACGTTCGAAAGACTTGGCCCAAGGGTAATCGCAACCTGTTCTCCACGATGAGCCGGATGGCGCCGAGCGCCGCGCGCCGGAGCGCGAACGGGTCCTTGGACCCGGTCGGCTTCTCGTCGATGGCGAAGAATCCGACCAGCGTGTCGATCTTGTCGGCCAGCGCCACGGCGACGCTCACCGGCGCCGATGGACAGCGGTCGTTGGGCCCGAGCGGCGAGTAATGCTCGGCGATGGCGTCGGCCACCTCCGGCTTCTCGCCCTCCGCGAGGGCGTAGTGGCGCCCCACGACGCCCTGCAACTCGGGGAACTCGCCCACCATGCCGGTGGTCAGGTCCGCCTTGGCGAGGAGCGCCGCGCTGCGCACGCGATCCACGTCCGCGCCGGGCACGAAGGCTGCAATCTCGGCGGCGAGAGTTTGCACGCGCGTCGCCTTGTCGGCCATGGTGCCGAGCTTGGCGTGAAAGACGATGTCCTTGAGGGCCGGCACGCGCTCTTCGAGCTTCGTCTTGCGATCCTGATCCCAGAAGAACTTGGCGTCGGCGAGGCGCGCCCGCAGCACCCGCTCGTTGCCGGCGACGATGGTGCGCCCTCCGTCCGCGGTCTCCATGTTGGCGACGACGAGGAAACGCGGGGCGAGCCGGCCGTCCTTGTCCTGGAGCGCGAAATATTTTTGGTGGTGCCGCATCGCCGTGGTCAATACCTCCGCCGGCAGGTCCATGAACGACTCGTCGAAGCGGCCCATGAGCACCACCGGCCATTCGACCAGTCCCACGACCTCGTCGAGTAGCTGCTCGTCCGGTTTGACGATCAGGCCGTTTTCCGCCGCGAGCTTCGCCGCCTGGTCGCGGATGACGGCGCGCCGCTCGGCGGGATCGAGGATGACGTAGGCTTTCCTGAGCTTGCGCTTGTAGTCGGCGAAGTCCGCGACTGCGATCTCGCCGGGAGCCAAAAACCGGTGGCCATATGTCTGTTTCAACTCATTGGACCACAGTGAACGCCCCTTCCGTAACGCTTCGATATCGCCAGGAAACAACTCCACATCGAGCGCAACCTGCTCGCCGTCGAACACCGCCAGGATGTTCCGAAGCGGACGCACCCAGGTCAACCTATGGTCTGCCCAGCGCATGGACTTCGGCCACGGGAACCGCGGCACCACTTCCTGCACGGCCTCGGCAATCGCTCGTGAAGTGAGGCGGCCCGCGATCAAGTCTTGGGCGAACCAGAACTCGCCCTTGCCCGTGTCCTTATTGACGCATTCAGCGAGACTCGACCGTCCCACGGCCTTGAGAAAGCCCTCGATCGCTTTCGCGGGCGCGCTCACCCGAGGTCCCTTCCGTTCCAAGACTTTGTCCGGCGTCTGCGTCGGAAGCCCATCAACTACGAGCGCAAGTCGGCGCGGCGTGACAAATGCCTCGGCCTTGGTGTACGTCAAGCCGACCTCAGTCAGCTTCTCCGTGACGAGCCGCTTCAAGTCGTCCGCCGCGCGCCTCTGCATGCGCGCCGGGATTTCCTCCGACAGGAGCTCTAGTAGCAATTCGGCCATCGGCTCAGGCCGCCGTCTGGCTCGCGAGCCAGGCTTCGCAGCAACTCTTGGCCAGCGCGCGCACGCGGGCGATATAGGCCTGACGCTCGGCCACCGAGATGACGCCGCGCGCGTCCAGCAGGTTGAAGAGATGGCTCGCCTTCATGCATTGCTCGTAGGCGGGCAGCGCCAGCAGCACCTTCAGCAACGCGCCGCATTCGCTCTCGGCGTCGGCGAAATGGCGCAGCAGGACGGCCGTGTTCGCGTGCTCGAAGTTGTAGGCGGAGAACTCGCGCTCGGCCTGCAGGTACACGTCGCCGTAGCGCATGTTGCCGGCGCCCGATACGCCGTTCCAGTCGAGGTCGAAGACGTTCTCGACCCCCTGCACGTACATCGCCAGGCGTTCGAGGCCGTAGGTCATCTCGACCGACACCGGATCGCACTCGATGCCGCCGACTTGCTGGAAATAGGTGAACTGCGTCACCTCCATGCCGTCGAGCCACACTTCCCAACCGAGGCCCGATGCCCCCAGCGTCGGGCTTTCCCAATCGTCCTCGACGAATCGGACGTCATGCTCCGCGAGTCCTATCCCTAGCGCTTCCAGGCTCTTCAGATAAAGCTCCTGACTGTCGCCGGGCGAGGGTTTCAAGATCACCTGGAACTGGTAGTAGTGCTGGAGGCGATTCGGGTTCTCGCCGTAGCGGCCGTCCTTCGGTCGGCGCGAGGGCTGCACATAGGCCGCCCGCCAGGGCTTCGGCCCCAAGGCGCGCAACGTGGTCGCCGGATGGAAGGTGCCGGCGCCGACCTCCATGTCATAAGGCTGCACGATGACGCAGCCCTCTTTGGCCCAGTAGGTCTGCAACCTGAGGATGAGCGACTGGAAGCACGTGTCGGGGTTGGCGGCGCGGGTCATCGCATCGGGCCTGCCGCGTTCCATCCATGGTGCGGCGCAACATAACGACGGCCCCCCTAAGGGTCAAGCCGGCGGCAGCAAGGCTAGTAGGGACAGGCTGCCTTTCCGCAGGCGGTCGGCCGGCGCTGTGGAACGTAGTCGCCGCAGGACGGGCACTTCACCATGTCCTCGATGGCGTCATCGCGCGCCGCGGCCGAGTTCCCGCGAGCGGACTTGCCATCGCGTTGGCGCGCCAGCTTCGCCCGTTCCTTGCGCTCGCGGTCCCAACTCCCGATCAGCTTGAAGCCGAACCACACCGCCATGATGATGGCGACGAGCACGAGCAGCTTCTGCAGGCTGGGCAGCGAGAACATCGGCGAGCATTAGCGGAACGCGGCGGCGCCGGTCAAGGATGGCGCCTCACAAGCCGTAGCGCGACCACAACGCCCTTTCCTCGGCCGCCGCAAGAAGCCGCGCGGCCCAGTCCTCGCGCTCGCCGACGCGAATGACTCGGCGCAGCCAGCCGCCCGCGCCGACGACGCTGCGCAGCCTGACCTTGTCGCCGAAGCGCGCTCGCATGACCGCGCGCAGATCGCCGAGACCGTCGATCAGACCCAGTTCGACCGCGCGCCGGCCGCTCCAAATCTCGCCGCCGAACAGCGTCGCGTCGTCGGCCTTCAGGCGAGCGCCACGACGGGCGCGCACGAACGCCTTGAAACGTTCGTGGATGTCCTCCTGCACCGCCTTGAGGGTCGCCACGTCCTCCGGGGTCTCGGTTCGGAAGGGATCCAACATGCCCTTGCGTGCGCCGGTCACGTGAACGCGACGCTCGATGCCGAATCGGCCGATGAGTTCGGTGAACCCGAAACCGGCGCTGATGACGCCGATCGAGCCCAGGATCGAAGCCTCGTCGGCGAAGATCTCGTCACCGGCACAGGCCAGCCAGTAGCCGCCCGATGCGGCGATGTCCTCGACGAAGCTCACCACCGGCAACTCCTTCTCTTCGGCCAGGTCGCGGATGCGCTTGGCGATCAGCGAGGATTGCACGGGCGAGCCGCCCGGCGAGTTCACCGCCAGGGCCACCGCCTTGATGTTCGGCAAGGAGAACAACCGCTCGATCGCTCCCGCCAGACCGTCCAGCGACAGGCCGCGGCGTAAGGCCCCCAGCGGCCCGATGACGCCGGCCAGGCGCAACACCGCCACCGTCGGCGGCGCGCGCAGCGGCCCGATGCGCAAGCGCGCGAAAATCGTGCCCACGGTCATGGCGGCCAGCATAAGGCGACACTGGACTTGGCGCCATCGCGTACCAATGTAACTGCCCATGCCATGTTGAGGTCGGAGGTCGCTTCATGCCATCGTTGTCCCGTCGCCGGTTCCTCGGTTCCACTGCGGCCGTGCTCGCCGCGTCCATGCCGCCGCTTTCCTTTGCTGCCGCGCAGCCGGCGCCCACCAGGCTGTCGGCGGAGCCCCGGACCATCGAGGTCAACGGCCGCGCCGCCAGTGTGTTGGGGTTGCTCCAACCGGACGGCACCCATGGCCTGACCGCCACCGCCGGCGACCGCTTCCGTGTCGCGCTCGCCAATCGCCTGGATGACAGGACCCTCGTCCACTGGCATGGCCTGACGCCGCGCTCAGCGCAGGACGGGGTACCGCATTTCTCGCAGGCGCCGTTGCCGCCGGGCAGCATCTATGACTACGACTTCCTCCTCGCCCGCCCCGGCACCAATTGGATGCACTCCCACCTCGGACTGCAGGAGCAGCGGTTGCTGGCGGCGCCGTTGGTCGTGCGCGATCCGGCCGAGGCGGGCCTCGACGAGCAGGAGGTGGTCGTCATGCTGCACGACTTCACCTTCCGCGACCCGGAAGAGATATTCGCCGGTCTGCGCGGCGCCATGGGCCAGGACCGTCTCGATGCCATGGCCGGCATGGACCACAGCGGCATGCAGAACGCTGGCGCCGCGGACATGGCAATGCCCATGGACCTCAACGACATCGAGTTCGATGCCTACCTCGCCAACGATCGCACGTTGTCCGATCCGCAGGTGATCGGGGTCGATCCGGGCGGGCGCGTTCGCCTGCGTGTCATCAACGCCGCGGCGGCGACCAACTTCTTCCTCGATCTCGGCGATCTCTCCGGTTCGCTCATCGCCGTCGACGGCATGGCCGTGGCGCCCATCGCCGGCTCGCGCTTCGAGCTTGCTATCGCCCAGCGGCTCGACCTGCGCCTCGCCTTGCCTGCCGGGGACGGCGCCTATCCGATTCTAGCGCAGCGCGAAGGCGACACCTCGCGCACCGGGATCGTGTTGGCGACCGCCGCTGCCCCGATCCCCAAGCTCGGCCTGCGCGCGGACCGGCCGGCCGGTCGCCTCGGCCTCGACCTCGAGCGCCGCCTGTCGCCATGGCAGCCCCCTGCCGCGAAGCCAGCGGATCGTACCCACGTCGTCGACCTCACCGGCGACATGATGGGCTATGTCTGGGGCCTGAATGGCGGAGCACTCGATCACGACAAGCGATTGCCGGTGGTGGCGGGCGAGCGCGTCCACCTGGTGTTGCGCAACCGCACCATGATGTCGCACCCGATGCACTTGCACGGCCACCATTTCCAGGTGGTCGCGATCGACGACCGGCCGCTCGCGGGCGCGGTGCGCGACACGGTCTTGGTGCCGGTCGGTGCCAGCGTCACCCTTGCCTTCGACGCCGACAACCCCGGCACCTGGGCGTTGCACTGCCACAACCTCTATCACATGGTGGCCGGCATGATAACGGCCATCGAGTATCGGGCTTAGAGCACCAGCCCGGCGCCGTCGCGCAGGATTGCCTCGGCCGTCGGCGTGAAGCGTCCATCGGCCTCGTGCAGCACCAACCCGGCGGCGAGCCGGGTCGGCGCGAAGATGCCCTTGCGGGCGCGCACCAGGACGCGGATCGCCGGCCGGTTGCCGCCGGGCCATAACGGAAATACGACGATCTCGCCCGCCAGCGGATACAAGGCGGCCAACAGCTCCTCCATCCGGTCCGCGCGATGAATGACGGTGATGCTGCCCTTGGGCCGCACCATGGCGAGGCAGAAGCGCGCCCAGTCGGCCAACCCCGCCTCGCCCTCGCGGTTGGCGATCGCCTTACCTAGGTTCGCCGGTTCGCTCCCCGACCGCGGCCCTTGATAGGGCGGGTTCGCCATGACGTGGTGGAACGATGCCGGCGCGAGGCGGGGCGGCGCTCGCAGCAGGTCGCCCAGCATCATGTCCACCCGCCCGATCATGCCGTTGGCCTCGACGTTGCGAATGGCGAGGCGCAGCAGGTCGGGCTGCAACTCGACGCCGCGCACGCGCGCGCCAGGCACGCGCCAAGCAAGACAGAGAGCCGCCGCGCCTACCCCGGTGCCCACGTCCAGCACCAGCTCGCCCGGACCGGCCGGCACGGCGGCGGCCAGGAACACGGGATCGATCGCCGCCCGGTAGCCGGCGGCCGGCTGCGCCAATCGGACGCGGCCGTTGAGCAGCGCGTCCTCGCTGACCTCGATCTCGGGCTGGGGCGCCGTCATCGCTGCCCGGGAACGTCTTCGCCCGCTTCGGCCAGCAGGCGCCGCGCCTGGCCCGCGTCCTCTTCGCGCACCATTACTCGGCGCGGTATGGCGCTGATGCTGCCTTCGACGATGCTCATGTGGCTGTCCAGCACCACGGCGTCGATGCCGGCATCGCCCAGCAACGCGATCAGCCAGGACAGCCGCACCGCATCGTTGGTCCGCAACAGCTCGATCATCGCTCCCGCCCGCCGGGCTTGACCCACTCGCCCGGCCATCTATGCTCCTCTCCGGGCGCCGTCGGGTCAAGGGAACTGGGTCGGGGTCATGGCCGTCATTGTCAATCTCGACGAGGAACGCGGCCGACCGCGCCGGCCGTCCCTCGAGCCGCTGGGCCGCCTCGTCGGCGCCGACCTGCTGGCGGTCAACGAGCTGATCGTCCAGCACATGCAGAGCCCGGTCGCGTTGATCCCGCAGCTTGCCGGCCACATCATCGCCGCCGGCGGCAAGCGGTTGCGCCCGATGCTGACCCTGGCCGCGGCCGCCATGTGCGGCTACCGCGGCACGCGGCACCGCGCGCTGGCGGCCTGCGTGGAATTCATTCACACAGCAACGCTGCTACATGACGACGTCGTGGACGGCAGCGAGCTCCGGCGCGGGCTCGCCACCGCCAACGCGGTGTGGGGCAACAAGGCCAGCGTTCTGGTCGGCGACTTCCTGTTCAGCCGCGCCTTCCAGCTCATGGTCGCGGACGAATCGCTCGAGGTGCTCGATATCCTGTCGAATGCGGCGGCCGTGATCGCCGAGGGCGAGGTGCTCCAGCTCGTCACCAGCAACGACACCGAGACCAGCGAGCAGGCCTATCTCGACGTGATCCGCAGCAAGACCGCCGCGCTGTTCGCCGCCGCCTGCCGGATCGGCGCGGTGGTGGGCAACCGCCCGAAGGTCGAGGAGGAGGCGCTCGACGGCTATGGCCTCAATCTCGGCATCGCCTTCCAACTCGTCGATGACGTGCTCGACTACTCCGCCAGGGAGACCGAACTGGGCAAGACCGTGGGCGACGATTTCCGCGACGGCAAGATCACCTTGCCGGTGGTGCTCGCCTTCGGGCGCGGCGATCCGGAGGAGCGGGCGTTCTGGCGTCGCACGCTGGAACGGCTCGACCAGGGGGACGGCGACCTCGATCGCGCCATCGGCTTGATGCAGAAGCACGGCGCCCTCGGCGATGCCGTGACCCGCGCCGGGCATTACGGCGCCATCGCCCGCGACGCGCTCGGCATCTTCCCGGACAGCGTCGAGAAGGCGACGCTGCTCGAGGTCGTCGACTTCTGCATCGAACGCGCCTATTGAGCGGCGCCGGGAGAGTAGAGACATGGCCAAGAACGACGGGCAGGCGGACGGTTGGGGCGTGAACTCTGAATACGGCAGGCTCAGTGACGTGCTGCTGTGCCGGCCGGACTACTTCCGGTGGCTGCCGACCAGCTCGATTTCCAAGGCCACGCTCAGAAGCGGCGCCAAGTTCGATCGCCAGCTTGCCATGCGCCAGCACCGCGAGATGGCGCAGGCCTACGAGAGCGCCGGCGTCAGATGCCATTATCTCGAGCCGGAAGAGGCGCTCCCGTATCAGGTTTATGCGCGCGATTCGAGCTTCATGACACCTTACGGCGCCGTCGTCACGCAGATGCACCAGTGGTGGCGGCGCGGCGAGTACGCGCCGGTGATCCGGTTCTATCAGGCGAGCGGAATTCCTATCTTCAACATGGTGACGGCGGCGGCGTTCGAAGGCGGCGATTTCGACGTGATCGAGCCCGGCGCCGCGCTGATTGGCTATTGCGGCGAGCGCACCCAGGAGCCGGCGGCCATTCAGGTCGCAGGCTGGCTTGCCGCCAAGGGGTGGGAGGTGAAGCTGGCGCCGATCGCCGAGCATTACGTCCACATCGACCTGATGGTGTGCATGCTGGCGCCGAAGCTGGCGGCCGTGTGTCTCGAGACGACCGACGACTGGATCGTCGACTGGCTCAAGTCGAAGAAGATCGAACTCGTGCCGGTCGACTATAGCGACACGATGGCGCTCGGCTGCAACGTCATGGCGCTCGGCGACGAGCGCATCCTGTCCACGGCGCAGTCGAAGAATCTGAACGCCCGCCTGCGCGCCATGGGGTTCACGGTGTACGATCCCGACATCGGCATGTTCACGCAGGGCGGCGGCGGGGTGCATTGCATGGCGCAGCCGCTGCGCCGCGACCCGGTGTAGTGGCCCCGGGTGCCCGCGAAGATGACGCCGCAGAAGAAGACCGCGTTCGACTGGGTGGCGGCCCATGAGCGGTGGCTGTCCAAGCGCCATACCGACATCTGGAATTTTCACGAGACGGCCTGGCGCGAATACCGGTCCTGCGCCTATTACGTCAACCTGCTGCGCGAGCAGGGTTTCGAGGTCGAGGAAGCGACCGCCGGCATGCCGACCGCCTTCCTTGCGACCTATGGCAAGGGCGAGCCGGTCGTCGCAGCTTACGCCGAGTACGACGCGGTGCCGGGCAACAGCCAGGAGCCGGTGCCGTACGAGAAGCCGCGCGCCGGCCTGCACAAGGAAGCCGCCGGCCACACCGACCCTCATTCGGCGCTGGGCCTAGGCGCGCTCGGCGGCCTCTTGGCCGCGAAAGCGACCATGGAGAAGCACGGCCTCAAAGGAACCCTCAAGTTCTTCGGCGAGCCGGCCGAGAAGGTCTGCGGCTCGAAGCCGATCCACGCCGCCCACGGCTATTACGACGACCTCGACGCCGCGGTGAGCTTCCACCCCGCGTATTTCCGCACCTACTCCAACACGACCGTGTGGGACACCCACTGCGGCTCCTATTGGAGCAAGGTCTACACCTTCGAATGCGAACGCCCGGAGACCTGGGCCGCCATGGGCGCCGGCGACACCGGCAACCCGCACACCTCGGCGCGGGCGCCCGGCGCGATCGATGCCGTCTGCCTGATGTACACCGCCGGCAAATACACTAAGGAGGCGATGCTGCCGCACACCGGCACCTGGTCGATCAACGAGGCGATCCTCGCCGCCGGCCAGGCGACCGCCGACAATCTGGCGCCGCGCTTCAGTCAAATCCAGTACGCGAGTCGGGCGCCCACGCTCGACATGCAGAGGCGCATCTTCGCCGTGCTCGACAATAATGCCGACCACGCGGCGGCGATGACGCACTGCACGGTGCGCAAGGGCTGGGTGACCAAGACCCGCCCCGGCCTGCCCAACCACGCGATGGCCAGGATCTGTTACGACAACCTGGTGTTAGCGGGGCCGCCGAAGTGGGGCGCCGAGGCGCGCCGCTTCGGCGCCGAAATTCAGAAGAACCTGGGATTGAAGCCGATGCGCGATCCCCTCATGGCCGAAATGGGCGAGCTGACGGCGCCCGAGGAGGCCGAGGCGCTGCTGCGCCACGAATTGCCGGCCTGGCAGAAGAACTACACCTCCGACGACTACACCGACTATACCTGGCATTGCCCGACGGTTCGCCTCCTCGTCGGCCGCGCCACGCTGCGTGCGCCGCGGCCGGGCTACCAGTACCCGGAATGGGTATGGAACGCGCTCGGCGGCTATCCGGCGACCATCGACCCGACGGTGTGGAGCGCCGCCCGCGCCATCGGCATGACGCTCATCGACTTGCTGACGACGCCCAAGCTGCTCGCCAAGGCGAAGGCCGAGTTCGTGGAGCGCACCGGCGGCGGGGTCGGCGGAAAAAAGTGGGTTGGCCCGCTCCTGCCCAGGAACTTCCCGCCGCCCATCCATTACCGCTGGCCGGAATACGTCACCACGCCGCGTGGGCTCGAATGGTGGATACCGAAAGGCGCGTGAGGGCCGGCAAAGCGAGGGCACTGCCATGACCATCGAGAAGAAGTTCAAGACGGCCATCGCGCGCGCCGGCGAGGTGCCGGGGCGCCTGGACCGCCGCGTGCAACGCATCCTGCACGGCGACGTGCCGACCTTCATGGAGGCGCCGTTCCACGCCGAAGCGAAGCGGCCCGACATCGTGGTGGTCGGCGTGCCCTACGAAGGGGTCAAGATCCGCGACCGCTTCACCTTCGTGCCGGCGACCGCCACGCTGCAGGAACAGATCTATGCCCGCACCGGCGCCGACAAGGCGCCCGACGCCATTCGCCGCCAATCCGTCTATTATTCTCTCGATCACAGCGGCGGCCTGTTCCCGGAGCGCGAGCGGGGTTTTCGCATCGTCGATGCGCTCACCGTCTGCGACGGCGGGAACGTGGCGATCGACCACACGGTCGCGGCCGAGGAAACGCTGCATGCCGCCGCGGACCGCATCGCGGAATTGATCGGGCGCGCGGGCGTTCCCGTCATTCTCGGCGGCGACGACACCGTGCCCTACGTCGGCGTGCGCGCCGTGCAGACGCAGCGCAAGCGCAAGCTCTCCGTCATCAAGCTCGATTCCCACCTCGATCTATCGTGGGAGCCGCGCTACTGGGCGGGTTCGCAATGGGCCCGCTGCATGGAGGCCGGTTATCTCAGACCCGAGAACCTGGCGCTCATCGGCATCCGCGGCCTGCGCAACGCCGTGATGTGGCACGAGATCGCCGAGGAGCTTGGGGTCCGGTACTGGACCATGCAGGACGTCGAGGAGAACGGCATCGTCGCCTGCCTCGACGAGGCGCTCGCCGCGGTCGCCGAAGGCACCGAAGCTCTCTACCTCTCGCTCGACCTCGACGTGATCGACCCGGCATTCCTGCCGGCGCAGAAGTACCCGGACCCGGCCGGTCTCACCGCGCGCGAGGTATTGCGCGCCTTGCGCCTCGCGGTCGACGGCGGCCCGCCGCTGGCCGGCTTCGACATGGCCTGCCTCGGCCCGGACTTCGACCTGAACGGCCTCGGCGCCCAGCTCGCCGCCCGTTGCGCGGTCGAGGTGATCGGGGCCCATGGCCACCGGCAGCGGGCGAGGGCCATCGAGTCTGCCGCGCGGAAATCAAGTTAATCCTTTGGCGTCAAAGGCCTGGGTTGCCACCGCCCGGACCGGCCCGGAGCATGGCGGAGCCAGTTCCGCGAACCGCCTACCATATGTAGTGTAGGAAATCCGCCACCTCCCAAAATCTTGTTGCAACCCCCGCAACGCTGTATCAGTATGTTGGGGCTGGCGCGAGCGTGCGCCACAAAATATAGAGCTACTTCAAGAGCCTGACGCCCGGCGCTGACCCGAAACGGTGGCTCCGGCGAGTGAGACGGCGGCTGGGGGCGACGGGGGGCACCATGCGCATCGAGCGGCGATTCACGACGGCCGGGCAGTCGCCCTATCGGGACATCGAGTTTCGGCGCACCGCCAGCGAGATTCGCAATCCCGACGGCTCCATCGTGTTCCGCCAGGACGACATCGAGGTGCCGTCCGACTGGTCGCAGGTCGCCTGCGACGTGCTGGCGCAGAAGTATTTCCGCAGGGCTGGCGTGCCGGCCCGCCTCAAGCCAGCCGCCGAGGACGGCGTGCCGGAGTGGCTTCGCCCGCACCAGCCCGATCATGCGGCCCTCGAAGAGCTTCCTCCCGGCCAGCGTAGCGGCGGCGAGACCAGCGCGAAACAAGTGTTCGACCGCATGGCCGGCACCTGGACCTACTGGGGCTGGAAGGGCGGCTATTTCGACGCCGAGGACAGCGCCCGCGCCTTCTTCGACGAGATGCGGCACATGATGTGCAGCCAGATGGGCGCGCCCAATTCGCCGCAGTGGTTCAATACCGGGCTGCATTGGGCCTATGGCATCGACGGGCCGGCGCAGGGCCACTACTACGTCGATTGCGCCACCGGCGAAATGGTCGCCTCGAGCTCCGCCTACGAGCATCCGCAGCCGCATGCCTGCTTCATCCAGTCGGTCGCCGACGACCTGGTGAACGAAGGCGGCATCATGGATCTGTGGGTGCGCGAGGCGCGGCTGTTCAAGTACGGCTCCGGGACCGGAACGAACTTCTCCAGACTGCGCGGCGAGGGCGAGCGCCTGTCGGGCGGCGGCAGGTCGTCGGGGCTGATGAGCTTTCTCAAGATCGGCGACCGCGCGGCCGGCGCCATCAAGTCGGGCGGCACGACCCGGCGCGCCGCCAAGATGGTGACCGTCGATCTCGACCATCCGGACATCGAGGAGTATGTCGACTGGAAGATGATCGAGGAGCAGAAGGTGGCGGCGCTGGTCGCCGGCTCCCGTCTAGCCCAGATTCATCTCAACGCGATCATGCAGGCCTGCGCCGGCGAGGGCGGCTTCGAGCCGAAGGTGAACCGGACCTTACGCCAAGCCATCAAGGCGGCGCGCCAGTCGATGATCCCCGAGAATTACATCCAGCGGGTCATCGAGTTCGCCCGCCAGGGTTACAAGTCCATCGAATTTCGCGCCTACGACACCGACTGGGATTCGGAGGCGTACCTGACGGTCTCCGGGCAGAACTCCAACAATTCGGTCAGGGTGCCGAACGCCTTCATCGAGGCGGTGCAGGCCGACGGCGTCTGGAACCTCGTTCGGCGCACCGACGGCCTGGTGTCGAAGACGCTGAAGGCCCGCGCGCTGTGGGAGAAGATCGCCTACGCCGCCTGGGCCTCGGCCGACCCGGGCGTGCAGTTCGACACCACCATCAACGAATGGCACACCTGCCCCGCGAGCGGGCGCATCAACGCCTCCAACCCGTGCTCCGAGTACATGTTCCTCGACGACACGGCCTGCAACCTGGCGTCGCTTAACCTGATGGCCTTCCGCCGGCCCGACGGCCGGTTCGACATCGAAGGCTTCCGGCACGCGGTGCGGCTGTGGACCGTCGTGCTCGAGGTCTCGGTCTCGATGGCGCAGTTCCCGTCGCGCGAGATCGCCAAGCTGTCTTACGACTACCGCACGCTCGGCCTCGGCTACGCCAATCTCGGCGGCCTCGTGATGGCGGCCGGCCTCTCTTACGACAGCGACGAGGGCCGCGCGCTCGCCGGCGCCATTACGGCGATCATGACCGGCGCCGCCTATGCCGCCTCGGCCGAGATGGCGGAGGAGCTCGGGGCCTTTGCCGGCTTCGCCCTCAACCGCGAGCACATGTTGCGCGTCATCCGCAACCACCGCCGCGCCGCCCATGGCGAGAGCGCGGGCTATGAGGGGCTGTCCGTGATTCCCCTACCCCTCGATGACGAGAACTGCCCGGATCTGGCGCTGGTGGCGGCGGCGCGCCAGGCCTGGGACGAGGCGCTGGCGCGGGGCGAGTTGCACGGCTACCGCAACGCCCAGGCGACCGTCATCGCGCCGACCGGCACCATCGGCCTGGTGATGGACTGCGACACCACCGGCATCGAGCCCGACTACGCGCTGGTCAAGTTCAAGAAGCTCGCCGGCGGCGGCTACTTCAAGATCATCAACCGCACGGTGCCGCAGGCGCTGAAAACACTAGG
Organism: uncultured Rhodospirillaceae bacterium; assembly: GCA_964411425.1. Lineage (GTDB taxonomy): Bacteria > Pseudomonadota > Alphaproteobacteria > Dongiales > Dongiaceae > CAYPKW01. Next base: position 26,789 of record CAYPKW010000028.1, read on the forward strand.
CTACGGCGAGGAGGCGATCGAAGACATCATTCGCTACGCCATCGGTCACGGCACGATCGACGGGGCTTCCGGCATCGATTACGCGGCCCTCAAGGCGCGTGGGTTCACGACCGCCGCGTTAGAGGCCCTGGAGCAGGCGCTCGCCAGCGCCTTCGACATCCGTTTCGCCTTCAACAAGTGGACACTGGGCGAGGCGCTGTGCGTCGATGTTCTCGGTTTCAGCGCCGCCCGACTGGAGGACCCCGCCTTCGACATGCTGTCGGCGCTGGGCTTCTCGAAGGCGGCGATCGAGGCGGCGAACACCTTTTGCTGCGGCGCCATGACGCTGGAGGGGGCGCCGCACCTCAAACCCGAGCATCTCGCCATCTTCGACTGCGCCAGCCCATGCGGCCGCATCGGCACGCGCTCTCTCCCGGTCGATAGCCACATCCGGATGATGGCGGCAGCCCAGCCGTTCATTTCGGGCGCCATCTCGAAGACCATCAATATGCCGCACAACGCCGCGGTGGCGGACTGCAAGAACGCCTACATGCTGTCTTGGCGGCTCGGCCTCAAGGCCAACGCCCTCTACCGCGACGGCTCGAAGCTTACGCAGCCGCTCGCGGCGGCCGTGCTCGGCGGCGCCGAGGAGGATATCGAGGAGATCGTCGCGGCTCCGGCCGCGGCACGGGCGCCGCTGGTGGCCGAGCGCATCGTCGAGCGCGTGATCGAGCGCGTGCGCGCGGCCGAGCGCCGGCGCCTGCCGTCCCGACGCAAGGGCTACACCCAGAAGGCGATCGTCGGCGGGCACAAGGTCTATCTTCGGACCGGCGAGTACGAGGACGGCCAGCTCGGCGAGATTTTCATCGACATGCACAAGGAGGGAGCCGCCTTCCGCAGCCTGATGAACAATTTCGCCATCGCCATATCGATCGGCCTGCAATACGGCGTGCCGCTGGAGGAGTTCGTCGACGCCTTCACCTTCACCCGGTTCGAGCCCTCGGGCGTGGTCGAAGGCAACGACGCCATCAAGATGGCGACGTCCTTGCTGGACTACTTGTTCCGCGAGCTTGCGATTTCTTATTTGTCGCGCAGCGACCTGGGCCATGCGCAGCCGCACGATCTGTTGCCGGACAGTATGGGCAACGGCTCCGATCCGGCCGCGCGCGGCGTGGCCGCGCCGGCGCGCATGGTGGTGAGCACCGGCTACGTGCGCAGCAACCTGATTGTGCTGCACGGCGCCGGCCAGTCCCATGGCGCCGGCGCCACGATCGGCTCGCTCGCGACCCAAAACTTGCCCGACTACGGCGCGGTCATCGCGCCAGAGCTCGTCGGCAGCGGCGCCGCCGGGGCCGCCGCCGCCGGGGCCGCCATCGCCCAGACAGCCGGCGTTCGCCTTGAGAAGATCCGCCAAGCGCGCCTCAAGGGATACGAAGGGGATGCCTGCGGCGAGTGCGGCAATTTCACGCTGGTGCGCAACGGGACGTGCCTTAAATGCGCGTCCTGCGGATCCACCAGCGGGTGCTCCTGAGCGTGCAATGCGCTCCGGGAAGAGAAGCGTATCGCGTTTGACATGGTCTGAGTTCTCCCTGTGAACTTCCGGGCTCGCGACGGCGCGCGGGCCCGGATTTTTACGCCGAGTTTCATACCGCGGCGATGAGTGCAAAGGCCGGGCCCTGGCGGCGCGGAGAATTCGAGATCGACGCCGACGGGGCGCGGCTCGATCTCGCCCTCGTGCATGAGTTTTTGGCGGCGAGCTACTGGGCCGAGGGCATCTCGCGCCGGCTGGTCCGGCGCTCGATCGCCCATTCGCTGTGCTTCGGGCTCTATCGCGGACGGCGCCAAATCGGCTTTGCCCGCGTCGTCTCCGACCGCACCACCTTCGCCTATCTGAGCGACGTGTTCGTGCTCGAGGAGTTTCGGGGCCAAGGCCTCGGCCACTGGCTGGTCGCGACGGCGATGGCGCATCCCGAGCTCAAGGGCTTGCGCCGCTGGTGCCTCGTCACCCGCACGGCGCAGGACTTCTATCGCCGCCACGGCTTCGAGCAGACCGCCCGCCCGGAGCGCTGGATGGAGATCGTCGACCCCGAGGTCTACCTGCGGGGTTCCAAAAAGTAGCGCGACGAGACCGTTCCCTATCATCGGTTTGCTACACGATGGGGTGTAGGTCTTACCGTCCTCCAGCGAGCGCCCAGCGGAGAGGGAGAAAAATGAGCGATCGACCCCATGCGCAGCGGGAACATGGGGTGCCCTCGCTGGACGAAACGCCCCGACCCACAAGATATAGGGGGTGCCACCGGGCCACCCCGAGCGCGAGCGAGCCTCGCCCGGCGGCGCGTCGGACCGTATTCACAATGACAAACAACAACGCGCCGCCGCAACCGGCGGCACGGCGAACATCATAAAGGAACATTATCCTTCCGCGCAAGCCCCGCCCGAGCTGGGCGCGAATCGCGGCCTGCGCCGGAATGCCGGGCCGGCCTCCGAGCGGACGAAGGCGCGTTCGCCTCCATCGGTCGTCATTCCGAGCGGAGCGAGAAATCCAGACGCTGGGCCGGCAGCGAGTCTAAGTCCCTCGCTGTTCCCTCGCTGCCCCTTCGCTACGCTCAGGGCTGCGGCTCGGGACAAGGCTCGGGACGACAATATGGGTCCGCCGCGTCGGTAGGCGCCGCCCTCGCCGCCGCTATCTTGAACCGATGCGTGGCGGGCGGGAGCTGCAAACCGGAGCCCGCGAAGTAGCGCTCCCAGGGCAATCGCATTTGACACTCGCAAGGGTTCCTCGCGCTTCGAGACGCCGGCTTCGCCGGCTCCTCAGCGTGAGGAACCCTTATGAGACTCCTCGTCCTGAGGAGCGCCCGCCGGGCGCGTCACGAAGGACGAGGCCGATCTGCCGCCAAATGCGATTGCCCTGGTAGCGCTCCGTTCCGGGCTGGATCGGGCGGCGCCGGCGAATTATGCTGGCCGTC
>CAYPKW010000029.1:0-29641 GCA_964411425.1 uncultured Rhodospirillaceae bacterium
GCCCGGAGCCGCCGGCCTGCCATCTCCATTGCTGGTCCGAAACCGGCCTCGTGACGCATTTGAGCTACATAGACGACTACGGGCCGCCGCAACCTTACGAGTGACGCAACCTCAGGTGGAGGTGCCGGGCAGGTCGCCGGCGGGCGGCTCGTCGGGCGCGGGGTGCTTGCGCGGGATGATGATGTCGCCGTCGTCGTTCACGTAGGGCGCTTCGAACTGGGGAATCGACTGCAGGAACAACTCGAGCGCGCGCATCAGGCGTTCGATGCCCGCGCGGGCCTCCTCCTCGATCGACGTTCCGGGGTCCGGCTCCTCGGCCCTCGCCGCCGGGGCGGCCATGAGCGTCGCCGCCACAAGCGCCCACGCCGGATGCGACCGCATGTCCTTCTCCCTTCGCTCCCGTCCCTCCAACATATAGGTTGGCCGGCGGCCGATGCCAGCGACGCGGCCTCGATTTCGCCCCTTCCATGGGCTACTCTCCCACGGACGGAGTCGAGGCCGGGAGAACGAGGCATGCGCGAGCTGCACCACTTCATCGGCGGCCGGACGGTCGCGGGCACGAGCGGCCGCTTCGCCGACGTGTTCGATCCGGCGACCGGCGAGGCGACCGCGAGCGTGCCGCTCGCCGGCACGGCGGAGGTGGCCAACGCGGTCGCCGCCGCCAAGGCCGCGTTCGCCCCTTGGGCGGCGACGCCGCCCTTGCGCCGGGCGCGTGCCATGTTCGCGTTCAAGGCGATCGTCGAAGCGAACCTGGACAGGCTCGCCGGCGCCATTACCGCCGAACATGGCAAGGTGTTGAGCGACGCGCGCGGCTCCTGCATCCGCGGCCTCGAGGTGGTGGAGTTCGCCTGCGGGATACCTCAGCTCTTGAAGGGCGAGTTCACCGAGAACGTCGGCACCGGAGTCGACAGTTGGTCGATGCGCCAGCCCTTGGGAGTGTGCGCCGGCATCACGCCGTTCAACTTCCCGGCCATGGTGCCGATGTGGATGTTTCCGCTGGCGATCGCCTGCGGCAACACGTTCATCCTGAAGCCCTCGGAGCGCGACCCCTCCGCCGGCCTCCTGCTGGCCGAGCTGGCCAAGGAGTCGGGCCTGCCGGACGGCGTGCTCAACGTCGTCAACGGCGACAAGGAGGCGGTGGACGCCATCCTCGGCCATGCCGACGTGGCGGCGGTGAGCTTCGTCGGCTCCACCCCGGTCGCGCACTACATCTACTCGACCGGCTGCGCCAACGGCAAGCGCGTGCAGGCGCTGGGCGGCGCCAAGAACCACATGGTGGTGCTGCCGGACGCCGACCTCGCGCAGGCGACCGACGCGCTAATGGGCGCCGGCTACGGCTCGGCCGGCGAGCGCTGCATGGCGGTCGCGGTTGTGGTCGCCGTCGGCGACGAGGTGGGCGACGCGCTGATGGAGCGCCTGGAGCCGCGTGTGCGCTCGCTCAAGGTCGGCCCCGGCACCGACCCCGAGGCGGAGATGGGGCCACTGGTGACCCGCCAGCATCTGGACAAGGTGAAGGGCTACGTGGACTCGGGCGTCGCCGAAGGCGCTGAGCTGGTGGTGGACGGCCGTGGGTTGAAGTTGCAGGGCTACGAGAACGGCTTCTTCCTCGGCGGCTGCCTCTTCGACCGGGTGACCGCCAACATGAAAATCTACAAGGAGGAGATCTTCGGCCCCGTGCTCTCGGTGGTGCGCGCGCATGATTACGACGGCGCCTTGAAGCTGGTGAACGAGAACGAGTTCGGCAACGGCACGGCGATCTTCACCCGCGACGGCGACGCCGCCCGCGACTTCGCCAGCCGCGTCAACATCGGCATGGTCGGCGTGAACGTCCCCATCCCGGTGCCGATGGCGTTTCATTCCTTCGGCGGCTGGAAGCGCTCGCTCTTCGGCGACCAGCACATGCACGGGCCGGAGGGGGTGCGCTTCTATACCAAGCAGAAGACCGTCACCGCGCGCTGGCCGACCGGCATCCGCGCCGGCGCCGAGTACATCATGCCGACGATGCGGTAGGGGGAATGCCCAAATCAATCGTCAAGCTTCCCAATGCACCGCTGGCGGAGGTTATCTTCGAACTTCGCTGGGAGTTGCCTGGGGCAGAGGGCCTCCCAGTCTTACTCCGCCACGATCCAGGGTATGCACTGCTGTGCCAGACCTTTTCCGACAAAGCCAAGGCCCTTGGCTTCGCCCTAAGACGGCCCATAAGCGATGATCCGAGCGTACAACCTGGGGGGCATTCGGTAGGATACCGATACTACCGCGGAGAAGGACTGCCGTTTCCGCTTTGGCAAATCGGACCCGGGATATTCGCATGCAACGAATCGACCAATTACGAATGGCTTTCCTTCAAACAGTTGTGCCTCCAGGGACTGGAGGCGCTATTCAACTCGTATCCTCGTGCGAAATTCCTTCAGATCAACCCGATGCACCTAGAACTTCGCTACGTCGACGTTTTCGACAGAGACTTGCTTGGTCACACTAACGTCCTTCGATTCCTCGCAGAAAACACACGGTGCGAGTTCGTAATGAAAAATCCGCTTGGGGGATTCGGTTTCAATGAACAGGTGCAGGGCCGAATTCAACTGAACCAGGTATCACAGGACGATCCCAACACCTCATTTGGTTATGACGTTCGGGCTGGTCGTGCGGCAGAGAAAGAAGCGATCGTCCTTGTCAGCAAGGTCGTAACTGCTGGTCATCAACCCACTCATCGACAGAGTCGGCAGAGAAAAGAATACTTTTCGCGTTGGCTCGACAATTCTCATAACATTACCAGGCAGTTCTTTAAGAGATTTGTAGCGGACGATTTGATGCATAAGTTCCAAACGTGAGGAGAAGCGCCTTTGCTCCAGGATTTCACGCCCGATTGGCATTCGGATAGCTATCTCACTGGGTTCGACCCGACTCACTGGGGCCTGACCGCTCCCAAGACCGAGCGGCGCCCCAGGGAATCCGCTGTTGGAACGACTCGGCTCCCCGTGCAGCGGAGCTTTAGCCCTGTTGGGCGGACCACTGCCGAAGTAGCGGGTATAAGCGATACGGTCTCAACAGCAGTACTGGCCAATTGGAACAAGTTGAGGAGATCGGGGATTGGCCAGTCCCTTTATGCCCGTATTCTGTGGCTTGCTTCTCAGAGGCTCGAAGGGCACCGACTCGGTCTCAGACCGCTCAGTTCTCGCTCTCTCAGATGTTTTCTGGAGTTTTGGCAAGCATTTCGCGAACGTCTGAATGAGCCTGAAATATTCCTTTTGCCGAGCGGGTGCGTCCAAGCGGAATGGTCCGACCGCAACAGCCTTCTTGCGATTGAGTTTCGAGACGACGGTAGACTGCTGTACGCGCTGGTGGATCGCGGCAGCGTGCAGGATGGCATCGAGAATTACAGCACGGCGGGGACCATGGTAGCTGCTCTTGAAGCTCGACCAAGAAATCCATTTCGTTGGAGATGAATTCGGCCTTGGTAGGCGCCCGCTCTCCAAGGTCTCCGGCCTTTAAGCCCCGGAGCTTCTTGACTCGGTATCTGCGTGCCGAATGGCGCAAGAGGAACGGCCGGGTGTCTCCAGCGGCCTTTCGCCTCAGAACGGACGAGGCATCTTTGTCGGTGAACAGCACCGAGGTCGAGACGGTGCCGCAGATTGCGAGCTACTACGCAAACCGATGGCACTGGGGAGAGCGCCCTGTCACGCTGGTGGCACCGATGGTCAAAGATTACAACGACGCCGCATCCGTTGCGGAGTTAACAGTCGCGCGTGCAGCTACGGACGGAGCCTGGGTCTACGACCGGAATGGCGGCCAATATCGCGCTTACAGACATGTTCCCATCCCTTTATCGCCCTCCCACTGCTCGGTCGAATTTGTCGCGGCGCTTGATGAGCGCGGTGCTCGCCGATTCGCGGTAAGCATAGCGGCCAAAAAAAGGTATAAGTCGCTGTGAGACCGTTGCGGGTTCGGCAGGTTGCGGCGCAATTTCGCCTCGCGCGCCAACCATGCGACTGAACTCTGCGGCACGGAATCCCGATGCAGCCTGAAAGTTTAGGCCCCCAGCAGGAGCGCGGCGCGACCCGGGCGCTGGTCCTGGGGGCGGTCGGCGTCGTCTTCGGCGACATCGGCACCAGCCCGCTCTATGCCGTCCGCCTGGCGCTCGGCGGCCCCGGGGGCCTCGCCCATGGCGAGGAGAGCGTTTTGGGCGTGCTCTCGCTCATCTTCTGGTCGCTCGTCATCATCGTCACCCTGAAATACGTGCTCCTGATCCTGCGCGCCGACAACCGCGGCGAGGGCGGCGTGCTCGCGCTGGCCGCGCTCGGCACGCGCGACGCGCCGTTGAAGTCGCGCCGACGCGTCGTGGTCGTCCTCTTGTCGATCGCGGGCCTGGCGCTGTTCGGCGGCGACGGGCTCATCACCCCCGCCATCTCGGTCTTAAGCGCGGTGGAGGGCCTGAAGATCGTGACCCCGGTGTTCGAGCCCTACGTGTTGCCGGTGGCGGTCGCCATCCTGGTCGGGCTGTTCGTCTTGCAGCGCCGGGGCACCGCCCGGATGGGCAAGCTGTTCGGGCCGATCATGTGCCTTTGGTTCGCCACCATCGCCGTCCTCGGTGTGGTGGAGATCGCCCGCGAGCCCGGCATCCTGCGCGCGCTCGATCCCACCCATGCGGTCCGCCTGTTCGAGCTCGACGGCTGGCACGCCTTCGTCATCCTGGGCGCGGTCGTCCTCGTCGTGACCGGGGCCGAGGCGCTCTACACCGACATGGGTCACTTCGGCCGCCGGCCGATTCGGATCGCCTGGCTCGGCATCTGCCTGCCGGCCTTGACGCTGAACTACTTCGGCCAGGGGGCGCTGGTACTGCGCCTGCCTGCCGCGGTCGAGCATCCTTTCTTCCTGCTGGCACCGTCCTGGGCGCTGGCGCCGCTCGTGCTGCTGGCGACGCTCGCCACCATCATCGCATCGCAGGCGGTGATTTCCGGCGCCTTCTCGGTCACCCGGCAGGCCGTCCGCCTGGGCTACCTGCCGCGCATGGTGATCCTGCATACTTCCGAGACCGAGATCGGGCAGGTCTACATGCCGCGGGTCAACTGGATCCTCGCCTGCGGCGTCGTCCTCTTGGTCGTCGGCTTCGGGTCCTCGAACGCGCTCGCCGGCGCCTACGGCGTCGCGGTGATGGGCGCCATGACCGTCGACACGGTGCTGGCGGGAATGGTGGCCGCCTCGCTCTGGCGCTGGAACCCGCTCTTGGCGGGCCTCCTGTTCGCGGCGTTCCTCGCCGTCGATCTTGGCTTCCTCGCCGCCACCCTGCTCAAGATCCCGGAGGGGGGCTGGCTGCCGCTGCTGGTCGCCGCCGTGGCCTTCGTCGTCGTCACGACCTGGCGGCGCGGGCGCGAGGTGCTGCACGAACGGCTCTACCGCGACGCCCTGCCGGTCGAGACGTTCCTGAAACGGCTCGAGTCCTCGGTGCGCGTGGCCGGTACCGCCGTGTTCATGACCGGCGATGCGAGCGTGATCCCGAACGCGCTCCTGCACAACATGAAGCACAATAAGGTGCTGCACGAGCGCGTGGTGCTCATGACGGTGGCGACCGAGGACGTGCCGCGGGTGTCCGTGAGCCGCCGGGTAGAGGTCGAGCGTCTCGGCAAGGGCTTCCATACCGTGATCGCGCGATACGGCTTCATGGAGTATCCGAACGTTCCCGCGGCCCTCGAGCTGTGCCGGGGCCACGGCCTCCCCATCGACATGATGGAGACCTCGTTCATTCTCGGCCGCGAGACGCTCATCGCCTCGCCGCGCCCGGACATGGGACCGCTGCAGGAACAGCTGTTCATCGCCATGTCGACGACGGCCCTAAGCGCCACCACCTTCTTCGGCATCCCGCCGGGCCGGGTCGTGGAGCTGGGCACCCAGATCGAGATATAGGTCGGATTTGCCGCGCGCCGCCGCCTCAGCCGGCGAAACCGGCCTTCAGCATGGCGTCGCGGTGGTGCTCCAAGTCGCTCGCCTCCTTGTAGTGCAGGGTCGCGAGGTAGTCGGGCAAGGCGAAATCGGGCGCCCGTTCCAGCGCCGCGCTTGCGTGCGCGTTCGCCGCCCCGTCGTCCCCCATCCGCGCGTAGCAGGCGGCCAGCAGCGCGTGATGCGTATGGTCCGGCGCAGCAATGTGCTTCAGGGCTTCGACGGCCTCGGCGTAGCGCCGGGCGACGAAATAGGCGCGGCCCAGGTGGCTCCAGAAGCGCTCGGGATGGTAGGGGTTGAGGCGCATCGCCTTCCTGATCCAGTCGATGCCCTCCTCGGCCCTCCCCTGCCACGTCAAGATCTCGCCCTGCTGCACCACGACGAGGTCGTCGTTGGGATTGAGGGCGAGCGCCCGCTCCTGATGGTAGGTCGCCCGATCGTGGTCGCCGCGCGTCACCGCCACCGCCGCCAGGATGCGGTGCACGTCGCTGTCGTTGGCATCGAGCGCCAGCGCCGTCCCCAACTCGTCCACCACCTGGTCCATCGCGGCCTGGCGATCCTCGCACCAGCCATGTATCCACGCCTGGCCCAGCGTGCAGGCACGCCAGGCATGGGCGTGCGCATAGCGCGGGTCGAGCTCGATGGCGCGCGCGAGCATCTCGAGCGCCGCGGCATTGTCCCCCTTGTTCGAGCGGTGGTGCAGGCGCTTGCCGGCCAGCACGCACTCGTAAGCCGCCATGTTGTCGGTCGGCTTGCGTTTCGCCCGTTCGCGGTTGGCGTCCTCGATCCGTCCCGGCAGGGTCGAGACGATCGCGGACGTGATCTCGTCCTGGATGGCGAAGATGTCCTCGAGCTGGCGGTCGTAGCGCTCGGCCCACACGTGCCGGCCGGTCTCGGCGTCGATCAGCTGCACGGTGACGCGGACGCGGTTGCCGGCCTTGCGCACGCTGCCCTCGACCACGTACTCGACGCCGAGCTGGCGCGCCACCTCCCGGACGTTGGCCGCCTTGCCCTTGTAGGTGAACGCCGATGTCCGCGAGATGACGAACAGGTCCTTGAACCGCGACAGCTCGGTGATGATGTCCTCGCTGAGGCCGTCGGCGAAGAACTCCTGCTCGGGATCGCCGCTGATGTTGAGGAGGGGCAGCACAGCGATCGACGGCCGCCTGCCGCCGGGCCCCGCCGCCGCTTGCTTCGCCGCCACGGACACGGGCGCGCCTGGCGCCTCCAGTACGGCCCGATAGACGCGGATCGGCCGGGCGATGTTCTTGACGCTGCGCTCACCCAGGTCCTCGAAGGATACCTCGACCCTGTCGCCGACCTGGTCGCGGACGGCGCCCGAGACGCAGACCCCGCCTACCTCCGCCAGCTCCTGCAGGCGCGCGGCGACGTTGACGCCGTCGCCGAAGATGTCGCCCTCCTCGACGATGACATCGCCCAAGTTGATGCCGATGCGGAACTCGATCCGCCGATCCGGCGCCACGTCCGTATTGCGCCGCGCCATGCGGCGCTGCACCTCCGCGGCGCAAGCCACCGCGTCGACGACGCTCTGGAACTCCACCAGCATGCCGTCGCCCGCGGTCTTGACGATGCGGCCCTTGTTCTTGGCGATGGTCGGGTCGATGAGCTCCAGCCGGTGCGTCCTGAGGCGCGCCAGCGTCCCCGTCTCGTCCAACTCCATCAGCCGGCTGTAGCCGACCATGTCGGCCGCGAGGATCGCGGCAAGCCTGCGTAGGGCGCTCGTCCGTTCCATGAATCCGAGTGTAGTCGAAGACCCCGGAGGCGGCAAACATAGCCGCGCCCCGAATCGTTTTGACCGCGGGCGCGCCGCGGGCCTAGGCTCCGGTCACCGGTTTCGCTTTGGCCGCAACCTGAACGATCATGTCGAGGAAGCTGCCTACTTCGCTTGCGATCATCTCTTTTGGGACGAATCTCGCAATCCGATGGTAGTCGCTCTTGCGCATCAGGTTGGGCAGTGCGAGGCCACGAAAGAAAGCCGCGAACAATCCATCGAGGAACTCGTCGCTGGCTTTCACATCGCTCCACCATTTGTGACTGCGGTCGCGCAGGGCGATGGGCGGCACCAAATCTCCTATACAGTTCTCCATGACGGATCGGTAGCGCCTGCGCTCGGCGTCTTCGAACAGCGGACCGACGACGGCCTCCCCCACCGACTTTTCCGCGAAAGCCAGCAGGGCTTCCGGCAAGCACAGGTAGTTCTCGATTTCTCGGCGCTTCCACAAAAAAGTCCCCAAGCCTTCGCGCGACGCGGGCGGACGTTCGAGTCTGTCGAACAGTGCGATTCCGGCCAAATCCGGTTTCGCTTCCTTTAGTCCGAAGAAATGCGCTTCCGCCTTCGTCGGCTGATTCGCCACGTAATGAACGAACGGCCGCTCCAGGGATTGTATCGCAGGATGCTCGAGCGTCTCAGCCAAGGCGCGGAGAATCGCCAGATCGGTGGGGCCCTCAAGATATAGCACCCACCCCATTTGTTCGGCCTGATAGTACTGCTCGAATCCGATTTCCTTCAGTGACTTGAGAACTTGACTGCCTCTGTCGTCGATGCGATGCGGCTTGCCGACGAACGCCATAAGCATGTCTCGGTCAGCCGCTTCGTTCAGTAACACCTCGGAGTGGCTTGCGGCGATGATTTGATTCCCCCTCTCCCGCGCCACGTCCGTAAGGAGCTGGTAAATCTGACGTTGCCGCAAGATTTCCAGATGCGCGTCCGGCTCATCCAACAGCAGAGCGGCCCCGGGATTCGCGTCGAGATAGGCCAATAGGAGCAAGGTCTGCTGGAGCCCGCGTCCGGAGGAAGAAATGTCGAGCGTGGCACCCGACAGATCCTGGTAGGTCAGGACAACTTCGCCCCGCTCGGCGACGTACTCCGGGGGTCGAAGTCTGGCACCGAACAGCGCCTCTATGCGGCGGCAAAGCCGCTGCCACCCGTCACCGGCCCGGTCATGGGCGCTCAGGCACAGATTTCGAAGCACCTCGGCGGTCCTACCCTCACCAATGCGGACTTGGACAGCACCTGGGTCAAGGCGCGATTCAGTCGCGGTGAGGCCGGACATGGGCGGAAGAAAAGCAACCTCTACTTTGCCGGCCTCATCAGGCACTGACATTCGCGTCCCGTCAGGCCTCGACATGGGTCGGCAGTAGAACGATTCCTGGTTCGCATAGTCGAACTCGAGGCCACAAGACCACACTTTCCCGCCACTGATTCCATCGACTTGCACTTCGATACGAATGTTCTGCGTTCTTTGCTTCCCGTTCTCGCGGCTGACCGAACGGACATGGAGATCCCTCCAGAGCAGATTGGCCGCCGGCACAGGCAGCGAGATCAGGTCGCGTCGGTTCAGGGTCACCCCTGGGCGCTTCTCGGGTGTGCCCCCACCGCGACGCCTCTCCACCCATCGGCGCACACCGAGCTGCCAAAGCGCTAACGCTTGTAACGCAGAGGTTTTCCCGGAATTGTTCGGGCCGATGAACACTACGGCTTCGCCAAGCTCGATGTCGATTTCATCGAAGCGTTTGAAATTGCGAACGACGAGTCGCGTCAGCATACGCGCCTCGAAGAAGCGAGTTGTCCGACGGCGGCCACCTAGAATGCCCCCTACCGAAGCCGATACGGCCGATGCGCCTTGGCCAGTGTCAGTTTGCTCGAACTGACCGTGGGTAGCAACAGGCCGCAAAATTCGCTTGTCCCATGGTCTGGAAAGCGCCTTTCTCGGTATGGGAATCCCTTTGACGGCGAAATCTCGCTGGCCTTACGCTGCCGGTACCGCCTTGAAGCAAGGGCTTGAACGATATGAGCGAAGGAGCGGCACACCGGCGCGGCGGCACGGCCGCGCGGCGCGCGGCGCGGGCCGAGGCGCCGCTGGTGCAGAAGCGCTACGTCACGCGGCAGATCCCGCTCTACGAGCTGATCGACGCCGCCGGGCTAGAGCTCATCCACGAGCAGTCGATGACGATTCTGGAGGAGATCGGCATCGAGTTCCGAGACGCGCCGGCTCTCACCGCCTGGCGCGAGGCCGGGGCCGAGGTGAAGGGCCAGCGGGTGCGGATCGCGCGCGAGCTGTTGCTGGCGAAACTGGCGCTGGCGCCCGCGCAATTCACCCAACACGCCCGCAACCCCGAGCGCAGCGTCGTCATCGGCGGCCGCAACACCGTGTTCGCGCCCACCTACGGCTCGCCCTTCGTGCGCGACTTCGAGAACAAGCGCCGCTACGGCACCCTCGAGGACCTGCGCAACTTCGTCAAGCTCGCCTACCTGACGCCGGTGCTGCACCACTCCGGCGGCGTCATCTGCGAACCGGTGGACGTGCCGGTGCCGAAGCGTCACCTGGAGATCGTCTATTCCCACATCCGCTACTCGGACAAACCCTTCATGGGCATGGTGACGCAGCCGAACCGGGCCGAGGACACGGTGCAACTGGCGCGCATCCTGTTCGGCGCCGAGTTCGTGGAGCAGAACGCCGTCCTTCTCTCGGTCGTAAATTGCAACTCGCCCATGGTGTGGGACGCCAGCATGCTGGGGGCGCTTGCGGTCTACGCGCGGGCGAACCAGGCAGTCCTCGTCACTCCCTTCATCATGGCGGGCGCCATGGCCCCCGCGGCCACGGCCGGAGCCGTCGCGCAACTGAACGCCGAGGTGACGGCCGGGATCGCCTACGCGCAGTTGGTCCGGCCCGGATCGCCGATGGTGTACGGCAGCTTCGTCACCACGGTGTCGATGCAGTCCGGCGCGCCGATGATGGGGACGCCCGAGCCGGCGATGATGATCTACGTCTGCACGCAGCTTGCCCGCAAGTACCGTCTCCCCGTGCGCACCGGCGGCATGTTGACCGGCTCCAAGATCGCCGACGCGCAGGCCGCCTACGAATCGATGGCCACCATGATCCCGACGCTTCTGGCCGGGACCAACTTCGTCCTCCATTGCGCCGGCTGGCTGGAGGCGGGGCTGGCCGCCGGCTACGGAAAATTCGTTTTAGACGCCGACCAGATCGCCATGCTGCACAGCTTCGCCGGCGGCCTCGACCTCACCGAGGAATCCCTTGCCATGGAGGCGATCCGCGAGGTGGGGCCGGGCGGACACTACCTCGGCTGCGCCCACACCCAGCGCAATTTCAAGACCGCGTTCTATCGTTCCGACGTGGCCGACAACAACAGCTACGAGCAGTGGGAGGCGGAAGGCGCCAAGGACGCGAACGCGCGCGCGGCCGCGATCGCGAAAAAGATGCTCGACCACTACGACGACGTGGCGCCCCCGCTCGACCCCGCCAAGGACGAGGAATTGCTCGATTTCATCGCCCGGCGCAAACGCGAGCTGCCCGACAACGTGACGTGAGGGCTCCTAGTGGATGCAATCCGACAATTGAGTCCCTACCCGAAGAAAGTGTCATCGCCGGGCGTGACCCGGTGATCCATCGTGCAGCGGCAAGATGGATGCCCGCGTCAAGCGCGGGCATGACAATTGGGAGGAGCGAAACGTTGGAATCGATCCACTAGCGAGCTGCTTTTCGGCGAGCCGGGCGACAACGAGGCGCCAACTCACCAAGCAACCGATCGAGGGTGACAAAATCGCCGCGCTCGAAGGCCTTGCGCCCTTCCCGGTCGGCCGCGGTTTCCTTCGCAGTCAACACAGCGACCGGGATGCGCTCGATATACCGGCGCAGCGCCTCGCGCACGAGTTCGGATCTCGTGCGATGTTCCATCGCCGCGGCCCGATCGACCATCCTCGCCATGTCCTCCGGCAGGGACACTGAGAAATGCTTGTACTTGGTGGCGTTCATTGGCGGTGCAAATCTGGATATTATCCGATACTATCCGTTCTTATTACCGAGTCAAGACGGCCGAGGAAACTTAGGCCAGCCCCTCCGCCTCCCGCGCCGCCTGCACCGCCGGGCGCTTGCCCACGCGCTCGATGTGGGCTTTCAGCGCCGGCCACTTGTCGAGGCTCATCTTCAGGTGGGGCGCCCAGCCCAGCACCGTAAAGAGATAGGCGTCCGGCGCCGTGAACTGCTGGCCCAGCACGAACGGCTTGCCATCGAGCCTCGCGGCCGCCACGTCGAAGCGCTTGCCCAGGCGCTCCTCGGACTGTTTCTTGTAAGCGTCCGGCGTCGCCGGACTGAACATCGGCCCGAAGGTCTTGTGGATCTCCGAGGTGATGAAGTTGAGCCATTCGAGCGCCCGATAGCGCTCCATGGTGCCGGCCTTGGGCATCAGGCCCGCCTCGGGTCTCTGGTCGGCGATCCACTGCACGATGGCGGGGCCTTCGGTCAGCACCTCGCCGCCATCGAGCTGCAGCGCCGGCACATAACCGTTCGGGTTGATCTTCGTGTAGTCGGCCCCCACCTTGGTCTTCTTGGTGGCAAGATCGACCTGCTCCAGATCGAACTTCAATCCGGCCTCGCGCAGGCAGATATGCGGCGACAGCGAGCAGGCGCCGGGCGAAAAATACAGCTTCATCGTGAACTCCCTTCCATGCGGCCGCCATGTGCGCCGCGGTTCTCCCTCTAGGTAGGCGAGGGTGCAGCGGCGGACAAGACGTATCGTCCGCGTGCCCCGGTTACCGCGCGGTAAGTCCGCCGGCGCCGCCGCGCGCGACCGCTAATCGCCTTCGATGAAGGACTGCCAGCGGCCGTCGCCGGACACGAACAGCCGCCAGCCGATGTAGTTGCCCGCCGTTCCACCGTCCCAGTAATAGTCGTCCGGTTTGCCGGGGTAGAGCGCCCGGAGCGCCACGCGCTCGGCCTCGGTCAGCTCGGCGTACAGCAGCTCGAACGCGCTCGGCCACACGTAGTAGGAGATATCGGGCCCGTCCACGACGACGGCGCAGGGCATGTCGAGCACGGCCACAATGGCCGCCGGCACGTCCGCGCCCTCGGATTCGCGCTGGCGCCAGTAGGCGATCGGATCGCCGCCGTCGCCGAAGCTGTAGGTGAAGCGTGCCGGGTCGATCAGCGCGCCCAGCGCGTCGTAGTCGCGGGCGGCGGCCGCGGCGCGGATCGCCTGGCTGAGGCCAGCGATGGGGGCTGGCAGGTCGGCGCAGCGGCGCGCCTCCACGTCCGAGCCGCCGGCCGCGGCGGGCGCCGGCTGCCCGACCGCCAGCATCAACGCCGCCAGCGCCAAGCGGACGAATGTCATCGACTGCCTCCTTGCCGCCCCATGATAGACTGCCGCGCCTTCGACGACCACAAGGGGCCGAGCCCCATGTCGCAGCCCTTCCCGCACCTGTTCCGGCCGTTGGCCCTGCGCCACAAGACCCTGAAACACCGGCTCAACTTCGGCGCCCACACGACGAACATGAGCGAGGGCGGCCTGCCGGTGGAGCGCCACCTCGCCTACTACCGCGAGCGGGCGATGGGCGGGGCCGCCATGATCGTGGTCGAGCCGGTGCCGGCGCACCGGACGGCCGTGCTGACGCGGGGCAACTTCCGGGCCGAGGACGATTCGATCATCCCGCATTTCCGGCGCATCGTCGATGCCTGCCACGAGCACGGCGCGGTCATGATCCAGCAGATCTACCACGTCGGCGCGCACGGCGACTGGGACAACTCGTTCGAGCCCAACTGGTCGCCGTCCGGCCTCCCTTCCATGCACGACTTCGACGGCAGCCACAAGATGACCATGGCGGAGGTGGAGGAGGTGATCGAATCCTTCGCGCAAGCCGCGCGCCGCGCCAAGGACGCGGGCTTCGACGGCTGCGAGCTGATGGCAGCCTACAACGCCCTCATCGAGCAGTTCTGGTCGCCCTACTCGAACCGGCGCGAAGACCGCTATGGCGGCGGCTTCGAGAACCGGATGCGGTTCTCGACCGAGATCCTGGAGCGCATTCGCGCCGGCTGCGGCCCCGACTTCATCCTCGGCGTCGCCATCAGCGTGGACCCGACGCGGCCCGACGTGCTCTCCGTCGCCGACCAGCAGGAGATCGCTGCCTGGCACGACGCCCGCGGCCTCTACGACTACGTCACCGTCGGCACCGGAAGCTACTTCGACTTCCCGCGCATCATCCCGACGTTCCTGGAGGAAGACAAACTCGGCGCGCCGTACGCCGAGGCGCTCAAGCAAGTGGTCAAACACGCCAAGGTGCAGGCCGAGAGCCACATCCGCACGCCGGAGAACGCCGACTACGTCATCGCGTCGGGCCAGGCCGACATGGTGTCGATCGTGCGCGGCCAGATCGCCGACCCGCGCATGGCCGAGAAGGCGCGCCAAGGCAGGGCCGAGGACATCCGCCCGTGCATCTCCTGCAACCAGATGTGTTGGGGCCGCAGGTCGCGCGACTACTGGATTTCCTGTCTAGTCAACCCGTCGGTGGGGCGCGAGTTCTCCTGGGGCGGCGACCGATTCGAAGCGGCGCGGAAGCCGAAGCGCGTGCTGGTCGTGGGCGGCGGGCCGGCGGGCCTCGAAGCGGCGCGGGTCGCGGCCGAGCGCGGCCACCGGGTGACGCTGGCCGAGGCCGCGGAGCGCCTCGGCGGCCAGTTCCGGCTCGCCGGTCTGCAGCCGCGCCGCACCCAGATCCTCGACCTCATCGGCTGGTACGAGGGCCAGTTGCGCAAGCTGCAGGTCGAGATCCGCTGCAACAGCCCGATGGAATCCGAGGACGTTCGCGCCGAGGGCGCCGACGCCGTCGTGCTCGCCACCGGCTCGCAGCCGGCGCGCACCGGCTACCAGCGCGGCCGGCCCACCGTCGACCGGCTCCCCGGCGTCGATGCCGCCAACGTCTTCGCGGTCGAGGACGTGATGGCGAAGAGCGCGCGCCTCGGCAAGCGCGTGCTGCTGGTGGACGACGGCGGCAACTGGCGCGGCTGCGGCACGGCCTGGCATCTGGCCGAGCAGGGGCACGAGGTGACGCTGTTGACGGCCGATCCCTTCGTCGGGCGCGACCTCGTCCGCACCAACGCCGACTGGGCGATCCGGCCCAGGCTGCGCCGGCTCGGCGTCGCCTTCCTGACGGATTCGGCGGTAGCGGTTTGGCACGCCGACGGCGCCACCGTCGCCGACCTGCTCACCGGAGCGGAAAAGCGCTTGCCGTTCGACTCCCTCGTGCTCGCCACCGCAAATCTACCCGAGACCGCGCTCGCCGACGCGCTCGCCGGCTCCGGCCTCGAAATTCGCGCCGTCGGCGACTGCGTCGCGCCGCGCCACGCGCCGGCCGCGATCTACGAGGGGCGCAAGGCGGGGCGGGCACTCTAATGCGCGTCGTTGGCGCCGAACAAGTGCACGCCCTGCTCGACTACCCCTCGCTGGTCGAGGCGCTGCGTGAGTTGAACCGGCGCGGCGTCGACCGCATCGAGCGCTTCGCGCTTGCCGAGCCGCTCGCGGACGGCCGGCGCAACGACTGGCTGATCCTGCCGGCGTGGCAGTTCGGCCGGCACTTCGGGGCCAAGCTCGTCAGCGTCTTCCCCGGTAACGAGAAGCGCGCGATCCCGTCGGTCCAGGGCCTCTATCTCCTGTTCGACGGCGCCAGCGGCGCGCCCCTTCTCTGCATCGACGGCGCCGCGCTCACGCTGCGCAAGACGGCGGCGAATTCGGCGCTGGCGGCCACTTATCTCGCGCGCCCCGACGCCTCGCGGCTGACGGTGGTCGGAGCCGGCGCGCTTGCCCCGCATCTGGCGATGGCGCATGCCGCCGTGCGCCCGATCCGCCTGGTCAGTATCTGGAACCGGACGCGGGCGCGTGCCGAGGCGACGGCGCAGCGCCTCCAGGGCGAGCCCGTCATGGCCGGCATCGCCATCGCGGTGGCCGACGACCTGGAGGCGTCGGTGCGCCAATCCGACGTCGTGTCGTGCGCCACCATGGCGAGCGAGCCCCTGGTGCGCGGGGCATGGCTCGGGCCGGGCACGCATCTCGACCTGGTCGGGGGCTTCCGCCCCGACATGCGCGAGGCCGACGACGAGGCGGTCCGCCGCGCCCGCATCTTCGTCGATGCCAGGTTCATGACCGTGGACCATTGCGGCGACATCTCGCAGCCGCTCGCCTCGGGGCTGATCGCCGACTCCGACATCGTCGACGCCTTCGAGCTGGCGGCCGCCTCACGGCCCGGACGGCGGGACGACCGCGAGATCACGCTGTTCAAGTCCGGCGGCGGCGGGCACGAGGACCTGGGCGCCGCGCAGCACCTGCTGGCGAAACTCCGCTAGTGGTCCGATCCTGACGGAAAGCACCCTCATGAGGGTGCTTTCCGTCAGGTGAATCGGCCCACAAACATATGAATGCTAGTGGTATTCAGCTTCCGACAAATTGCTCCCCTTCGGGAGCCATTTGTCGGAACCATACCACTAGCGCCGGCGCAATCGCCAATCGGCCAGGAGAAACAGCACCGCGGCCGCGAAGGCCACCGCCAGCAGCCCGTCCGCGTGCCACAGGTCCATCAGGCCGCCGGCCAAGACCGGCCCGACGCCGCTGCCGAACTCGTAGATCATGACGAAGGCGGTGTTGGCGGCGGCAAGCGCGCCCGGCAGAAAACGGTCCCCCAAGAGCCCCAGGCTCAGGGAATAGATGCCGAGGATGGTGCCGCCGAGGAGGAACAGCACCGCCCACAGGAGCGCCCCGCTCCCCAGCGTCAGCGGCACGGCGAGCGCGCCCATGGCGCCGACGATGGCGGCGCCGCGCAGGACGGCGCTCCGATCGGTATGATCCGCCAACCAGCCCAGCGGCCACTGCAGGACGAGGCTGCCCGCGATGAACACGGACAGCATCGCCACCGCCTCCCACTCCTCCATGCCGGCGCGCAGCCCGTAGATCGGCAGCAGCGAGAACAGCGAGGCGTCGATGACGCCCCCGGCCAATGCCGCCGCCATGATCAGCGGGGCCGCCCGGAATGCGCTCCCCAGCCCGATGCGGCCATGGGCGGGGAGGACGGGCGCCACCCCATGCGCCAGCGGCAGCGGCAGCACCGAAAGGAGCGCCGCCGCGAACGTGGCGAGGAAGGGCAGCCAGCCGTGTATCCCGATCCAGCCGGTGACGAGCGGCCCCACCGTGAACCCGGCCGCCATCACCGTGGCATAGACCGCCATGACGCGGCCGCGGTTGCGCGGGCTCGCCAGCAGGTTCATCCAGGTCTCGCTCGCCACCCAGTGGATGCCGCCGGCGATGCCGACGACGAAACGCAGCGCGCACCACGCCCAGTAGTTCTCGATGAGCGGGAACAGCAGCATCGTCGCCGCGAAGACGGCGATGCCGAGATACATGGAGCGGAGCGGCCCCAGGTGCGCGATCGCCCGCGGCAGCAGCGGCCCGACGCACAGCAGCGCCAGCGGGAACATCGCCGTGTTGATGCCGATCCAGGTGGCGTCGACGCCTTGGGCCTCCAGCCGCAGCGCGATGAGCGGTATCGCGGCGCCCACCAAGAGGCCGACGCCGAACGAGCCGACGATGACGGCGGCGAGGCTGCGCCAACGCTGGCGCTCGGTGAGGTCGGTGGCAAGCGCTGGCGTCGGTTCGATCACGGTGCTGTCCCGGGCGGGTCGGCGTGGCAAAGCTTGATACCGCCGGCGCCGCGGCTCGACAACCGCCGTCCCCTCGTGCCAGAAATCGGCCCTCTCCGATTCCATGCATGGTGCCGCCATGTCCCGCGAGCTCGCCCTGATGCCGGCCATGGAGATGCTCGCGCTCTACCGCGAGAAACGCCTGTCGCCGGTCGAGACGACGCAGGCCGCCCTCGACCGCATCGAGGCGCTCGACGGCGCCCATAACGCGTTCCGCCTGGTGGATGGCGAGGCGGCGTTGGCGGTCGCCCGCGCGTCCGAGGCGCGCTGGCAGGCGGGGCGCCCGCAGGGCCTCGTGGACGGCGTGCCGGCCACGGTCAAGGACCTTTTGCTGACCAAGGGCTGGTCCACGCTGCGCGGCTCCAAAGCGATCCCGCCCGACCAGCCCTGGGAGGTGGACGCGCCTTCGGTGGAGCGGCTGCGCCAGCACGGCGCGGTGCTGCTCGGCAAGACGACGACGCCCGAGTTCGGCTGGAAGGGCGTCACGGACAGTCCGCTCACCGGCGTCACGCGCAATCCGTGGGATACCGGGAAGACACCGGGCGGCAGCAGCGGCGGGGCCGCGGTCGCGGCGGCGCTCGGGCAAGGGGCGCTCCACGTCGGCACCGACGGCGGCGGCTCGATCCGCATTCCGGCCGCCTTCACCGGCATCTTCGGGTTGAAACCGAGCTTCGGGCGCGTGCCGCTCTATCCATCGAGCCCGTTCGGCACCATCGCCCATCTGGGCCCGATGACCCGCACGGTGGCCGACGCGGCGCTGATGCTGAACGTGCTGGCCGGGCCCGACTGGCGCGACTGGCACGCGCTGCCGCCGGACGGGCGCGATTATCTCGACGGGCTCGAGGACGGCGTGCGCGGGCTCAAGATCGCGTTCAGCCCGACCCTCGGCCACGTGCCGGTAGACTCCGAGGTGGCGGCGGCGGTGGCGGCGGCGGCGCGGGTGTTCGCGGAGTTGGGCGCGCACGTCGAGGAAGCGGACCCCGGCCTGCCGCCGAGCGGCGTCACCTTCGTCAATCACTGGTTCCCCGGCGCCGCCAACGCGCTCAGGAGGTTCGGCCCGGAGCAGCGCCGGCTGATGGACCCCGGGCTGATCGCCGCCGCCGAGCTGGGCGAGAAACTGGCGCTCATGGACTATCTCGCCGCGGTCGGCGAGCGCGAGGCGATGGGCCACAAGATGAATGCGTTCCACCGCCAATGGGACCTGCTGCTGACCCCCACCATGCCGCTCGCCGCGTTCGCCGCCGGGCAGGATACGCCGCTCACCGCCGAGGGCGAGCGCTGGGTCGACTGGACGCCGTTCACCTATCCGTTCAACCTGACCCGCCAGCCGGCGGCGAGCGTGCCGTGCGGGTTCACGAAGGCGGGGCTGCCGGTGGGCCTGCAGATCGTGGGGCCGCTCTACGCCGACGCGCTCGTCTTGCGCGCGGCGCGCGCCTTCGAGACGGCGCGGCCGTTCCGCATGCCGGCGCTGTAGCAGCCGATGTAGAATACGCCCATGCTGCGACGCGACTTTCTCGGCCTCGGGATCGGCGTCGGCGCCGGCGCCCTGCCACTGCGGCTGGCGGCGGCGGAACCGATCGCCCGGCCGGCCGTCTACTTTGTGCCCGGATACCGGCCGGAGCGGGCGCATTTTCGCGGCCGGCCGCTCCTCGCGGCGCCGGAGTTCCGCCGCTTCATCCCCAAAGGCCATGACGGCGGCACGACGCTCGTCACCCGGATCGACGAAGCGGACGGTTCCATTCGCCGCGCGCTGCTGCCCATCGTGGGCCACGCCATCGCCGTCGCCCCCGACGGCCGCGTTGCGGTGTGGAGCAGCAACAACGGGCCGGCGCTCCTCACCTTCGACCCGGCGAGCCTCGAACTCGGCCGCCTCGCGGACTACCAGCCCGGCGAATATCTCGGCGGCGGCCACGGGGTCTTCACCCCCGACGGCCGGGCGATCGTGCTGTCGGAGCGCCGGCTCGCCACCGGTTTCGGCGATCCCAGGGACCACTACGGCCGCATCACGGTGCGCGATCCGGAGACCCTCGCCGTGCTGGACGCGTTCAGTTGCGCCGGCATGTCGCCGCACGAGATCGAGCTGATGGCCGACGGCCGGCACCTCGCGGTGGCGAACTACGGCAGCTACGCCATGCCGGGCGACTGGCGCCCGCGCATCGTGGAGCCGAGCCTCACCATCCTCGAGCTCGCCAGCGGCAAGCTGGTGGATAAGCGCGTGAGCGCCGACCTCGGCGCGGAGACGACGCATCTCGCCGCTTACAGCTTCGAGCGCGTCTCGACCGTCCGCTTGCGCCGCGGCGACCGGGAGGAGGAGCGCGCCTTGCTGGCCGATCGAGCCGAGGTCTACGAGCCCGACGCCTCGCCCTTCGACGAGGGCGCGTACCTCCCGGGGCCGGTGCAGCGCTACGAGGGGGCCCAGCCGGGCGAGGGGCCGGCGGCGCTCCCCGCCGACCCCTTGCGCGCGCGGCACGGACAGAGCGTGGTCTACGATCCGGCCGCGGACGAGATGCTCGCGACTTTCACTTCGTCGCACGCCGTCATGGTCACGGACGGCGCCGACGGCCGGGTGAAACGCCTGATCGAGACCGAGCGCCACGGCCTCAGGTATCCGCGCGGCATCGCGCTGCACCCCGACGGCGCGCATTACGCGGTGTCGGGCTCGTGGCAGGACATCCTGCTGTTCCGGCGCGGCACCCACGAGCCGGCGCCGGAGCGCGCGCTGCGCGCCACGTTCTTCGATCACAGCCACATGACCGTCGCCTGACCCCGGGCCGGCGCTCAGGGCAAGCAAGGTCGGCGGGTGACCTGGCAGCCTGCTAAGCTAGGGCGACTTCTCGGTCGAAATCCGGCTTCTTTTCGGCGTGCAGCCTAAGGGTGACGCCGCAGGCGCCGGCAATCCGTTCGAGCGTCGAAAGCGAATGGCCCGTGTATTCGGCATCCTCCAGTCGTGCAATGACGGACTGCGTGGTGCCAATGCGCTTGGCAAGCTCCACCTGGGTCAACCCAGCGCCCTCGCGCATCTCACGAACCAGAAGCGCCAAGTCAATTTGGTGCAGGGTGCGGACAAAGGCCTTCCGGTAGGTGACGCTCCGGCGCGACCGCTCCTGTACGACCCGTGCATGCTGGTCGGTCTTCATAGTACCGTCTCCTTCTGAATCGCCTCCCGTTCCTTCTCCGAAGTGGGATAGCGATTCCTGTACTTCAGCCACAGCTTCCTGAGCCGCTCAGCCCGCGCAATCTCGCCGGGTGGAGTTTCCTGACTCTTCTTCTGAAAGCCGGAAGCAATCACAATCAGCATTCCGGGCCGGTAGAAGAACAAGATGCGAAAAATCCGATCGAATTGCTTTACCCGGAGTTCGAAGATGTCCCCGGTCAGCTTCTTGACAAACTTGCCTTCCATCCGGTTGCCATGGATGCGCAGCCGCTCGATGAACGCATCCACGCGGGCAGCCGCCTTATCATCCAGCGAGTCGATGAATTCTCGGGCCGGAATCCGGCCATTGGGCAGCTCCACGTATTCGATCGTGAACCCATTCATTTAGCGATCCCAGTATAGCAGGAATGCTATGTCGCGCCAACCCTATTCCTCACTCAAGGGCGTTCTACTCCTCTGGCCGCTTGGCTGGCAGCGCGGCCGCGCCTCGAAAAGATTGCTCGGACATGTAGGACTATGAATGGGACATCGCCCTAGAACCACCCCGATTTCTTGAACCGGTAGTAGAGGTAGCCGCGCTCGACCACCGGCAGGTGGCGCAGGCGCCAAATTGCGCTTGACTCCCGAATGAGGATTCCATAGTTTTGGAATCATGAAATCGAAAGAAGCCATCGACGGCCTGGCGGCGCTCGCCCAAGAGACGCGGCTTGCCATCTTCCGGCTGCTCGTCCGCCAGGGGCCGCAAGGCCTGCCCGCCGGCACGATCGCCGAGCGGCTCGACATCCCCGCCCCCACCATGTCGTTCCATCTGGCCCAGCTCAGCCGCGCCGGACTCGTGACCGCGCGGCGCCAGAGCCGGTCCATTCTCTACGCCGCCGATTATCGGGGCATGAATGCGCTCCTCACCTACCTCACCGAGAATTGTTGTCAGGGCCGTGCGGAGATCTGCGGGATTGTCACCTGCAGCCCGGCGACCGAAACTGCGATCGCTCACACAGGAGACCCCCATGAAGCGCCTGCACGTGTCCGTCGCCGTTAGCGACCTCGAGAAGTCGATCGAATTCTACTCCACCTTATTCGCCGCCGAGCCGTCCGTCGGCAAGAGCGACTACGCCAAATGGATGCTTGACGACCCGTGCGTCAACTTCTCGATCTCCAGCCGCGGGACCCGCAAGGGCGTCGACCACTTGGGCATCCAGGTCGATGACGACGCCGAGCTCGCCGCCGTCGCCGGCCGGCTCGCACGGGCGGGAAACTCCGTCCATGAGCAGAAGGCGACGACGTGCTGCTACGCCCGGTCGAACAAGGCGTGGGTGCATGATCCCGAAGGCGTCGCGTGGGAAACCTTCCACACCTTCGGCGAGAGCACCGTCTACGGCGAGGATCGCGACGGCGGGGAAGACGCGGCTGGTAGCGAACCCTCGGCCTGCTGCACGCCGACCGCCGAGCAAGCGAAGACGGCAACTTGCTGTGCGCCCGCCGCCGACACGCCGCGGATGATCGCCGGAGAAGGTGAAGCGGGCGTTGATGACGTCTAGGTCCTGCGGCCGCCTTCTTGAGTCATGACTCCCGTCTTGACTCCAGGCTGTAGATTCGAAGGGAGCAGGCTTGAGTCGAGGGGTTTGAGCTAAAACCACCCCGATTTCTTGAACCGGTAGTAGAGGTAGCCGCACAGCGACACGATGGCGAAGAGCACGGTGGGATAGCCGTAGCGCCAGTCGAGCTCCGGCATGACCTCGAAATTCATGCCGTAGACGCCGGCGATCGCCGTCGGCACCGCCAGGATGGCGGCCCAGCCGGCGAGCTGCCTGGTGACCTCGTTCTGCCGCACGGACACGATTAGCAGGTTGGCCTCGAGCGCCGTCCTTAGCAGCTCGCGCAGCGCATCGATTGTTTCCAGCACCCTCAGCGCGTGATCGTAGACGTCGCGGAAGTAGGGATGGGAGTCGCGGTCCACAATCGTCACGTCGAACCGCATCAGCCGGTTGGTCATCTCGCCCAAGGGCGCCACGATGCGGCGCAGCGCCATCAGGTCGCGCTGCAGCGCGTAGATGCGCTCGACCTGCGCCTGATCGAAGGTACTGCCGACGCCGGCGCCCTCCAGCCGATCGACCTCGCCTTCGACCCCCTCCACCACGGGGATGTAGTGATCGACGATGAAATCCATCAGCGAGTAGAGCACGAAGTCGACGCCCATCTTCAGCATCTTGGGCGCCCCCTCGCAGCGCGCCCGGACTTCGGAATAGGAGCTCGAAGGTCCGTGCCGCACGGTGAGGATGTAGCCCTTGCCCGCGAAGATGTGGGTCTCGCCGAACTCGATCTTGCCGCCGACCGTCTGCGCCGTGTGCAGCACCAAGAACAGCGCGTCGCCGTAGAGATCGAGCTTCGGGCGCTGGTGGGCGTGCAGCGCGTCCTCGACCGCGAGGTCGTGCAGGCCGAACTGCTGCTGCACCTGGCGCAGCAGCGCCTCGTCGGGTTCGTGCAGCCCGATCCACACGAAGCGGCTGCCGCCCAGCGCCGCCGCGCCGGCCTCGCCGATGGCGATGTCCCTGACCCGCCGCCCGTCCTCGTAAGCGGCGCCGCCGACCACCGTCATGGCGCTCTTCCTCCCCCTGGCCGGCCGGTGACGCGCCCGCCGCCGATCCGTTATGCTACGAAACCGGGGAATGGGCCAGGAAGATCGGGGCATGAGCGAGCGCGTGATTCGGATCGGCTGCGCCGCCGGCTTCTGGGGCGATTCGGCCCTGGCGGCGGCGCAGCTCGTGCGCCGCGCCAGCCTCGACTACCTGGTGTTCGACTACCTGGCCGAGGTCACCATGTCGATCATGGCGCGCGCCAGGGCGAAAGACCCGGCCCAGGGCTACGCCACCGACTTCGTCGCCTCGACCATGCCGGAAATCCTGCGCGACATCGCGGAGCGGCGCGTCAAGGTGGTGTGCAACGCCGGCGGCGTCAATCCCGTCGCCTGCCAGCAGGCGCTTAGCCATCTCGCCGCCGAATCCGGGGTCCCGTTGCGGATCGCCGCGGTGCTGGGCGACGATCTCATGCCCCGCCTGGAGGAGCTGCGCCGGCGGGACGTGCGCGAGATGTTCACCGGCGAGCCGTTGCCGGCGCGGCTCCTCAGCGCCAACGCCTATCTCGGCGCGCTCTCCATCAAGGCGGCGCTCGGCGCCGGGGCCGACGTGGTTGTGACCGGGCGCTGCGTCGATAGCGCGCTGGTGCTGGGGCCCCTCATGCACGAGTTCGGCTGGCGCGAGGACGACTACGACCGGCTCGCGGCCGGCAGCCTCGCCGGCCACATCGTCGAGTGCGGCGCCCAGGCGACCGGCGGCCTCTATACCGATTGGCGCCAGGTGCCGCGCTGGGACGACATCGGCTATCCGATCGTCGAATGTGAGGCCGACGGCGGTTTCACGGTGACCAAGCCCGCCGGCACCGGCGGCCTGGTGACGCCGGGCACGGTGGCGGAGCAGATGCTGTACGAGATCGGCGACCCCGCGGCCTATGTGCTGCCCGACGCGGTCTCGGACTTCTCCGGCGTCGCCATGGCGGCGACCGGGCCGGACCGGGTGCGAGTGACGGGGGCGCGCGGCCGGGCACCCTCGGACAGCTACAAGGTGAGCGCCACGCACGCCGACGGGTATCGGCTCAGCCTCACGCTGACCGTGCTTGGCATCGACGCCGCGGCCAAGGCGCGCGCCACCGGCGAGGCGCTCCTCGCCCGCACCCGCCGCGCGTTCGCGGAGCGCGGTCTAGGAGATTACCGCGCCGTCCGCGTCGAGGCCCTGGGCGCCGAGGACGCATACGGTCCGCACGCCCGCGTGCGCGCGACGCGCGAGGCAGTCTTGCGGCTCGCGGTCTGGCACGACCGCCGCGAAGCCTTGGACCTGCTCGCCCGCGAGGCGGCCTCGCCGGTCACTTCGATGGCGCCCGGCACCACCGGCTACATCGGCGGCCGGCCGCCGGTGCAGACCGTGATGCGGCTGTTCTCGTTCCTCGTCTCCAAGCGCGAGGTGGCGGTCGAGGTCTCGCTCGACGGTCGGACGTTGGGCGTGCCGGTCCCGCCTGGGCAGCGGTGGGTTCCACCGCCGTTGCCTCTGCCGCGGGGGGAGTTGCCGCACGCGGGTCCGACCGTCATGCTGCCTCTTGCCCGCCTCGCGCACGGGCGCAGCGGCGACAAGGGCGACAGCGCCAATATCGGAGTGATCGCCCGCCGGCCGGAATTCCTCCCGGTGCTGCGCGCCGCGCTGACTGAGGCGGTCGTCGCCGACTACTTTCGCCACCTCGTCGCCGGCCCCGTCACCCGCTACGAGGTGCCCGGCATAGACGCCTTCAACTTTGTGCTGGAGCGGGCGCTGGGCGGCGGCGGGGCCGTCAGCTTGCGCAACGACCCGCAGGGCAAGGGCTACGCCCAGATGCTGCTCGACCTCGAGATCCCGGTGCCGGTAGACCTCGCGCGCTCGCTGGATGCCTAGACTTCTTCCGCCTCGGCCGGGGCCAGACAGCCGGCGTCGTCGTTCCTCGGGTTGTTGACGCGCTTGCTTACCGGAAAGGCCCTCAGCGCCGCCGACAGCGGCCGTTCGAGCGCCGCCGCCGCGGCCTCGACCGGACCCCGCAGCCACGGCTCATAGGCCGCCGGATCGAGGATGACCGGCATGCGGTCGTGGATCGGTTTCAGCAATTCGTCGGCCGCGGTCGTCACGATGGCGAAGCTCTCGACCGCGTCCGCGCCCTTGGGCGCCCAGTGCTCCCACAATCCGGCGAAGGCGAACGGCCCGCCGTCGGCGAGAGCGACGCGGTACGGTTGCTTCAGGGCGCCCACCTTGCGCCACTCGTAGAACCCGTCGGCCGGCACCAGGCAACGCCGCGCCCGGAACGCGGCGCGGAACGCCGGTTTTTCACCCAGGGTTTCCGCCCGTGCGTTGATCATCCGGTTGCCGATGGCGGGGTCCTTGGCCCAGGACGGAACGAGGCCCCAGCACAGCAGCGCCAACACCCTCGCCCCGTCGGCGGCGAGCCGCACCACCGGCGCACTTTGCGTCGGCGCGATGTTGTAGCGCGGAGCGAGGTTGGGCGTCTCCGAGAAGGCGAAGGCGCGTTGCATACCCTCGACCGGCGTGGTCAGGCTGTAACGCCCGCACATGCCATTACGATCGCGCCAACGGCCTCGGCATGGCAAGCCCGGAGCGGTGCCGGCGCCGACGCGATGCTTCTCCCTTAAAGGCGACAGACCCTTAAAGGGGACAGTATACGACTAGGACCTTCATCCTGGCAGGCCTGACCGTCCCAGGAGTGCAGTCCAATACTGACCTCAATTTCCCTCTGTCCCCAATGTCCCCTGCAATATCCCTGAAGCTGTATCCGCGCCAGGCAGTCGCTGCCCATGCCATCAAGAGACCACTCGCGGGCCTGAGGTATGCTACACTGATAAGATTGTGGGAAACGGCACCCGACGGCAGGGGCACGAGCCCCTTAAACGTATGGCAAGAGAAGCACGCGCGCGACCCCGATCCCGACGGCCTGGACGCGCTGTGGCGGGACTGATCCTCGCCCTCACTGTGGCACCGGCCGCCCGCGCCGAGGACGCCCGCCTGCTCGACCTGCTAGGGCGACCCGTGGTCACCACCGGCCCCGAGCGCTTCGACGGCTCCCGCCGAATCCTGGACGACCGCGGCTACTCCATCGGCACGATAGAACCCGACCGCACGGCTCCGCCGAACGAAGATGTGTATTGGATACTAAACGGCGTGGGCCGTCGCGTCGGCCAAGTGGAACTACGTTAGGTCCGTGCTGGCACTAGCAGACCTTCTTGCGAGCCCGGACTTGTGCAAGTGGGCAACCGGCATCGTTGCCGGATACATTTGGTCCTTGGGCGTCGGGTGGCTGGTCGTGGAATGCCTCTACTGTTGCATGAACAGAAGGATCGACAATGCCAGCAAGAAAAATGACGGAGCCCCGAACGACACAAAGAAACGCGAAGGTGTCCCGCCAGCGCTGACCGGCCTTATCGAGCGGCTTGTCATGACGACCATTGTTGTTGTTCACCCCCCGAGCGCGATTACTGCGATGGTGGGTTGGCTGGGACTGAAGACAGCTGCCGGCTGGAAAAAGTATGTGCCTGACAACTCGGTTGATGGGAAGAGGAAGGATGCACAAAGATCGTTCCTAGCTGCTCTTTGCGGCCTTCTTTCAATGTTCATGGCGGGAACCGGCGGATTGCTCGCGACGTGGTTAGCTGGCCTTCACAATTGAGTCAAAATCAACGACGCAATTAAAGGAGACAGTATATCATTAGGATAATCCTCTTAGCGAGGACGGTTTCCTAACCGTTCGGGGTTAAAGGAAACTATATACTGTGCCCAATACCCGCATCGCACATCCAGGCCGTCTGTTGAAGCGGGAGATCGCGGCACGGGGATTGAGCGCCAATCGGCTGGCACTCGATCTTGGCGTGCCCTCGGGCCGCATCACCGACATTCTCAACGGCCGCCGCTCGATCAGCGCGGAGACGGCCGTGCGGCTCGGGCGTTACTTCGCCAACAGTCCGCGTTTCTGGCTCGATCTGCAGAGCCAGTACGACATCGCGCTCGTGGAGCGCGAGCGCGGCAGGGAGATCGCCCAAACGGTCCGCCCGGCCCGGGCGGCGTAGATCCAGGCCGTTCGCCGCTCCTAACTCACCCGCCCGCGCAGCAATCGCCCGCCGGCGCCGCGACATTGGGTGACGCCAAATCCAGCTTTTCAGGTTGTGCTTTCTTAGAATCGTTCATGGCGTTCGGTCCAGATCATTTCAGTGATTCAAATCCACGACGGATAATAGCAGCCATCAGCTTTCTACGTTCTTCGAGGAATTTGGGATAGGCCATCGTCTCCCAGGCTTCGGGGAGGGCGTGCAAAGCAGACATATCATTCCATTCAATCGACGTGAAGCGTTCGCGAACCTTTGGCACGTATTCTGCCGGAGAATCATCGCTGATCGCTATGTTCTCCGGCCATTCCAAGAGGGCGAAATTGGCCATCTGATTGATGCTCTTCAAATCTTTGACGTCTTGCCCCTCGAGCCATGCACGCGGGAAAAGATGATGCCGTTCCAGCGCCTTCTTGTTCGCCTTAAGCGCAGGGTCGATCAGGTCGCCAACTTTCTTGTGGGAAAACAACACTGGCGCACCAAGCCGATTCTGCGCGGCGACATAAGCAAACAGTTCGGGATTGCGGGCAGACGAGCTCTCGAGCGCCGAAGGCAGCGTAATGGTCCAATAGTCGCCCGTTAGCTCAGAGGCCATTATGCCCTTTAGCTCCGATAGAAAGGCGTCGGCTGATGATAGGTCCTTCAGCCGGCTAAGATCGCTGTCCATGACGCTTTCCGGCGAGCCGGCGTAGCGCCCGGTTAGCGTGGTAAAGAAGAACCACCGGCCGATGATCTTCTGGAGCCCATGTTCCGCTACGGAGTAGCGATTGCGACCTATTAGGTAAAACGCATAGGCATAGAGAAGCGCGTTCTGCGAGGAAACCATTTCGCCGCTTCTGAAGCCTGCACCGATCAAGGCGCTCATGAACTGATGCCAGTGAGTCAGATCGAGCACCTTCGCCTGCGCTTTTTGCAGAACCGCGAATTGGTCTTCGCGACGTTTGGGCGAAAACTCTCCCGTGTCCAAGTCTTTGCCGCGCAAGACCTGATAGACGCTCTTCAAACGACCACGCTCGAAACCGAGCGCCACGGCGACGCGCAATAGTTGGTCCGGGTCTGGCTGAATGAAATGGTTGAACGGAGAAGCACGCTTTCCCGGTGCCGATGGCTGGCGCGAGAGACGGCAGAACTCCTCCAGCGCATGACGGCCCTGGTCCCAAAAGACGGAAAGCAACGTAAGAATGAAGTCCGCTTGATTCAGCTTCACGCCTAAGCTGTTGATCCGGACGAAGATGTCAGCGACCTGCTCTTCATCGACGCTGGGCGCAATCTCCAAGGCCGTGAACGGATACTTCGGAAGGTCGAATAACCGGTCGAGATTATGGCTGATGCCCTCTTCCTCGGCGTCGCTGAGCTTCACTTTCTCCCCGAGCGATTGCAGGAAACCCTTGACGTGCCGAAAGCTTGATTTGCCCGACGCCCACAAGGTCGAAATATTCGGTATCCATTCAGGGTCGTGTCGGATAGCAGCGTCAGCGACCTCGAATTTCCCATCTCGCGGCCGGAACCCAATCTTTATCTGCCGTTCCTTGTAGTCTGAATCGAACACCGACTTGCCGCGAAACACGGCATAGAGCGAGGTCAATCGTTGTTGACCGTCCACGATAAGCCGCAAAGGAACCGTATGTTGCTTCGCGGAAACCCCGATTTGCTTCGTGCCATCGACAGCATTTTCCCAGAACAACAGGTACCCAACCGGGAAGCCCCGATACATCGAGTCGAGGAGGTCACGGACCTTCGCATTCGACCACACGAATGGGCGTTGAATGTCTGGCAAACCGATATCCCCAATGTCGATGTAATGAAGCAGACCGGAGAGGTCATAATCGACGCGCTTGAAACAGGTTTTCAACTCGCTCATGGCAGTAGTCTCATTTATAGACGACGGCATTGGTCCTCGTCGCGCGCCACGCCGCTATTCGTTACCGCCGCGAAATTCAGTTCGTCCTCCGTCTCAAGCACGCTCACTGTCATCCGGTTCAATGCGAGCCAGCCGCTTTGCTCCTCGACCGGCGTGGTCAGGCTGTATCGCCCGCACATGCCATGACCATCCCGCGGACCGATGCCGGTTCGATGCTTCTCTCAGCCGCCCGCGCAGCAGTCGCCGGCCGGCGTCGCGACGCGCTCCACCGCCCGCGCCGTCATGTCGTCTTGCGGCAGGCGCGCCGGCTGGCCCGCGCGGTATTCGCGCACGATGTCGGCCAGCACCGAGAGCGCGATCTCGGCCGGCGTCGCGGCGCCGATGTCGAGGCCGGCGGGCGAGCGCAGCGCCGCCACGCGCTCCGGCAGGGCGCCGCCGGCGACGAGCTCCTCCTTGAGCCGCGCCGCCTTGCGCCGGCTGGCGACGAAGGCGACGTAGGGCGCCGGGCTTGCCAG
>CAYPKW010000030.1:0-4138 GCA_964411425.1 uncultured Rhodospirillaceae bacterium
TTCATGCCGGCATGGCCCATGGCGATGCCGTCGGTGACGGTGATGGTGGTGAATTCGCGCGGCGTGCCGCCGGCGGCCTTGACCCCCTGCTTCGCCGCCTGCGCCTGGCGCGAGAGCGAGATGTTGCAGGGCGCCGCCTCGTTCCAGGTGGTGACGACGCCGACGAAGGGCTGCGCGATCTCCGCCGCGGTCATGCCCATGGCGTAGTAGTACGAGCGATGCGGCGCGCTCGCCGGGCCCACCGATACATGGCGGCTCGGCAGCCTCGATTTGTCGATGCGGGATGGCGCGGTCATGGCCTGGCCTCTCGGTCGGTCGCAGGGTGGCCGGCAAAGGATAACGAGCGGCCGCGCCGCTCTGCAATGATTTCTACCGCCGCGCGACCTGGCGGAGCTGCTGCTGCAGCACGTAGAAGGTGGCGAGCGGCGAGGTGTCCGTGATGACGACGCTGAAGGTGACACTCTCGCCCGGCGCCACCGCGCCGCCGCTGAAGGTGACCGAATCGTACGGCTCCTCGATCTCCTGGTTGACCTGGAAGCTGCTTGAGGTGAACGGCCGGCCCACCGTGGACGCCTGGCCGAACGACAGGCCGTCGCCGTAGCTGCTGTGGGCGTCCAGCGTCTCGCGCAGCTCGAGCTCGTACTGGAGCCAGCGGTCGTCGGTATGGTTGATCGCCACCTTGGTGATCGCGAACCCGACCAGGTGCTGCGTGCCGACCCGGTTGCCGAAGGCGGCGCTGAGCCCGTGGATAACCAGGATCGGCTGCTCCGCGCCGGTTACCTCCTCGACGACGACGAAGGGGTCCGCGGCGCTCCCAGTGCCGCCGACGCTCAGGATGCGGAAGCCGCCGAGCTCGTCGCTGAAGATCAGTCCTTCCCGGCCGAGCGGCTCGGCCCCGGCCTCTCCGCAAGACGAACCCACGGCCAGAGCCAGGCCCGCGAACGCGCCGAGGAAGGGCCGGCAGGACATTTCCGGCATTATCGGCCGCGCCCGCGGTACCTGTAAAGGCGACGCTCAGGTCTCGGTCAAACGCTGCAGCGCATGGACGAGCTTGGCGCGCTGGGTGGAGTTCTCGGCGAGACGCCGGCGCTGTTCCTCGACCACCTCGGGCGGCGCCTTGGCGAGGAAGCCGGTGTTGGCCAGCTTCTTCTCGACCTTGCCGATTTCACCGTCGGCGACGCGAACTTCCTTGGTTAATCGGGCCTTCTCCTGCTCGATGTCGATCACGCCGGCCAGCGGCAGGATTGCCGTCGCCCCCGGCAGCACGATCTGCACCGACCCCTTGGGCGCCGGCGCGTCCGTCGCCTCGGCCGAGGCGAGCCGCGCCATGCCGAGGATCGCCTCGCGGTGCGCCGCCAAACGGTCGCGCGCGGCGCCATCGGCGGCCCCGATCCGCATCTCGATCTTCGCGCCCAGCGGCACGTTCATCTCCGAGCGCACGGTGCGGATCTCGGACACCAGCCGTATCACCCACTCGATCTCGGCCACGGCGGCGGCGTCGATCAGGCTGTCGTCCTGCCCGGGCCAGGCGGCCGTGATAAGCGGCCCCTCGCTACCGGAGGGCCGCATGTGCGCCCACAGCTCCTCGGTAATGAAGGGCATGAACGGGTGCAGAAGGTGGAGGAGCCGTGCCAACGCCCAGCCGGTGGCGGCGCGTGTCTCCGACCTGGCTTCGGGTTCCGCGCCGGCGAGAATCGGCTTCACGAATTCCAGGTGCCAGTCGCAGAACTCGTGCCAGACGAAGCGGTAGAGGATGTTGGCCGCTTCGTCGAAGCGGTAGCCGGCGATCGATTCGTCGAGCCGCCGCACCGTCGTCATCAGCCGCCCGACGATCCATCGATTGACAGTGCCGCGGCATCGCCTCGGATCGAACGCGGGATCGACGGCGCAACCGTTCATCTGGCAGAACCGTGCCGCGTTCCACAACTTGGTCGCGAAGTTGCGATAGCCTTCGATGCGGCTTTCCGCCAGCCGCAGGTCGCGCCCCGGCGCCGCCAGCGCCGCCAGCGTGAAGCGCAAGGCGTCGGCGCCGTACTTGTCGATGGCATCGAGCGGGTCGATGGTGTTGCCGCGCGACTTGGACATCTTCTGGCCGCGCTCGTCGCGCACCAGGGCATGGATGCATACGTCGCGGAACGGCACCTCGCCCATGAAGTGCAGGCCCATCATCATCATGCGCGCGACCCAGAAGAAAATGATGTCGAAGCTGGTGAGCAGCGCGTCGCCCGGGTAATACCGGATCAACTCGGGCGTCTCGTCCGGCCAGCCGAGAGTGGAGAACGGCCACAGCGCCGAGGAGAACCAGGTGTCCAGCACGTCCGGGTCGCGGGTGAGCGCCGCCGGCCCGCCGTAATGGCGCGCCG
Source organism: uncultured Rhodospirillaceae bacterium (assembly GCA_964411425.1). Lineage (GTDB taxonomy): Bacteria > Pseudomonadota > Alphaproteobacteria > Dongiales > Dongiaceae > CAYPKW01. The sequence continues at coordinate 2,364 of CAYPKW010000030.1, forward strand.
CCGCTGCCGCTGCCTCGGCTTCCATCGACTCGACGAATACCCGTCCGTCCGGCCCGTACCAGGCCGGCACCTGATGGCCCCACCAGATCTGCCGCGAGATGCACCACGGCTGGATGTTCCGCATCCACTCGAAGAAGGTGGCTTCCCATTGCTTCGGTACGAAGCGGGTGCGGCCCTGCTCCACGGCGGCGATGCAGGGTTTCGCGAGGGTCGCCGCGTCGACGTACCATTGGTCGGTCAGCCAGGGCTCGACCGCGACGTCCGAGCGGTCGCCGTAGGGCAGCATGATCTCGCGGTCCTCGACCGCCGCCACCAGCCCTTGCGCGCCAAGGTCGGCCAGCACTCGCTCGCGCGCCGCGTAGCGGTCGAGACCGCGATAAGGGGCGGGCACGGCGTCGTTGAGCCTGGCGTCGGCATCGAAGATGTTGACCAGGGCAAGCCCGTGGCGCCTCGCCACCTCGAAATCGTTGAAGTCGTGGCCCGGCGTGATCTTGACCGCGCCGCTGCCGGTCTCCGGATCGGCATGGCTGTCGGCCACGATCGGCAGGCGCCGGCCCACCAGCGGCAGTATGGCGTGCCGGCCTACCAAGTGGCGATAGCGGGCGTCATCCGGATGCACCGCCACGCCGGTATCTCCCAGCATGGTTTCCGGCCGCGTCGTCGCGACCACGATGTGCGCGTTTTCAACGCCCTCCACCGGATACTTCAAGTGCCACAGATGGCCTTTGACCGGCCGCGGCACGACTTCCAGATCCGAGATCGCGGTGTGCAGCTTCGGGTCCCAGTTCACCAGCCGCTTGTCGCGGAAGATGAGACCCTGCTTGTAGAGGTCGACAAACACCTTGCGCACGGCGACCGACAGGCCCTCGTCCATGGTGAAGCGCTCGCGCGGCCAATCGGGCGAGGCGCCGAGGCGGCGAAGTTGTCGGGTAATGGTGCCGCCGCACTGGGCCTTCCACTGCCAGACGCGCTCGATGAAGGCGTCGCGGCCGATGGCCTTCTGGCTCTTGCGCGCGCCTGCCTGCCGGGCGAGCTCGATGCCCTCGGTCGCGAGCTGACGCTCGACGACCATCTGCGTCGCAATGCCGGCGTGGTCGGTGCCCGGCTGCCACAGGGTATCGCGGCCGCGCATCCGGTGATAGCGGATGAGGATGTCCTGCAAGGTGTGATTGAGCGCATGGCCCATGTGCAGGCTGCCCGTGACGTTGGGCGGCGGCATCATGATGGTGTAGGGCCGCGCCGGGGAATTGGGATGGGCGGCGAAGGCGCCGCTCTGTTCCCACGACGCGTAACGCTTCGCCTCGACCTCGGCCGGGCGAAAGTTCTTGTCCAGCATCGGCGATCCGGAAGTCCCTATGGGTAGTCTTACGAGCGGCGCGGCGGCGACCGCCCCACGCTCAGAGATCGTCCTCCGCGCGGCGCGAAAGCCGCTCGATCTCCTTGCGCACCAGCCGCTCGACCAGCAGCGCCAAATTGGCGTCGAGCCACTCCTTGAGCATCGGCGCCAGGGTTTCGCGCACCAAGTCCTCGATCGTGCGACCGCCGCCCATGGGAGCCTCGCGCGTGCGCATGACCGAGCGCGCCAGTTCGCTGAGCGCCCCGGCCGAGGCGGCGGCGGCGTCCTGCGAAATCAGCTCGGGTGTCGTGTCGCTCGCGGGTGGCACGGCTTGGCCCTCCATGTTCGTTGCGGGTGGCGTTACGGTTTCCTGCGGCCCCGGAGCCTCCGGCCCCACTTCCTCGGTCAACAGCAGCACGTCGTTGTCGCCGCCGGGCGG
>CAYPKW010000030.1:4238-23287 GCA_964411425.1 uncultured Rhodospirillaceae bacterium
CCTCCGGCCCCACTTCCTCGGTCAACAGCAGCACGTCGTTGTCGCCGCCGGGCGGCGGCGCCGGTGCCGCGGCGGCCGGCGCGGGCGCCGCGCTCTCCGCCACGTCGGGCGGGCTGCCGTCCTCCGCAATGACGCGCCGGATGGAGGCGAGGATCTCCTCCATCGACGGTTCTTGCGGCCCGCGCGGATCGGTCATCCTCTGCTCCTAGCCTCACCCCCGTCGGCGGGCCGGACGGCCATGCCCCAGATCTCCATAGTGTAACACAATTTCCCGGCGTCGCCGTCGCCCTCCGCGAAACCTCACTCGATCGACGGCCCGACCCCCCAGAGCTTGTCCCGGACCTCGTCGTAGTGCCGTTCGACATCGTAGTACTCCACCGGCAGGGCGATCTGGTCGCCGGTCATCCTGCCGACCGCCGCCAGCACCCGAAAGGCCGCCACCACCTCGTCGCGTCGGGCGCGGACCAGACTGACCTGGGCGACGAGGTACTCCTGCTCGGCATCCAGGATGTCGAGCACGGTCCGGGCGCCGACCGACGCCTCCTGGCGGACGCCCTCAACGGCGATCCCGGTGGCGTCGACCTCGGCCTGGAAAGACAAGATGCGGGCGCGCGCCGTCTCCAGCGCCTGCCAGGAGCTGGTCGCGACCTGCGCCGCCCTGCGGCGCTCGGCGTCGAGCTGTTGGCGGCGCTGGGCAACCCTCTCCTTGGCCTCGCGGACGAGCGAGTACTCGGCGCCCGCCTGATAGAGAGGAATGACCAATTCCGCGATCATCGACGCCGATTCCGATCGCGACTTGTCGCGCCCGATGTCTTCGTCGTGCCGCAGCTCGCCGTTCAACGTCAGCGTCGGCAGCAGTTCGCCGAAGATCACGTCGACGCGCGCCACCGCCGCCCGTTCGGCGAACTCGGCCGACAGCACGTCCGGATTCGCCGCCGAGCCGGCGACTGTTTCTTCCTCGCTCGCCGGCAAATTGCCCGGCACCGTCGCCTCGCTCAGCGTGTCCGGGTACTGGCCGACGACTTCGCGATACGCCGCCTGCGAAGCGATCAGGTCGCCCTGCGCCTGCACGCGCTGGGCTGTCGCCCGTGCCAGCCGAGATTCGGATTGGGCCACGTCCGTGCGCGTGATCTCGCCGACCTCGAAGCGATCGTTCGAGGCGTCGAGCTGGCGGCCGAGCACCTGCTCGTTGTTGGCGGTCAACTCGAGGACCGCCTCGTCGCGCGCCACGTTGACGAACGATTCGACCGTCTGCACCAGCACCGCCTGCTCGACCGACGCCAGCCGCGCGCGTTGCGAGAGGACGAGGTTTTCCGCCTCGTCCGTGCCGGCTACGGTTCGCCCGCCGCGGAACAGCGGCTGTTCCACCGCGACGCTCGCCGAGCGCGGCGTGCGCGTTTCGGCGCTGCCGACGACGCTGTTGTTCTCCCACACGGTGCCGACGCGGCCTTTGACGAACAGGCGGGGGAGCCAGCCGGAACGCGCCTGCGGCACCCGCTCGTCCACCTGCCGGAGCTCCGCCCGAGCCGACTCCAGGTTAGGATTATTAGCATAGGCCAGAGCCAGCGCCTGCTCAAGCGTCGTCGCCGCCACCGGCCCGGCGGCGCAGACCGCAACGCCGATGACGGCGGCTGAGAGCCGGCACGCCATCCTCTCAGCCCGGCGCCGACCGACCTCGCTCCGTATCGTCCTCCCCAACGCCTGCCCCCGCGCTCGCCCCTCGGCTCGTACCTTACCGGCGCAATCCGGTGCGTGCAACCCTCCGCGCCGCGGTCCAACTCAAAACACAAAACCCGGCTCGGCTTGGAAGCCCGGCAGCGGATCGACCGCGGCATCGAAGATCGTCCGGCTCGACACCAGGCCACCGGTCCGCGTCATTAACGTGGCGCGGCCGGGACGCCCGCCTCCCACCACGGCGACGAGGCGCCCACCCTCGGCCAACTGGTCGACCAGCGCCGGCGGCAGCGCATCGACGCCGCCGTCGAGCAGTATCACCTGAAACGGCGCGTGCCGGGCGCTGCCCGCGGCCAGCGGACCGTCGAGCAAGACCACGTTGTCGATGGCAAGTTCGCGGAACAACTCGGCCGCCCGTGCCGCCAGCGCCCGGTCGCTCTCCAATGCTACTACCGTGCCGGCCAGCCGCGCCAGGACCGCGGCCGAGTACCCGGTGCCGCAGCCGATGTCGAGCGCCACGTCGCCGGGCCCTACCCGCGCCGCTTGCAAGAGCCGGGCCAGCACCGCGGGTTCAATGAGCGAGCGCCCGCCCGAGATCGGTATATCGTCGTCGACGTAGGCGACGCCCCGGAGCGCGGGTGGCACGAACAACTCGCGCGGCACCGTTTCCAGCGCCGCGATCAGTCTTTCGTCCGTCACCTTGTTGGGACGAATCTGGCTGTTGACCATGTTGAGCCGCGCGGCCGCGAAGTCCATGTGTGTCTCTGCCCTGCCGCCGGGATCGAACCGCAATACCTTCGGGTGCGAGCGGTTATAGCGGCCGCCAATGGGGCTGGCAATGTACGGCGCGCAAGCGTATACCTCGCGCCCTCGCGCCGGCCCGTGGCGCGCGGCCCGGTGGCAGAGTGGCTATGCAGGGGACTGCAAATCCCCGTACGTCGGTTCAATTCCGGCCCGGGCCTCCAGCGCAGCCTAGCCGGGTTGTTGGCGCGCCGGATTGTAGCGCCGCGGCGGCGCTATTCGCTCAACGGGGTCGCCGTCTCCGGCCTGGCCGCGCCGACCGCGGCGGCGAGCCGTCCCTGCGCCGACAACAGGCGATGCACGGCGAAGACGTAGGCATAGTTTGCCGTTACCAGTTCGTCGCGCGACAAGTACAGCTCGTTGTCGGCATCGAGCAGGTCGAGCAGGCCGCGCTGGCCGATGCGGAACTGGTCGGCATAGACGGCGCGCGTCTGCGCGCTGGACTGCACCTGGCCCTCGAGGATCTGGACATTGGCGCGGGTCGTCTCGACCGCGTTCCATGACACGCGGACGTCTTCCGAGACTTGGCGTTCGCTGATCCGCACGCGATCGCGCGCTTCGGACAACCGATGCTTGAACTCGCGAACGCGCGCCGAGTCGGCGCCGCCGCGGTAAAGATTCCAGCGGATCACGACCTGCGCCCGCCCGTCGAAGTCATTGGCGGTGCGACCGCTGGGATTATGGAAATGCTGGCCGCTCAAATGCAGGCGGAGATCCGGATAGTAACTCGCCTCCTGCTGCACTACGTCCTGCTCGGCCGCAATCACGTCGGCGCGGGACAGCGCCACCGTCGGGCTCGTCTCCAGCGCGCTCCCTACCGCCTGATCGACGGATTCCGGCAGCAGGTCCTCCGGCGCCGCGACCGGATCGAGGGCGTCGGGCACCTGTCCTACCACCCGCTGGTAGAACGCCCCGGCGTTGAGCAAGTCGCCCTGCACGCGAACGGTGGCCGACCGCGCCGCCGACAGCCGCGTTTCCGCCTGGCGAACGTCGGCGAGGTTGCCGGCGCCGGCCTCCAGGCGCAATTGCACCTGCTTCAGCGTGTCCTCATGGGTCGCGACGTTGTCCTCGGCGATGCGTACCCGCTCGCGGTGACGTTGCACGTCGAGGAACGACTCGACCGCATCGAGCCCGACGAATTCCGTCGTTTCGGCGACCCGGTACGCGGCCGAGTCGACGCGCCCTTTCTGCCGCTCCACCTCGCTGTCGGCAAAGAAGCCGTCGAAGATGAGCTGGCTTAACGTAAGGGTTTCTTCGCTGTGACTCAGGATGCGACCGTTGTCGTAGCCGAGACCGTCGGTCGTCGAGTTCTCGGAGAACTGGCCCCCGGACTCGGTGCGCAGGTCGATCTGCGGATAATAGAGGGCGCGCGCCTGCGTCAACTCTTCATCCACCGCGAGCCGATTGTTCGAGACGGCGCCCACCTCCGGGTTGCTGCCGATCGTCAACTCGACCGCCTCCTTCAGCGAGGTGGCCCCCGCCGCCGCCGCCCAGCCGACAACCAACGCCGCGACCGCCGCGCCACGCAGTCCGGTCCTCATCGTGTCGTCCCCCATGCAACGCGATCCCGCGCGGCCCGCTATCCCACCGGCCGCGGCGATACCGCCGCTCAAAACCTGGCGCCGCAAGCGATCCACCCCCTCGCCAATGACCGACGCGAATCGTCGCCCAGCCATCGACGCGGCGAATCGTAGCAGACATTCAACGCCCCGGCAACGCCCCGGCAGCAAAATTGTTAACGCTCGCGCAAGGCGTTGTCCCGGGCCGAGAGAATGGGCTTAAGGATGTACTCCAAAACGGTTTTTTGGCCGGTCAGAATATCCACCGTGGCCGTCATGCCGGGAATGATCGGCAGCGCCGCCTCCGGCGTCCCCAAGAAGTTCTTTTCGGTCCGCAGGTAAATGCGGAAGTAACTCCTCTTCGCCTCCTTGTCCTCGATGGCGTCGGCGCTGATATGCTCGACCACGGCGTCGAGACCGCCATAGATGCCGAAATCGTAAGCCGTGATCTTGACCATCGCCGGCTGGTTCGGATGCAGGAAGGCGATGTCCTTCGGCAACACCTGCGCCTCGACCAGAAGCGTGTCCTCGATGGGCACGATTTCCATCAAGTCCTGGCCCGGCTGAATGACGCCGCCGACGGTGCGCACCTTGATCTCCTTCACCGCGCCGTGCACCAGCGAGCGGACCTCGGTGCGAACTACGCGGTCCTCGTCGGTCGTGAGCGCCTCGACGATGGAGGCCAGTTCCTGGCGCGCTTCGGAGAGTAGCTGCGAGGATTCCGTGCGGAACGTGAGCACCCGTTCCTCCATCCGCCGCAGCGCCTCTTGCAGGGCGGATTCGGCGCGCGGCTGCGCCAGCGTCGCCGCGTCGATCTCCGCTGCGAGGTCGTTGACTTCCCGTTCCCGGCGCAGCAGCTCGGTCCTCGCGATCACCCCTTGCTGCGCGAGCGGCCGGGTGATGTCGAGCTCCTCGTTGGCCAGCGCATGCGATCGGCTCAACCGATTCAGTTTGGTTTTAAGTTCCGACACCTCTTGGCGGCGCTGCTTCTCTTGTTCTTGCAAGATGGCGATCTGACTCACGAGCTGGGACTGCCGCGCGCGGAATAGCTGCTTCTCCGCCTTGGCCACCTCCAGCGCTTCGGCCAGCACCTCGTCCTCGAAGACGATGTCCTCGGCGTCGGTCTTGCCGGCAATCTCGGCCTCCAGCCGCGCGGCGATGGCAAGGCCGCGCAGGTAGCGTTGCCGCAAGTCTCGGAAATTGGCTTCCGCGGCGGTGTTCTCGATGCGCAGCAGCACGTCGCCCGCTTCCACGATCTGCCCTTCGGTCACCAGGATCTCGGACAGGATGCCGCCCTCCAGATTCTGGATCACCTGCACTTGGCTCGACGGAATCACCCTCGCCTCGCCGCGCGTGACGATGTCCAGCGTCGCGTAGTGGGCCCAAACGCCGAAGGCGACCACGATGACCGCGACCGCCACCAGCAGCAGGTGGCCGAACGCGCGCGAGCCGCTACTCTCGCGCACGTAGGGATCGACCCAATGGTCCTGGTCGGTCGCGGCCATGGCGGCTATCCCGAAGCCTCGGCGGCGCGCACGCGCCCGCCCACCAGCGCCTCGAGCACGCTCGATTTCGGGCCGTCCGCCACCACCTTGCCGCCGTCCATGACGATAAGGCGATCCACCAGCGACAGCATGGAGTTGCGGTGCGTGACCAGCAGCAGCGTCTTGCCAGTCAGGGTTTTGGTGAGTTGGTTCTTGAAAGCCGTCTCGGTGCTGTTGTCCATCGAGCTGGTCGGTTCGTCGAGCACCAGGATCGGCGGGTCCATCAGCAGGGCCCGCGCGATCGCCACCGACTGGCGCTGTCCGCCAGACATGGCCTTGCCGCCTTCGCCCACCTGCAAGTCATAACCGTGCGGGTGGCCCTTGACGAATTGGTCGACGCCGGCGACGGTCGCCGCGTTCAGCACCGACTGCTCGTCCACGTAAGGTGCGCCTAACGTGATGTTGTCCTTGATCGAGCCGAACATCAGCCGCGCGTCCTGCAGCACGCAGCCGATGCTGGCGCGCAGGTCCGCCGGATCGATCTGGCGAATGTCGATGCCGTCGATCAGCACGGCGCCGCTGTCCGGTTCGAACAGGGCGACGACCAGGCGCTCGAGGGTGGTCTTGCCCGAGCCGATGCGCCCGACGAGGCCGACCCGCTCGCCGGCGCCGATGCGGAACGATACGCCGTCGAGCGCCTTGATCGATTGGCCCGGATAGCGGAAGGTGACGTCGCGGAACTCGATGGCGCCTTCGATCTTCGGGCGGCGCAGGAACACCTTGCCGCGTGGCCGCTCGCTCGGCAACCGCATGAGTTGATTGATCCCCCGGAGCGCCACCCACGTCTGGCTGAAGCGCACCACGATGCCCGCGATCTGCGCCACCGGCGCCATGGCGCGCCCGGTCAGCATGGACGCGGCCACCATCGCACCGGTGGTCATCAGGCCGTCGGCGGCTCGGTAGACGCCCCAGGCCAGGACGCCGATAGTGGCCACGCTGGCCGCCACGACGGCGAAGTTGAGGGCCACCGAAGACCAGATCCGCGACTTCATGCCCGAGGCCGAGGCGGCCGAGATGTAGCCGTCCCAGTCGCGCTGCAGGCGGCCCTCCGCGCCGCTGATCTTGATCAAATCGAGACTGTTGATCGCCTCAACCAGCGTCGCGTCCTTCTGCTGGTTTTCCCGGTAGCTGGCGGCGATTGCCCGGCGCATCGGCGCCTGGCAACACAGGCTCACGACGATGACGGCGGGTATCATGACCGCGGGCACCGCGACGATCGGTCCGCCGATCAGCGAGATGACCGCCAGGAAGAGCAGGATGAACGGCAGGTCCACGATGGCGGCGAGAGTGGCCGTGGTGAAGAACTCCCGGACCGTCTCGAAGTGTTGCACGCGGCTCGCCATCGCGCCGGACGACTGCGGCCCCGACGCCATTCGAATCGCCAGCAGGTGCTCGAAAATCCGGGACGACAGCTTGCGGTCGAGGTTGCGCCCGACGCGCTCCAGAAACACGCCGCGCAGCGTGCGCAGAACGAAGTCGAAGGTGAGCGTCGCCGCCACCCCGACGACCAGCACCCAAAGCGTGTCGAATGCCCGGTTCGGCACCACGCGGTCGTACACCACCATCATGAACAGCGGCATGACGGTGGCGAAGACGTTGATGAGCGCGGCCGCGACAACGACCTCGAAATAAATCGGGCTGAACTGAAAAACGGCGCTCCAGAACCAGGAACGCGGTTCCTTCGGCATGAGATCGCGCGAGCGGGCGTCGAGGCGGACCTTCTGCTGAACGACGATGAGCGCGCCGTCGTACTGCTCGGCCAGTCGGGCCAGCGGCGCTTTCCGGACGCCGTCGACATTGTCGGGCGTTATGATCTCGGCGTGCTTGCGGTCGAGGTACCGCACCAGCACGCAAGCTTGGCCGTCCTTGAGCAGCAGCACGCATGGCAGCATGAGCGCCGTAATGGCCGAGAAGCGCCGGCGCAACGTGTTGGCCGCAAGTCCGATGCGCTCGGCCGCGAGCACGAACAGCGCCGGCGTCATGCCTTCCTTCGGCAGCGGCAGGCCGGCGGCCAGTGCCGCCGGCGACTTCGGATTGCCGAACAATCGGGACACGATCACCAGCGACATCAGCAAGGGATCGTTCCAGTCGGGCGGAACGACGCGCGCGGCTCCGGGCGCCGGCCCGTCCTTGAGGTGGGTCACGACGGCTTCCACCAGCCGCGGCTCTACGGGCGGACCGACCATGTCATGCGCCGATTGCCATGCGTTGCCGAAGAAGGGTGGGGCCAGGGCGGATGCCGCGCTTCTCGCGCGCTAGCTGCCATCGCAAGGGGTATGCCGGCCGCGGCCCATGGGTCATCCGGCCGGCGGCGCGATCGACAATTCCACGCTCGATGGGAAATATAGGGTCGGGCCCCCTTCCAGGGTTACGAAGTTGAGGCCGGTCACATCGACGCCGTCCGCCGTCTGGTGGCTGCCCGCCGTGCCGGCATCGAACACCTTGTGCTCGGTGACGATGCTGAGCTGCAGCGGTTCCCCGGCACTCAAGACCACGATCTCCCCATTCGCGTCGGGCAGCAAGTCCGCCAGCGATATGGCCATCTCCGGCGTTACCATGCCCACCCCCGCGCCCTCATGCGACGGGCCGGCCGGCTCCAACGGCGGTACCGGCACCAGCGTGTCGTCGATATCGACCATCGAGCCCATCCGCCGCGCGCCCCCGATCGACGGAGACGCGCTCTATCGAGTTTCGAGTATTTGAGGTAATTGTAAGTAAATTCTTAACAATATCAACAGCCTTGTCAGGCGCCGGGCGGGCCGAGCCTGACGCAGACCGAAGCAGGCGGCAGATTATCGACGCGCAACAGCGGCTTAGAAGCGATCGCTGAGGAAAACGAAATACGACAGGTCGCCTGTCTCACAAATCATGGCCGGGCAAATGCTGGCGCGACTCATCACCAGCCGGCCGGGGCGCACGACGATGGCGCGGCCGCGTACCACGCGTGCCCGCCCCTTGCGATAGGCCTCGACGATGTCGGCGAGCGCCGGCTGCATCTTCATATGAAAGTAGTGGTCGAGGCGCGTGCCGACGAGCGCGCCGGCATCGATTCCGAGCCAGGCTTCCATGGCCGCATTGGCGGCAAGCACCACATGGTCTTGCGCGGCAATGACGCAGGGTGCCGGGCAGGCTTCGGCGATCAGCGCCAGCGGTGCCCCGCGCCCGACCAAGCTGAAGTCGCGCACGGCCGCCTGCAACTCTTGCACCCGCGACTGGGCATGTTCCAGACAGTAGGCCCGGAGCGCGCCGGTGAGGCTGGCGTGGTTGCCGGCGGCCCGCTCGGCCATCTCGGCCACCAATTGATTGAAGCGGCGCCCCGAGGCGGCCGCAATCGCCTCGAGGCCGGCCCAGACCGGCGGCTCGAGCTTGATCGAGTAGCGCCTTCCCTTGAACTGGACGATGCGATGACGCATGGGATCGCTTCCTACCGGCCGTCCGGCCGCCGCGCCGGATTCCTTGACAGCCCGGCGAGCGCGCATGCTATCGAAGAGGGTCGGTCCATACGCGTCGGACTCTATCATGCCTTTTGTGCGTCGCGACGGCAGCGGCCGGATCGAGGGCCTGTTCCGCGAGCGCGAGCCCAGCGCCGGCGAGTATCTGCCGCCGGACCACGCCGAAGTGCGCCGCTTCATCGGGGCGGAGCCGGCGCTCGGCCCCGAGCTCGGCGATCTCGCCCGCACCGACCTCGAGATGATCCGCGTGTACGAGGATCTTGTCGAACTGCTGGTTGCCAAGAAGATCGTGCTGTTGACCGACCTGCCGGCGCCGGCGCAGGCGAAGCTCCTGCGCCGGCGCAAGCTGCGCGGCGCGCTGGCCGACCTCACCGGCATCATCGCCGACGACGCCGCCGAGGAGCTTCCCTGACGGCGGCCGGGCCGTCACCTCGGCCAGACTCGCGGAAACAGCTCGCAGTCCATGGCATCCCCCGGCTTCAAGCCGTGGCCCTCGATGGGTGGCGAGACCTGGCCCACCCGCGCGGCATAGCGGGCGTCCTCGCCCAGCCAGCGGGTCGAGTAGGCGCGCCGGCGGGCCGCCGACGGGTTGCCCGGCGCCCCGTGCAGGGCGAGCGCATGAAACACGATGCAGTCGCCTGGCTCGAGGTCCCAGCTAAGCAACCGGTAGTCTTTCCGGTGTCCGTCGATGTCCGGCACCGGTTCGAAGCGCGGGTCCTCGACCACGAGGTCGGTGGCGCTACGGAAGTAGCGGGGCCGGAACCAGCGCCCCCAGCGATGCGACTCGTGGATGAATTCGACGCAAATGTCGCGCGGCACCGCATCAAGCGGCAGCCAGAGCGAGCAGAGTTGCTCGCCGTCCACCGGATAGTAGGGTTGGTCGTGATGCCACGGCGTGGCCTCGACGGTGCCCGGCTCCTTCACCAGCAAGTGGTCGTGATAGTAGTTGACCCGGCTGGCGCCCATGAGCCGCGCGGCGATCGCCGGCGCCGGAGAGTCGAACGCGAAGCGGTGGCACTCCGGCCATCGGCGCCACAGCTGGAAATCGACGAAGAAGCGTCCCGGGTTGCCGGCCGGCGTATTGATCCGCACCAGCGGACCCGGCAGGGCTATGTCATGTTCCACCGCGGTCCGCAGCGCCTCGATCCAGTCGCGGTCGAACAGCCCGCGCAGACACACGGCGCCGGCGCGGCGGTAGGCCGCGACCTCGCCTGCGCCGATCGGCCGCAACGGCTCCCGGTTCATGCCATGTCTTCCACTGGTCGAAACAATTGCTTCGCCCAGGCCTCGCGCGCAATATGAAACCGTTTCGGTCCAGCCGGAGGCCGCCGATGACAGTCATGCCGAAGAGCGCCCCGTCCGACCCCAAGGCGATCGCGCAGCAGTTGCGCGAGGCCATGCCGATCCGGCTCGAGGCCCTGACGCTCGCCGGCCAGTCGATCGGCCTCGTGATCGTCGATGAGGTGAACGGCTTCGCCACCGTGGGCGCCGGCAACCTCGCGCCGCCGGTCGAGAGCCGGCAGGTCACCCGCATGGTCGAGGAGACCGACCGGCTGGCCCGCGCGTTCGCCGCCCGGGGATGGCCGATCTTCGCATTCCTCGACACCCACGTTCCCGGCAAGCTCGAGCCGCCCTATCCGCCCCACTGCGAGCTTGGGACGGGCGAGGAGAACCTGGTCCCCGAGCTCGCCTGGCTGGAAAACGACCGCAATGCCACGCTGGTGCGCAAGGACTGCATCAACGGGTTCGTCGGCGCCATCGCGTCCGACGGCTCCAACAAGCTCGTCGATTGGGTCAATCGCCACAAGCTGCGGTCGGTCCTGGTGGTCGGCATCTGCACCGACATCTGCGTCATGGACTTCGTGCTCACGCTGCTGTCGGCGCGCAATCACGACCTGATGCCGGGCCTCAAGGACATACACGTGTACGAGGCCGGCTGCTCGACCTACGACCTGCCGCGCGCGACGGCGGAAAGACTCGGCATCGGTCCCCATGCGGCGCATCCGCAGGAGGTGGCCCACTACATGGGCCTCTACTTCATGGCCTCGCGCGGCGCCCGGCTGGTCGAAAAGGTGACGGTCGCCGGATAGCCGTGCCGCGACCACCCGGCGCGGCTCCGGCGTGCCCGCGGCGGCGACACCCGCAACAAATCACGGCAGCGTGTTGCGTATGAACAAGATGCAGAAGTTCACGACGCACAAACCGGTCGGCCTGCCCCGCGAAGCCCGCGCGGCGACCGGCAAGGGCGTGACCGAGACAATTCGGGTTGGCCTCGGCCTCGTCGCCACCGCCAGGGCGCAGGATGATCTGCGCCGTCTGCGCGGCAAGGTCCGGCTCGGAATCGACCTCAAGCGGTTGCGCAAGGATCGGGCGTGATCGCCGTTGCGCCTCCTGACACGTGCCGGACAGGAGCTTGCCAGCATCGGGGACTTTGCTAAGGTTGGCCAAAGCGGCGCTACGGCGCGCCGCCGTGCGGGGGAGACGGGCCCATGGCCGTGCCGCAATCGACACTGGCGCCGAGTGGCAAACTGGTGATCCGCAACATTGGTTTGCTGCTGTCGGGCGATCTCGCGCGCCCGATCCTCGACGCGGACACCGTGGTCGCCGTGGACGGGCGGATCGCGGCCGTCGGCAAGGCCAAGGACCTCGACACTGCCGGCGCCAAGACGGTCATCGACGCCAAGGGCACGGCGCTGGCACCCGGCCTCATCGACAGCCACGTGCATCCGGTGTTCGGCGACTGGACGCCGCGCCAGCAGCAGTCGAACTGGATCGACAGTTACCTCCACGGCGGCGTCACCACCATGGTCTCGGCCGGCGAGGTGCACCTGCCGGGACGGCCGCGCGACGTGGTGGGCGTGAAGGCGCTCGCCATCACCGCCCAGCGCGCCTTCGCCGCGTTCCGGCCCGGCGGCGTCAAGGTGCTTGCCGGCGCGCCGGTGCTTGAGCAGGGCATGGTCGAGGACGACTTCAAGGAGATGGCGGCCGCCGGCGTGACGCTCCTGGGCGAGGTGGGGTTGGGCGGCGTCAAGAGCGGGCCCGAGGCCAAGAAGATGGTGGCCTGGGCTCGCAAGTACGGAATGCAGAGCACGATCCACACCGGCGGTCCGTCGATCCCCGGCTCCGGGCTGATCGACAAGGACGTCGTCCTCGAAGCCGACGCCGACGTGATCGGCCACATCAACGGCGGCCACACCGCGCTGCCGTTGGACCAGATCCGATCGCTGTGCGAGGACTGCCGGCGTGCCATCGAGATCGTGCACAACGGCAACGAGGCGGCGGGGCTGTTCGCGCTGCGCACCGCGCGCGAATTGAGCCAGCTCGACCGCGTCATCCTCGGCACCGACTCGCCGGCCGGCTCCGGCGTGCAGCCGCTCGGCGTCCTGCGCATGATCGCCATGCTGAGCGCGTTGGGCGACGTGCCGGCCGAGCAGGCGTTCTGCTTCGCCACCGGGAACACTGCCAGAATGCGCAAGCTCGACCGCGGGTTGATCGAGCCCGGCCGCGCCGCCGATTTCGTGTTGCTGGATCGGGCGCAGCACTCGGCCGGCCGCGACCTGCTCGACAGCGTCCGCAAGGGCGATCTTCCGGGCGTCGGCATGGTCATCATCGACGGCGTGGTGTGCTGCCAGCGCAGCCGCAACACGCCCCCGGCCGAGCGCGTGCCGGAGGTCGTCGATTAGGCCGATGCAGCAGCGGGCCTCGGCCGTTGCGGCGGTACTGGCCGCGGCCCTGCTCGCCGCCTGCGCGGGCGAGCCGCGCGCCGACCCTTGCGCGAGCAGTTCCTCGCCGCTTTGCGGCCAGGACCATCCGATCCCGGACCGCCCGGGACACGGCGGCGGCGGCATGTCAGGAGGCATGTAATGACCGGTGCGGCAACGAGGCCGAAGCTGCGCACGTTCCGCATCGGCGAGCCGCCGCGGCGCGGCGAGGGCTTGCGGCTCGGGGTCGTCAGATATCTCCCGCGCGGGGTCAGGAAGGAGGACTACGCCGTCCGCGGGTATTTCGACCTCTGGTTCCCGCTGCTGGCGCCGAGCGCGGCATTGCTGCGGCAGCACCGATCCGGCCTGGACGACGAAGCGACCTGGCGCCGCTTCGCGCATTCATATGAGAAAGAAGTATTAGGCGACTCCGACGCGCGGCAGTCGATCGCCCTCATCGCCGCCATGGCGCGTCGCCAGCCGGTCGCGCTCGGCTGCTACTGCGCCGGCCCGCACTGCCACCGGTTCCTGCTGGAAAGTTTGGTCAGGGCGGCGGGCCGGGGCGAGTCACAATGAAATCGCTCGCCCGTTCGACGATCGCCACTATCGTTTTCGTCCTCTTCCTGGGCCCCGGGCCGTTCATCGGCGTGGTGCCGTGGCTGCTCTCCGGCTGGCGGCTCGAGGACCCGTTGCTCGGGTGGGACGGGTTCCGTTGGTTCGGGGGCGCGCTCATTGTCCTGGGGTTTGCCGTCCTGATCGAACCCATCGTGCGGTTCGTGCGGGCGGGCGGCACCCCGGCGCCGATCATGCCCACCGAGCGCCTCGTCGTGACCGGCCTCTATCGCTACGTGCGCAACCCCATGTACCTTGGCGCCGTCTCGATGATCGTGGGCCAGGGTCTGCTGTTCGGCAGCGTGTCTGTATTGATCTACGCAGTCGCCGCGTCGTTCGCGTTCTACTTGTTCGTCGGGCTGTCCGAGGAGCCGACGCTGCGCAAGAGGTTCGATCCGGAGTACGAGGCCTATTGTCGAGCGGTGCCCCGCTGGCTGCCGCGCCTTACGCCTTGGGCGCCGCCCCCGGCCTAAACGGCACCCGGCGGCAGCCGCACGTAGCGGACCGGATCGCGCCGGCGATAGGCCCCGGCGCCGCCCACTCTGACCGCATTGTAGATGAGAAAGCGATTGAGCGTGCCGACGCCGGCCGCTTCCATCGCGACGCGCAGCAGCTTGTCGGCGAACTCGCGGTCTTCCTCACGCACGCCACGCGCTTGCAGACTTTGCCAGGCGATGTACAGGAAGTCGTGCACGATGGAGGCCTCCAGGTGCGGGCCGACGCGGTCGATGATCGGTCGCGCGAGTCTGGGAACGGACGACAGGTCGGTCAACATGCCTTGCGGCACCGCAATTTCCCGATCCCGCCCGTCGAGCTTGAAGCGGACCGTGTAGGCCTTCGAGACGATGTAGTCGGCGTCCTCGCCTTCTCGACGCTGGACGGCCTCGATGGCGCGATAGAGGTGAAGCGGGGTGCCATAGACGAAATCGGTGATCGCCGTCCAGGGCCCGTCCGGATAGGGATTGTCGAACGTCGGTTCGTAAGGATCCATGGTCAGTTCCTCCTCGCGAGAATCACCGCTGCGGCCATTCTTGCGCCCCATGCAGCACGCGCTCAATGCGGACGACCTGCTCAGCCATGCGGTAAACCACGAAACAGGGCGTGCGCGCCACGACAAGTTCCCGCGTTGCCGGAACGCGGCCCGCGCGCCCGAGTCCGGGGTATTCGGCGAGACGGGAAACCGCCTCGATTATGCGGGCGAGAACGTCCCTCGCCGCGAAGGGATCGCGCGCGGCGATGAACGCGCGCAGCGATGCCAGGTCGTCTACCGCTTCCGGCGTCCAGCGGATTTGACAGGGTTGTTCCATGTCGGCTTCGGCAGCTCGCCATCGGTGCCCCAGCTCTCGACCCAGGCGACAACTCCTTCATGCGGTATCAAGCGCCCGGCCTTATCCGAAGCCAGCCCCTTTTTGATGGCTGTAATCTGCCAACGATTGAGGTCGACGTACTGGGCCACCGCCTGGTGGACGTGCCAGCCGACCGAGCGATCCGTCATTTGGGCAATCTCGCCAAGCTCTGCCTTTACCACGGCGGGGATGCGGGTCGACAGCACCGCTGCCCTTGCCGAGTGCGGACGTCTGCGCGGTTGTGACATTCGCTTACAATGTAAGAAGCAATTCGGAATGTCAAGCCAGGTAGCGCCTCTACCGCAATCCGTCCTCGCCCTTGATCTCGTGCTTCTGCAAGCCGCCCACGCGCGCCAACGGGCGCCCGCTGTCGGTGACCGCGATGGCGACCACGATCTCGTCGGCGCGCGGGGCGTCGGGCACCCGCACCTCGATGGCGTCGAAGTGGCTGCGCACGAAGGCCGCGTCCTTGTGGCCGAGCGGCACGTCGATGGCGGTGCCGATGCCGCCGATCTTCTTCGCCGAAGGAATCAGCGCCGCCCCCTTCTCCAGCACCTCGCGCACCGGCTTGCCCATCTGCGGATGAAGGATCGCCGCCGCGTGCTCCAGCTCGCCCGCCTCGCCCACGATGGCGGCCTTGCCGTAGCTCTCCGCCTTGGCTCCCGGAATCCCTAGCGCCGCCACCGCCCGCCGGGTCAGCAGGTCGCCCAGCTCCTCGCCGATGTCCATGAGCGGTTTCAGGTCCTGCTGGAACCCGCCCGCGAACGGGTTCCTGATGACAGCGACCGCGGCAGCCTTCCTCGTCGGCGGATCGACCGCCTTGCCCATCTCGGCCTTTGTTTCCTCGAGGAAGGTCACGATCTTGCGGATTTCGACTTTCATCTGAGCCCATCCTTCCCCTCGATCTCCGAGGCCTTGAGGCCGCCGACGCGCGCATGCACGCGCGGCCCGGTCGTCATTACCAGCGCCAACACGATCTCGTCGCCATGCGGGGCGTCGGGGACGCCCACTTCCATGGCGTCGAAGTGGCTGCGCACGTAGGACGCATTGATATGCGTGATCGGCACGTCGAGGCGCGCGCCGGGGCCACCGACCTTCTTGGTCGAGGGGACGATCGCCTTGGCGCCGCCGAGCAGTTCGCGCATTGCATAGCCACCGGGCACGTGCCACAGCGCGCCATGCTCGATCTCGCCGCGCCCGCCCACTATTGCGCCCTTGCCGTACCCCTCGATCGTCTTGGCGTCGCCGCCCATTCCTACGAGCAACCGCCGCGCCATGTCGAGCCCGAGCGGCTTCAACGCCTCCATCATCGGCAGGATGTCTGGCTCGTAGCGCCCGGCGTAGGGGTTCCGGATCACAGCGCAAATCGCGCCCCGGCGAGGCGGGCGCCCGGCCCGCGGCCCGCCTTCGTGAAACACCTCCTCGACGACGGTGAGGAACTTGCGGACCTCGATCATGCGGCGGCGCCGCGATCGAGCCGGCCGCGCGGCGGCGCCATTCCCACGACGCGCCAGCGGCCGCGCAGCGCCAGCAGCGCGCCCTCGATCAGCCCGGCGGCCCGCATGGCCGCGGCGCGGGCGACGCCGGCATCGAGCGCCGAGTCGATCGCGGCGCCGTCCAGCGGCCCCAGCCCGACCGTCACCGGCAAATCTCCCAGATCGCTGGTCTCGTCCAGCTCGCGGGCGGGGCGGCGGCACACCGCCGGATGATCCACATCGACCGCGTTGGCGAGGAGCGTCGCGGCCGCGTCCGCCGCCGCGCCCGAGCGCGCCAGCACGGTTGCCGCATCGGCAATGCCCAGGCTGAAACTGCGTCCGCCGCGCCCACTCGTCGCGATGCCCCGCACCGGCATGTCGGCGGCGATGGTGGCGATGCCGTCAATGTTGGGGGCCTCGATGTCGAACACGACCCCGGCGTCGAACTCGGTGCCGGGCGTCAAGTGAAGCGCGATGTCGCCGCCGTCGTTGACATAGGCGCGAGCCAGCTTGCGGCCCTCGACCGTCGCCGCCAGCACCTCGTCGGCAACGGCACCGGCGACGGCGGCCATCGGCGTGATGAACGCGGCGCGATGCGGCCACACCGCGGCAACCATGCGGCGCGCCACCGGACCCGTCGGCTTGGGCAGCGCCCGGCCGACCGGCCGGCGAAGAAGGTCCAACTCGCCGACCAGGGTGGCGAGCAGGTCCTCGAAACGCTCCGCCGCCTGGTCGTAGGCGCGCGCGACCTCGTCCGGCGCGCCGAACCCCTCGACCACGAGATCGATCGGCCCGTGCTGCAAGTGCAGGCGCCCGCCGGGCAGCATCGCCCGCTGTGGCCGTCCCGCCATCGCGTCAGCTTTCCTCGGCCGGTTTCGCCGGCTCCAGCGGCCACGGGTTTTCCTCGCGCCAGCCGGTGACCTGCAGCCGCGCCTCGTCCTTTACCACGTCCTCGATCCGGCGGACGCTCGACATGTGGCCGCCGAGCGCCGCGTAGTCCTCTAGCCGCATGGTGAATTCGATCGGCCCGACGATGGCGGGGGTCGGCACGTAGCCGAAGGCACGGTCCGGCATGTGCAGGACGTCGACCATGTAGGTGATGCCGCCGCCGGGCCATACATAGACGGGCGCGCCGCCGGAAGTGACGCGCACCAGCGCGTCCTTGACGGAGCGGGTGAGACGGATCGGGTTCTCGGTCACGCCGGCGCGCAAGGAGCCGCCCGCCCCCGCCATGAACAGCACGGAGACGAGCGCCGGCTCGCAGTTTTCGCCGATGCGCTCCACCACCTTCGCCACCGCCGCCGGCATCGCGGCCGAGGCCGGGCGCAAGGCTTCGTCCAGCACGAAGAATGCCTTGTCCTCGCCGGTCGTGCTCACCATGAGCAGGCGCAGGCCCGGCCGCGCCACCTTCGGGTCGATCTTCTCGATGATGGCAAGCGGGTCCTCGACGTCGGTGCCGCCCCAGCCGGAGCCGGGGTTGGCCACCTGGAAGTAGCGGCCGGGCGTCGACTTGCGCCCGCGCACCCGGATGCCGGAGGGCGCCATGCCGAGGAAGCGCCCGGCCTGGTGCTCGGTAAGCACGCCGGTGATGTGGTCGTCCACCACGATCACCTCGTCCACGTGGCCATGCCACTGCTTGGCGAAGATGCCGATGGCGGCGGAGCCGCAGCCCACCCGCATGCGCTCTTCTTGTATCCCGTCGATGACCGGCGGGCGGCCGGCCTGGATGGCGAGCGTGGCGCCGCCGTCGACGCCGAGTTCGACCCGGCCCTTGTTGCACAGCGTGAGCATGGTCTCGCAGGCGACGTTGCCCTCCTTCTTGCTGCCGCCGGTCAGATGGCGCACGCCGCCCAGCGCCAGCATCTGCGAGCCGTACTCCGCGGTCGTCACGTGGCCGACCTGCTCGCCCTCTCTGCGCACGGCGGCCTGCTCCGGGCCGATGTAGCGGTCGGTGTCGATCTTCACCTTGAGGCCGCAGTAGCTGAAGATGCCTTCGGTCACCACCGTCACCATGTCGACGCCCCGCGGCCGGCTCGAGACGATGAACGGCGCCGGCTTGTAGTCGGGATAGGTCGTCCCGGCGCCGATGCCGGTGACGAAGGTCTCGCCCGGCACCAGATTGCCGTCCCACTCCTGGGTGGTCAGGAACGGCACCATGCGGCCCTTGCGGTCGCTGACGCGCCGGGTCAGCAGCACGGGGTCCGTGCGGGCGAGCGCGCCGCCGACGTTGGCGTAGCGGTCGCAGGCGCCCGTCTTGCCCGGACGGATGCGGCACAGCACCGGGCAGGCGTCGCACACGACGACGTCGTCGGCCTTGCGGGCGACGTGGCTCAGCGCCGCCTCGCTCGGCGCGTCGGTGGAGGCGCGCGGGTCGCGGTGCTCGCTCATCGGCGCGCCTCGAGGATCGCCTTGCGCAGCCGGTCGGGGGTGGCCGGCAGCCGGCGGACGCGCACGCCGGTGGCGTGGTGGATGGCGCCGAGGATCGCCGGCGCGGTCGGGATCAGCGCCGGCTCGCCGATGCCCTTGGCGCCATAGGGGCCGAGCGGGTCCGGGTCCTCGACGATGATCGTCTCGATCTCCGGCACGTCGCCGAAGGTGGGGATCAGGTAGTCGTGCAGGTTCTCGCTCTTGCCGGGCACGTACTCCTCCATGAGCGCCATGCCGAGCCCTTGCGCGATGCCGCCGTGGATCTGGCCCTCGACCTGGGTCGGATTGATGGCCCGCCCGACGTCATGGGCGGCCACGATCTTGCGGACCTTGACCGTGCCCAACTCCGTATCGACCTCGACCTCGGCCATCTGCGCCGCGAAGCCGTAGGTCGCATATGGTATCCCTTGGCCGTCGGCGTCGAGCGGCGTGGTCGGCGGGTCGAAACGGCCGGTGCC
>CAYPKW010000030.1:23387-29575 GCA_964411425.1 uncultured Rhodospirillaceae bacterium
TCCCTTGGCCGTCGGCGTCGAGCGGCGTGGTCGGCGGGTCGAAACGGCCGGTGCCCGCTAGGACATCCCCATCGGGCCCGGCCGGCAGGCGTGCGAGATCGACGACGCGCTCGGCCGCGCCGTCGCGAATGACGATTAGCGCTCCCTCGATCGCCAGGCGCGCGTCCGGGCCGGCGTTGGCGAGGCGCAGGAGTTGCCGGCGCAGGTCCTCGCCCGCGAGCCGCGCCGCGTTGCCCGAGACGAAGGCCTGGCGCGAGGCCGAGGTCTTGCCCGCGTCGAGCGTGCGGTCGGTGTCGCCCATCACCAGCGTGAACCGGTCCACCGGCACGCCCAGCGCGTCGGCGCAGATCTGGACCATGATCGTGTTCGAGCCTTGGCCGATATCGACCGCGCCGTTGTAGAGGGTGAGGCGGCCGTCCGCCGACAGCCCGACGCGCATCGCCGAGGGGTTCGACATCGAGGTATTGCCGATGCCGTACCACATGCAGCCGATGCCGGCGCCGCGCCGCATGACGCCGGCGGAGCGGTTATGGGTTTCGGCCGCGTGGCGCGCCGCCCGCCACTTCGGGCGTAGGGCGCTAAGACACTCGGCGAGGCCGGCGCTGGCGTTGAGCCGCTGGCCGGTCGCCGTCTCGTCGCCGGCGCGGATGGCGTTCAGCAGCCGAAACTCCAGCGGGTCGAGGCCGAGCGCGATCGCAAGCTCGTCCATCAGCGCCTCGTGCACGACCGCCGCCTGCGGCACGCCGAAGCCCCGGAACGCGCCCGACGGCGGGCCGTTGGTGTAGATGGCGCGTGTCTCGGCCAACACGGCCGGCACCCGGTAGGGCCCGCTGGCATGAACGGGGACGCGGTTGGCGACCGTCGGCCCCCAGGACGCATAGGCGCCGGTGTTGAAGTCGCCGTGGAACTCGACCGCGGTCAACCGGCCGTCGCTGCCGGCGGCGAAGCGGGCCGTCATGCGCGCCGGGTGGCGCTTGGTGGTGGAGCGCATCGATTCCGGCCGCGTGTAGGCGCAGCGCACCGGGCGGCCGAGCAGCCACGCCGCGACGGCGACGAGCGGCTGCACCGAGATGTCCAGCTTGCCGCCGAAGCCGCCGCCGCAGGCGGTCGGCAGCACGCGCACCTGCTCCGGCCGCAAGCCCAGGATCGGCGCCACCTCGTCGCGGTCCATGTAGGGCGTCTGGGTACAGGCCGCGATCACGATGCGCTCGCCGATCCGCTCGGCGTAGCCCGCCTCCGGCTCGATGTAGGCGTGCTCGAGGAAGGCGGTCTCGAAGCTGCCTTCGGCCACCGCCGCGGCGCTCGCCATGCCGGCCGCCACGTCGCCCCGTCGCAGCCGGCCGCGGACCAGCACGTTGTCCGGATACTCCGGATGCAGGGCGCGGGCGCCCGGCGCCAACGCCGCGTCCATGTCGTCGAGCGCCGGCGTCGGCCGCCACTCGATCGGCACGTCCTCGTCCGCGATGGCCGCGATGGCGTCGGCGTCGCCGACGAGCGCCGCCACCGCCTCGCCGCGAAAGCGCACGAAGCCTTCCGCCAGCACCGGCTGGTCCTTGATGTCGGGGTAGATTCCGAATCGGTTGCGGCCCGGCACGTCGCGGTGGGTGAAGACGCGCACGAGGCCGGGGAACCTGGCCTTGAGGCCGGCGAGCGGACCGATCGCGAATTCGGCGCTCATGTGGGGCGAGCGCACGACGCGGAGCCACAGGGCGTCGGCGGGCGCGGCGTCGGCGCCGAAGCACTCGGAGCCGTCGAGCTTGGGCAGCCCATCGACTTTCGGCAGCCGGGCGCCGACCGCGCGACCCGCCGCCGGCGCCGGCGCATCGGGCTCGGGCCGCGAATCGAGCACCGCCTCGACGATCTTGCGGTAGCCGGTGCAGCGGCACAGCACGCCGCCCAGCGCGTCCATCACCGCCGCCTCGTCCGGCGCCGGGTTGCGCCGCAGCAGATCGGCGGCCGCCATCAACATGCCCGGCGTGCAGATGCCGCACTGCGCCGCGCCGTGGCGATGAAAGGCCCGTTGCAGGGCCGACGGCTCGCCGTTCCGGGCGAGGCCCTCGACCGTGGTTACGCTGCGCCCGCGCACCTGCCCCAGCGCCACCATGCAGGCGCACACCTGCGCGCCGTCCAGCAACACCGTGCACGCGCCGCAGTCGCCGGCGTTGCAGCCGACCTTGGTTCCCGTCAGTCCCAAGTCCTCGCGCAGGACATCGGCGAGCCGGCGGACCGCCGGCGCCTCCACGGCCACCGGACGCCCGTTCACGACGAATGGGATCGCCTCGACGCGCGGCTTCATCGCCCGGCCTCGAACCGGCCGCCCACTTGGCCGAGCGCGCGGCGCAGCAGGGTGAGCGCCGCATCGTGCCGGTAGGCGGCCGTGCCCCGCACGTCGTCGATGGGCGATAGTTCTGTAAGGTGCGCGGCATCGACCGCTTGCCCCAGCCTGCCGTCGAGCCGGCGCCCAATCAGGGCGTTCTCCAGGCCCGGCAGGCGTCGCGCCACCGGCGAGCAGGCGCCCACCGCGACGCGCGCCGCGGCCACCCTGCCGTCGGCGCCCTGCTCCACCACCGCGGCGACCATGACGATGGAGATGACGAGATACTTGCGGGCGCCGAGCTTCAGGAAGGCGCTCCGCGCCGGGCGCGGCGGCTTGGGCACGATCAACGCCGTCGCCAGTTCGTCCGCCCGCAGCAAAGTCCGGCGATTGCCCAGGATGAAGCGGTCGAGCGGCAGCACCCGGCGCCCGGCGAGGGACGAAAGCTCGATCGCGGCGTCGAGCGCCATAAGATTCGGCACTCCGTCCGCCGCCGGCGAGGCGTTGCACACGTTGCCGCAGACGGTGCCGGTATTCTGGGTCTGCACGCCGCCCACCGCGCGCGCGGCCGCCTTCAGGCCGTCGAACCAGGCCGGCAGATCGGCGCGGAGCAGGTCGGTCCAGGTGGCGAGCGCGCCGATGCGGTAACGGTGTCCTTCATCGACGATGCCGGCGAGCGCGCCGAGGGCGGTTATGTCCAGCACGTCTTCCCGCGCCGGCCGCTCGACCCGCGCCGGGTAGAAATCGGTGCCCCCGGCAAGCACGGTCGGGCCGCCCGAGAGCGCCCGCAACGCTTCGTCCAATTCGGTGGGACGCAGATAGGCTCCCATGGATGCCCGTCCGTTTCGGCCGGCATTACGGTCCCGGCCGCCTCCCCCTGTCAAGCCGCGGGCGCCCGCTGGCGGCGGCGGCGCGCCGAGGCTAGAGTCGAACGCGAGCAGAAGGGAGCAACCGCATGAAAGCGCGTATCAAGTGGGTCGAGGGCCGCCTGTTCATGGCCGAGTCGGGCAGCGGGCACGCGGTGCTCATGGGGACGGCAGGGGCGGAGGGCCGCAGCCTCGCCCCCAGCCCGATGGAGCTGGTGCTGATCGGCACGGGCGGCTGCTCCGCCTTCGACGTGGTGCACATCCTCGAGAAGGGGCGGGAGCCGATCGAGGGCTGCGCCGTCGAGCTCGAGGCCGAGCGCGCCCCGACCGACCCCAAGGTGTTCACCCGCGTCCACATGCATTTCGTCGTCGCCGGCAAGGGGTTGAGTCCCGCCAAGGTCGAGCGCGCGATCCGGCTCTCGGCCGAGAAGTACTGCTCGGCCTCGGCCATGATCGGCAAGACGGCGAAGATCACGCACGATTTCGAGGTAGTGGACGGCACGGCCGTAGCCGGCGAGGCCGCGCCTTAGAGCCTGAGCGCCCGCTGGGCGGCCTCCAGCGAGCCAAGGCAAAAAAGGCTAAAAATATGGACGATGAACCCCATGCAAAGCGGGATTTCTCGCTGGGCGAAGCGGGCGCGGCCTCGCCAAGCGAGGCGACGGGCGACGCCGGCCCGCGTTCCCGAAGTCCCGCCGCCTAGGGGCCGCTGATCCGAGGGGGCGCCGCCACGTCCGGCGGCGGCTCGTCCAGCGGGCAAGGGCAAGAAATGAGCGACCTACCCCATGCCCAGCGGGCGAGCGACACGGCCGATGTCGCATATAGGACATTATTCGCCAAGCGGGTCCGCCGCACGGCGTTGGGTC
This sequence comes from uncultured Rhodospirillaceae bacterium, assembly GCA_964411425.1. Lineage (GTDB taxonomy): Bacteria > Pseudomonadota > Alphaproteobacteria > Dongiales > Dongiaceae > CAYPKW01. The sequence continues at coordinate 27,431 of CAYPKW010000030.1, forward strand.
AACGATTCACAATATCAAACAGCGGGCGGCCGAAGCCGCCCGAGCGATATAGGCTCTATGTCCTACTGCGTCAAGGACGCCGCAGCGCCCAGGCTGGCAGTTCAGTCCTTCTTGATGACGCCGCTCAAGCCCAGCACGGCGAGTGTGGTGAGCACCCAGCCGGCGCCGATATGGAGCCACAGGTAAATCCACACGCCCCAGCCCCACCCTTCGGTGCGTGGTAACCAGTGCGACTCCTGATGCAGGTCCACGATGGGCAGGAATACGTCGAGCGAGTATGCCAGCGGCTCGAATTTCGGGTACTCGGGCGGCAGTTCGGCCTGTTCGACATAGGCTTTGCTCATATACACCCGCTCCTTGGCCGGGACCATCAGGCGCTGCCAATCCGCCGCACGAAATATATCGGCACCGAAACCGAATACCAATAGAGCCAACACCAGCGCACGCCACGGCTTGTAGCCGTGGCCGACCGTCTCGCTAAGGACCCAATTCCACAGCCTGATCGGGTGCCACAGGGGACCGAGACGTCCGCTCTTGCGCAAGAACTCCTGCTTCTGGAACGCGATTTCCCGTGCATCGCGCTCATGGCCCATGGCGCGCAGCACTTTGACGAGCTGCTCGAACGGTTGAGGGCGAAAATCCTTCTTAAGGTGGTCCAGCGGCTGCCGCTTCAGCCATTCGAGCCGGCGCCGCGAGTCCACGGGAGCGTTGCCGCCGAACGTTTCATAGGTGAAACCGTCGAGGACGACGTTGCCTGCCTGCGGCCAGCTTCGTCCGTCGTCAATGAGCGGCCCGACCGCTGCATGTCCCAAATTGACTCGGCCTTTGGCAACGAAATTGTCGTCAAGAAATACAATGCCGGTGACCGTAGCCCCTTCGCAACTAAGCGCGGCGCCGCCTTCGTTCTCGAAAGTGCCTCTCCTGCATTCAAGAATTCCCACAATTTTGGCGCCGTGAAGCCGCACCGTGCCCTTGGCGTGAAAGCCGTCATTTAGGAACACGCCGCCGCCAACGGTAGCTCGATCGCAGCTCAACGCGTTCCCGCCTTGGTTCTCGAAGGTGCCCCTGCCGCATTCAAGATTGCCCGTTATCTTCGCGCCGAGTAGGCGCACCTCGCCCCTGGCGTGGAAGCCGTCTCTTAGCAAGAGCGACCCGTCTATCGTGGCACGATCGCCGGTGATCCCAGGGACACGGCTTCCGCTAAGGTTGATTGTCCGCGTCTTGGCGTCCTGCATAATGATCGGGTTTGCCACATAGCAACCGGTGAGGCTGAGCGGGACCGAAACTGTTGCCGCCTCGAAGTCGAGATTGCCGGTGATCTTGGCTCTGTCGATTCGCACTCCCTTCGCATGGACCGGCCAGTCAGGGGGTTCCAATAAGGCGAGGGCGCGAATGAACTCGGCGCGGACGGTGCGGTCGGCGCCCCAAGCGGCGCCGTTGGCGGGGTCGGTGTCGGCCGGATGTTCCTCGTTGAAGTCGCGCACGTTGCCGGTCGCGGCGGCGGCGATGACTTTCTGTTCGGCGGTGGTGGGCACGAGCGCGCTCATGCGGTGAGCCTTTCCGCCGGCGCCAGGTCCTTGAGCCGCGCCTCGATGGCCGCCTTCGTCGGCAGGCTCGGCTGGGCGCCCACGACCGTGCAGGCAAGACCGCCGGCGACGCTGGCGCGGTGGAGGGCGGTGGGGAGATCGGCGCCGGCGTCCATGGCCGCGGCGAAGACGCCGACGAAGGCGTCCCCCGCGCCGGTGGTGTCCACCTGCATGATCGGCAGGACGCCGACGCGCCAGGCCTCGCCCCGGCCGAATGCGACCGCGCCCTCGGCGCCCAATGTGACCACCACCGTGACTCCGGTATCGGAAATCGCCTTGCCGGCCGCCCGAGGATCGCCAGCCGCGAGGCCCATTCGGCGGGCGCAATCCGTCACTTCGATTTCGTTCGCCACCAGCCAGTCGAGTCGCCGAAGAACGTGGGCCGGAACCGGCCCGGCCGGGGCGGTGTTGAGGAGTATCCGGGTGCCGCGCGCCTTGGCGCGCTCGACCAGCCGCCAGTTCTCCTCGAGGCCCACCTCCATTTGCAGCAGCAGTACCTTGTCGGGTCCGAGTAGACGATCCGCGACCTGGCGTTCCGTCACCGCCCGGTTGGCGCCCG
>CAYPKW010000031.1:0-25576 GCA_964411425.1 uncultured Rhodospirillaceae bacterium
GCCGGCGGCGCAAGCAGGCGCTGCTGCACCACTTCGGCTCGGCGCGCACGGTGGCCGGCGCCGGTTTGGCCGACCTCGCCGCCGTGCCCGGCATCAGCACGGCGGTGGCGAAGAAGATTTATGACCATTTCCACGACCGCGGCTAGCGGTGCGACTCTGAAAGATGATACCCCGTGCGATGTTTTTCGGTTGTCGCCCCGGCCAAGCGGCACAGCCGCGCGAGCCGGGGTCCATGGCGCCACAGGCAAGATGGATGCCCGCGTCAAGCGCGGGCATGACAAGAAGAGGAAGCAAATGTCGGATTCGATCTACTAGCAGGCTGCTGAAAAACGTGAATCGATTGCCTCATGGTTCGAGACGGCCGCTGGCGCGGCCTCCTCACCATGAGGCATAATCAACGACATCAACGCGTTGCCTCATCCTGAGGAGCGCCCATCAGGGCGCGTCTCGAAGGAGAGGCAACGCGTTCCAAGATATTTTTCAGCAGCCTGCTAGTGGAATGGGAATCATGCGTCCGATTCACTACACTTTCGCAAACACGAATAACGGGAGGGGGAAAGGAACCATGAGAGACCCGATCAAGGCCGGGCTTGCGGTCCTTGTTCTGTCCCTGGGCCTCGCCGCTCCGGCGGCAGCGGGGCCGTTCGAGGATGCGTCGGCCGCCTACGAGCGCGGGGACTACGCGACCGCGCTGCGGATTTGGCGTGCGCTGGCCGACCAGGGCGACATCCGCGGCCAAACCCTCCTCGGGTCAATGTACGACGCCGGCCAGGGCGTGCCGCAGGACGACGCCGAGGCGGTGAATTGGTACCGCAAGGCCGCCGACCAGGGGGACGCCGGCGCCCAGAACAACCTCGGCCTCATGTACGACCTCGGCCGGGGCGTGCCGCAGGACGACGCCGAGGCGCTGAAGTGGTACCGCAAAGCCGCCGACCAGGGCTACGCCCGCGCCCAGAACAACCTCGGGCTCATATACGACAACGGCCAAGGCGTGCCGCAGGACTACGTGCAGGCGCACATGTGGTTCAACCTGGCCGCCGCGCGCTCCCCGGCGTCGCAGACTGAAATGCGCGACAGGGCCGTCAAGAACCGCGACCGAGTCGCCGCGAAAATGACTCCGGCGCAGATCGCCGAGGCGCAGAGGCTGGCGCGCGAGTGGAAGCCGAAATGACCGCCGAGCGCCGGAAAGCCGCGAACCGGTCCACGCGGCGAGGACCGCGGGATCGGTATTGCGCTAAAGTCGAAGTTAGCCGGGACGGGCACTGAGGGGGTGAGAATGCCAAAGGATGGCGAGAAGCACGTTCTGCTGTGCAAAGTATGCGAGAAGCACGTTAGTGCCAGCACAGTTGGGGGATATTCGTTTGTTCATGACGAGATCGGGGAACCGTTTCGATTCGCGTTGCACCGGTGTCCGAGTTGTAGCGAACCGATTCTTACTCTCCAAGAGCATGACGAGCAGCGCGGCTGGGGCGACCCAACGATTCTCTATCCCGAACAGTATAAACAACTGGGTCTCGATGTCCCTGGCACGATCAGATCGTCGTATGACGAAGCTGTGAAAGGATTTATGGCGCGCACTTACACTGCGTCAGCGCTCATGTGCCGGCGAACGCTGGAAGCGCTCGTAGCGGAGAAGGTGTCCAAGAACGCTCCTCTCGGAAAAGGGATACAGGAACTCAAAGCCTGTGGCCTCATAGATTCACACATTTACGAGTGGGCGGAAATGCTAAGGGTATCCGGCAACAAGGCGGCCCACGACGTTGGTAAGAATGTATCGAAACAGGATGCCCAGGACCTGATCGAGTTCTGCCACGCTCTGATTGAGTATATCTTCACGTACAAGGAGAGATTTGAAAAGTTCAAACGCCGCGCGAGACGGCTATGAAGATTCAACAGACATCTCAGTAGGCGAACGGAACAAAACCTTGGGTTCATGTTTGTCGACGGCTGGGGCGTGCCGAAGGACTACGTGCAGGCGCACATGTGGTTCAACCTGGCCGCCGCGCGCATCCCGGCATCGCAGACTGAAAAGCGCGACAAGGCCGTCGAGAACCGCGACCTCGTTGCCGCGAAAATGACTCCGGCGCAGATCGCCGAGGGGCAGAAGCTGGCGCGCGAGTGGAAGCCGAAATGACCGGCGAGCGCCGGAAAGCCGCGCGCTCCGCGCGAACGCGCCGATCAAATCGGCCGCCATCCGCGCCGGATTCCCGACCGTCGGTGTCGTCGAGGTGGGAACAAGTCGCTCTGCTGACGCGGAGCACGACAAGGGGCGCCGCGCTTGGCAAACCATAACAAACCTGGGCATATATACCCTTGGCGTATGTCCCGACTTGGAGTAGGGTTGCAGACTTCCGCAACCAACGCGAGTCGAGGTTCCTAAAATGCAGAACTTCCGAAGATGGCTGCGAGGATTCGGCATCGTCGGCAACGCACTGGCGAATATCCTACAGGTTCTCACAGCCAACCTCGGTGTCGCTTTGACCGCTGCGGGAGGCATTCTGGCGGCGATTTGGTTTGAAGCGCGCCAGTTCTTTTTGGACCCCGCCGTTCAAGTCGGAATGGGCGTATTTCTCGCACTCTTGTGGACCTGGATCGGCATCACGACCCTCCGGGACCGAAAGAAGCCGCGCGTGATTCGGGCGGAGAGTGACTACGCTTACGGGCTAACATATGAGGGGTTCGTACCGGTATATGAACCGCGCAATGAAGAAGCCGCCTTACAATTCGGGTTGCAGCTTCGGAACTACAGCACTGGCCCGATCCGCTATAGCATCGAGACGTTTGATGTAAGGATCGAAGATCGAGCGCTCCCGCGGTTCAAGTCGGGCAGCCTATCCGGCTATCTAGCGCGGGGAGCTGGACGTACCTCAAGGGCGGTTCCCTTCAAGAGGGAAAGCATCATCTCATTCTTTGGTAAGAGAATGATTGGTTCGGCTGAGGTTGCCATAACTTATGGACACCCAATGGCCCCGCCAGTGAGACGGCTCAAGATTTCCCTAGAATTGACGTTGGTGTTTAACGATCCCCCGCCCATGGGCTTCATCGCCGCTATTCTCGACGAAACCGACGAACCGTTTACGCAGTGAAGGCCATGTCGCGCGGCGGACGGACCGCGACCAGGATAACCTGACCCTGGCGGCCATCCACGGTCATCGGACGCAGCACTTCACGCTGCGGCAAATGCGGGCTAGAATCCGCGCCGCGCCCCGCCGGGCGCCGGAGGCGGACGTGCTGAAGAACCTGCCGAACGCGCTGACGCTGTCGCGCATCGCCGTGATCCCGGTGCTGATCGCGCTGTTCTACGTGCCGGGCGACTGGGCGCGTTGGCTCGCCTGCATCCTGTTCACGGCCGCCGGCATCACCGACTATTTCGACGGCTTCTTCGCGCGCTCCATCGGGCAGGTCTCGGAGTTGGGCCGTTTCCTCGACCCGATCGCCGACAAGCTGCTGGTCGCCGCCGTCATCCTGATGCTGGTGGCGTTCGGTGCCATATCGGGGCTGGTGGTGCTGGCGGCCCTCGTCATCCTCATCCGCGAGATCCTGGTGTCCGGCCTGCGCGAGTTCCTGGCCGAGCTGCAGGTCGGCGTGCCGGTGAGCCGGCTCGCCAAGTGGAAGACCATGCTGCAGATGGTGGCGCTGGGCTTCCTCATCGTCGGCGACGCCGCGCCCCTCTGGCTGCCGGCGACGGTGATCGGTGAAACCGGCCTGTGGATCGCGGCGGCCTTGACCCTCGTCACCGGCTACGACTACCTGGTGACGGGATTGCGGCACATGGCGGCCGCGCCCGGCGAGACGGGCGCGCCTTTGCCTCGGCCAGGGCCCGCGGAACTCTGGCACCCCGGACCATGAAGGTGTTCGGCCTCGCCGGCTGGAGCGGCAGCGGCAAGACGACCCTGCTGGTCGGCCTGCTGCCCGAGATCGTGCGGCGCGGCATCAGCGTCTCCACCATGAAGCACGCGCATCACGGGTTCGACGTGGACCAGCCGGGTAAGGATTCGTTCGCGCACCGCTCCGCCGGCGCCACCGAGGTGCTGGTCGCCTCGGCCCACCGCTGGGCGTTGATGCACGAGCACCGCGGCGCCGCCGAGCCGAGCGCGGCCGACCTCATGCGCTGCATGACGCCGGTCGATCTCCTGCTGATCGAGGGCTTCAAGCGCGAGAGCCACCCCAAGCTCGAGCTCTACCGCCGGACGAACGGCAAGCCGCTGCTCTATCCCGGCGACCCGTGCATCGTGGCGGTGGCGAGCGATGCTGCGCTCGACTGCCCGCTGCCCGTGCTGTCGATCGACGACATCCGCGCCATCGCCGACTTCGTCCTCGGCCATTGCGGGCTCAGCCGCCGCATCGTGCGGAGCGCGGAGTAGCGCCATGGCCCAACTCAGCGACGACTGCTTCGCCGGCGGCGGACCGTTGATGCGGGCGGCCGATGCGCTCGATCTCATTCTCGCCCGCCTGGTCACGGTGACGGGGCCGATGAACGTTCCGCTCGCCCGCGCGCTCGACCGCATTCTCGCGGCCGACGTCTGCGCCGCCATCGACGTGCCGCGGCACGACAACTCGGCGGTGGACGGCTACGCGGTGCGTTTCTCCGACCTCGCGCCCGAGGCGGAAACCCGCCTGCCGGTGAGCGGGCGGGCGACGGCCGGCCATCCCTTGCTACGCTCGGCCCGGCCGGGCGAGGCGATCCGCATCTTCACCGGCGCGCCGATGCCGGCGGGTTCCGACACGGTGATGATGCAGGAGGACTGCCGGCGCGAGGGCGATGTCGTCGTCATCCGCCCCGGCATCCGCGAGGGGGCCAATCGGCGCCTGGCTGCTGAGGACATACGGGCCGGCAGCGTGATCCTCGCCGCAGGCCAGCGGCTGCGCCCGCAGGACATCGGGCTCGCGGCCTCGGTCGGGCTGACCGAGCTCGCGGTCTCGCGCCCGCTCGAGGTGGCGCTGTTTTCCACCGGCGACGAGCTGGCGGAGCCGGGCGGGCCGCTCCCCGCCGGCGCCGTCTACGACAGCAACCGGGCGACGTTGAGGGCGCTGCTCGAACAGCTCGGCTGCGCGGTCGGCGATCTCGGCATCCTGCCCGACCGCGAGGAGCCGGTGCGCCGCGCCCTTGCCGAGGCGGCGCGGGGCCACGACCTGCTGATCGCGTCGGGCGGCGTGTCGGCCGGCGAGGAGGACCACGTCAAGGCCGCGGTCGTGGCCACCGGGCGGCTGCACGTCTGGCGCCTCGCCATCAAGCCGGGCCGCCCCGTGGCGCTCGGCCAGATCGACGCCGCCGGCCGCGCCGTGCCGTTCATCGGCCTGCCGGGCAACCCGGTCGCCGTCATGGTGACGTTCTACGCCATCGCGCGCCCGATGATCCTCCGCCTGATGGGGGCGAGCGACCTGGCGCCGCCCCGCTTCCGCGTGCGCGCCGACTTCGACTACAAGAAGAAGAAGGACCGGCGCGAATGGGTGCGCGCGCGCCTCGTCCCCGACGGCACCGGCGGGCTCGCGGCGCTGAAGTTCCCGCGCGAAGGCGCCGGAATCCTGAGCTCCATGGTCGAATCCGATGGGCTCGTGGAGCTGCCGGAGGAGCTGACCCGCCTCGCCGCCGGCAGCATGGTGGACTTCCTGCCGTTCGGCGAGGTGCGATGATGAATCTGCTCTACTTCGCCTGGCTCAAGACCAGGATCGGAATCAACGAGGAGCGGATAAGTCCGCCCGCCGAGGTGAGGACCGTGGGCGCGCTGCTCGACTGGCTGGCTCTGCGCGGGCCGGGATATGCCGCGGCGCTCGCCGACCGGCGCGTGGTGCGGGTCGCGGTGAACCAGGAATACGTCGGCCTTGACCACCCGGTCGGCCCGGACGACGAGGTGGCGCTGTTCCCGCCGGTGACGGGCGGCTAGACTCCTCGCCATGATCCGCGTGCAGAGAGAAGACTTCGACATCGGCGTGGAGCTCGCGGCGCTTACCCGCGGGCGCACGGACATCGGCGGCGTTGCGAGCTTCGTCGGCATCGTGCGGGACAGCTTGCAGGGCGAGCCGCTCGCCGCCATGACCCTCGAGCACTACCCCGGCATGACCGAGAACAAGCTGGCCGGGATCGAGGCCAAGGCCAACCGGCGCTGGGCGCTGCAGGCGAGCCTCATCGTGCACCGCTACGGCCGGCTCGTTCCGGGCGAGCGTATCGTGCTGGTGGCGACCGCCGCGGCGCACCGGGCGGCGGCGCTGGAGGCCTGCCAGTTCCTCATCGACTGGCTCAAGACCGAGGCGCCGTTCTGGAAGTTCGAGGAGACCGCGGCCGGCGACCGCTGGGTCGAGGCGCGCGACAAGGACGACGCGGCCGCGCGCCGCTGGGCGGCGAAGTAGCATTCCACTCGGGCGGGGTCGGTCATGTCCGACGCGGAGCTCTGCTACATCTCGGCGGTCGAGGCCACCCGACGCTTCAAGGCGCGCAAGCTGTCGCCGGTCGAGCTCACGCGGGCGCTGATCGAGCGCTACGAGGCGGTGGGCGAAAGGATCAACCCCTTCACCTACCGCTTCTTCGATCGCGCGTTGGCGCAGGCGAGGAAGGCCGAGAGTGCGTTCCGCAAGGGGGCGAAACCGCGCCCGCTCGAAGGCATCCCCGTGGTCATCAAGGACGAGACCTGCATCGAGGGCGAGCGAACCACGCACGGCTCCCTCGTCTACAAGGACAACGTCGACGATCACACCGCGCCCCCTGCCGAACGCATTCTGGGCGCGGGCGCCATCCTGCTGGCCCGCTCGACGGCGCCCGAGTTCTCCTGCGCCGCCGTCACCCATTCGCGCCTGTGGGGCGTCACGCGGAACCCGTGGAATCTCGATTACAGCCCCGGCGGCTCGTCCGGCGGCGCCGGGGCGGCGCTCGCCGGCGGGCTGACCACGCTCGCCAACGGCTCCGACATCGGCGGCTCAATCCGCATCCCCGCCTCGGCCTGCGGCGTGGTCGGCTTCAAGCCGCCCTACGGGCGCAACCCGGACGACCCGCCGTTCAACCTCGACTGGTACTGCCATGCCGGGCCGATGGCGCGCACGGTGGCGGACTGCGCGCTGTTGCAGAACGTCATGGCCGGGCCGCACCCGCGCGACATCGCCGCCATCGCGCCGAAACTCGTCATCCCGGCGCGGCTCGAAGGCATCGCGGGCATGCGCATCGCCTTCTCGCCCGATCTAGGCTACTTCCCGATCGATCCGGAAGTAGCGCGCAACACCCGCGCGGCTCTTGCCGTCTTCCGCGCGGCGGGCGCCAAGGTAGAGACCGTGCAACTGGGTTGGACGCGCCGCAGCCGCGACGCCTTCGGCCACCATATCGCCGCCATCTTCGGCAGCTACGCGGCGAAAGACCTGAAGCGGCGCCGGGCCAAGCTCACCCGCTACGCCGTGGCCTTCGCCGAGGACGCGGCGAGGACGACGACCGCCGATCTCTACGAATCCCTCACGGTCGAATCCGAGATGTTCCGGCGGCTAGGAGCGATTCTCGAGCGCCACGACGTCCTGGTGTGCCCGACGCTGGCGGTGCCCTCGGTCAAGGCCGATCACGACCCGGCGGGCCCCGGCTTCAGGATCGCCGGGGTCGAGGTGGACGCCGCGATCGACTGGTGTCTGACCTACCCCTTCAACATGATGAGCCGCTGCCCGGTGATGAGCGTGCCCTCGGGGCTCGCCGCCTCGGGCGTGCCGACGGGCATCCAGATCGTCGGCCGGCCGTTCGACGACGTGGCCGTGTTCCGCGCCGCCGCCGCCTACGAGCGCGTGCGCCCGTGGCTCGACTCGCCGGCGCGAAGGCCGCGACTGTAGAGAGAGGAGACGCCATGCCCGATAAACCGCCGTTGATTTACCGGCTCAAGGTGACGCTGCGCGACGTGACGCCTCCGGTCTGGCGGCGCCTGCTGATGCCTGGCGACGTCTCGCTGTCGCGACTCCACGACATCCTGCAAGCGGCACTGGGCTGGACCGATTCTCACCTCCATCAGTTCGTCGTCGGCGCCGCCTGCTACATGATCCCCGACCCCGACGAAGGCTTCATCGGCGAGGACGACAAGGACGAGCGGCGGGCCAGGCTATCTTCGATCGCCAAGGCGCCCAAGAAGCGGTTCCGCTACGAATACGACTTCGGCGACGGCTGGGAGCACGACATCCTGGTCGAGAAGATCGAGGCGGCGCGGCCCGGCACGTCCTATCCCGCCTGCGTCGCCGGCGCCCGCGCCTGCCCGCCCGAGGACTGCGGCGGCCCGTTCGGCTACATGGAGATGATCGAGATCCTCGGCCGCCCGCGCCATCCCCAGCATCGAGAATTGAAGGAGTGGGTCGGCGGCGAGTGGGACGCCGAGGCGTTCGACCTCGACGAGATCAACGCCGCCCTCAAGCCACCGCGCTCGGCCGCCCGGCGCGGCAAGGCGCGCGGCGACGGCGACTGATCCGAAGGGCCGATGACGGCGACCTCTTGCCTCGTGCTTCGAGACGCCGGCTTCGCCGGCTCCTCAGCATGAGGCAAGGGGTTGTTTTTGTGAACAAAGCCCTCGTCCTGAGGAGCGCCCGCCCTTCGTCCGGCTGACCTCATCCTGAGGAGGGCCCCTTCGACGCGCGCTTCGCGCGTCGCTCAGGGCAGGCTGCCCGTCTCGAAGGAGAGGTCAGCCGGCTCAGGGTGAGGGGGCGCGTCTCGAAGGACGGGCCACGAGTCGATCTCAGAGGCTCTTGGTATGAGACCTCGTGCCGCGCCCGGCTACTCCGCGGCGCTGGCCTTCGAGATGTTCGGCACCTGGCGCACCAGCGCCGAGTAGTCCTCGCGCATCTGGCGCGTGATCGGCCCGACCTTGAACTTGTGGGGGCCGATCTCGCCCACCGGCGTCACCTCGGCGGCGGTGCCGGTGATGAAGACCTCCTCGGCGCGGGCCAACTCGTCGGGCATGATGGCACGCTCGACGACGTTAATTCCGCGCCGGCGCGCCAGCTCGATCACCGTCCGCCGGGTGATGCCGTCGAGGAAGCAGTCGGGCGTCGGCGTGTGCAGCTCGCCGCCCAACCCCAGGAAGATGTTGGCGCCGGTCGCCTCGGCCACCTGGCCGCGATAATCGTACATGAGGGCGTCGGCGCAGCCTTCCGCCTCGGCCGCGTGCTTGGAGAGCGTGCAGATCATGTACAGCCCCGCCGCCTTGCTCTTGGTCGGCGCCGTGTCGGGCGACGGCCGCCGCCACTTGGCAATCGCCATCCGGATGCCCTTCTCCAGCAACTCCGGAGCGAAATAGGCCGGCCACTGCCAGACCGCGATGGCGAGGTGGATCCTGCTCGCCTGCGCCGACACGCCCATCATCTCGCTGCCGCGCCAGGCGAGCGGGCGCACGTAGCAGTCGCCGAGAGCGTTGGCGGCGATCGTCTCGCGCGTGGCGGCGTCGATCTCGGCCGCGCTCCAGGGAATCTCGAAGCCCAGCATGCGCCCGGAATCCACCAGCCGCTGGCTGTGCTCGGTGAGCCTGAACACGTGGCCGCCGTAAGCGCGCTCGCCCTCGAACACGCACGAGGCGTAGTGCAGCCCATGGGTCAGCACGTGCACCCTGGCCTCGCGCCACGCCACCAGCCGGCCGTCGAACCAGATGACCCCGTCGCGGTCGTCGAAGGGCAGCACGCTCATGTCTCCTTGCTCCCGTCTTGTGGCGTTTCCCGGCGCCGATATTACGGCCGATACCCTTATCCCTAGTAGCGGATTTCCAAAAATATGTCAACAACTATGACGTAACCGGCGCGGGATCGACCTCACGGCACGCTCGAATCGACGGTAGGGTATCAATGTAGACCGAGCGGTCCGGTCGGGTTCCTTCGCTATCGACACGGCCGCGACGGACATGACATGAATCGCCTCGCCATGCCCGACAGCAAGACATTGAACCCGTTGTTCCTGCGCGAGGAGGACCTGCGCCAGGGCATCGAGCTACTTTTTTACGCCTACCGCGACTTCACCGCCAAGGCCGACGCCCAACTCGCGCAATACGGGTTCGGGCGCGCCCATCATCGGGTGATCTATTTCGTCGGACGCAAGCCGGGCATGACGGTCTCGGAGCTGCTCGAAATCCTGAGGATCACGAAACAGAGCCTGGGCCGGGTGCTGGGCCAGCTGGTGCGCCAGGGGTTCGTCACCCGGCGCGAGGGCCCGCGCGACCGCCGCCAGCGCCTTCTGCAGCTGACCGAGAAGGGCGCCGAGCTCGAGCGCCGCCTGTCGGAGGAGCAGCGGGCACTGTTCGCGCGCGCCTACAAGGGCGCGGGCGCCGAGGCGGTGGACGGATTCCGCAAGGTGCTGCTGGGCCTGGTGGACGATCGCGCCAAGTTCGCGCCCGGTCGCAAATGACGGCGCGGTTGCGGCTCGACGGCCTGCTGGCCGAAGCGCTGGACGACCGCATGAAGGGGTTGCCCGGTGGCGGCGCGCCGACGCTGGGATCCGTTGGCGCCCGCGGCTGGAACCTGCTGCGCCAGGACCTTCCGCTACCCTGCCCGGTGCTGAAGGAAGCGGCACTCGCCCACAACAGCCGATGGATGCGCCGGTTCCTGGCGTCATCCGGCGCGAAGCTCGCGCCGCACGGCAAGACCACCATGAGCCCGCAGTTGTTTCAGCGCCAGCTCGACGACGGCGCCTGGGCGATCACGCTCGCTACCGCGCATCAGGTCATGGTGGCGCGCCGCTACGGGGTGCCGCGCATCCTCTTCGCCAACCAACTGGTGGGCGCCGCCGAGACGCGCTCGATCCTGCGCGAGCTCGCCCGCGACCCCGCGTTCGACTTCTACTGCCTGGTCGATTCAGGCACGGGCGCGCGGCTGCTGGCCGAGGCGGCGCGGGCCGAGCCGCCCGGCCGCCCGGTGCAGGTGTTGCTGGAAGTCGGCATGACGGGCGGGCGCGCCGGAGCGCGCGACCTCGCGGCGGCGCTCGCCGTGGCGCGCGCTGTCAAGGAGGCGGCGCCGCTCCTCGCCTTGCGCGGCGTCGAGGGCTTCGAGGGCATCGTCGATGCCGGCGACGAGGCGGCGGCCGAGCGCCAAGTCGCCGGCTTCCTCGATTTCCTCGTCGCCGTCGCCCGCGCGTCTGCCGCCGAAGGCCTGTTCGCCGCCGGTCCCGTGATCCTCTCCGCCGGCGGCTCCATGTACTTCGACATGGTGGCGGAGCGCTTCGGGGAGGCCGACCTCGGCCGCGAGACCTTGCCGGTGTTGCGCAGCGGGTGCTATCTGACGCACGATTCGGGCATGTACCGGCGGGCCTTCGCCGGCGTGCTGCGCCGCTCAGGCCGGGCGCGCGAGCTGGGGGAAGGGCTCCGGCCCGCGCTCGAGCTGTGGGCCTACGTGCTGTCGCGCCCGGAACCGACGCGCGCCGTGCTCGGCTTCGGCCGGCGCGACGCCTCCTATGACGCCGGGCTGCCGGTGCCGCGGTTCCGCTTCAGGCCCGGCGCCGGTCGGCCCCAAGCCGTCGCCGACGATCACCGCGTGGTCGCCATCAACGACCAGCACGCCTACCTCGACCTGCCGGCCGCCTCGCCCTTTGCCGTGGGCGACATGGTGGGCCTCGGCATCTCCCACCCCTGCCTCACCTTCGACAAGTGGCAGTTCGTCCCGGTGGTGGACGAGGACTACAACGTGGTGTCGGCCATCCGCACGTTCTTTTGAGCGGCGCCGCGGTGCCGCTATAATTCCCCGCATGACCGGCGACATGGCGCATATCCTGGTCGTTGACGACGACAAGCGGTTGCGCGAGCTGTTGCGCAAGTACCTCACCGACCAGGGCTTTCGCGTCAGCGTCGCGGCGGACGCGGCCGATGCGCGGGCCAAGATCGACGGCCTGGAATTCGACCTTTTGGTGCTCGACCTCATGATGCCGGGGGAAAGCGGGCTCGATCTGGCCCAGGCGCTGCGGCGCCGCGGCACTGTGCCGATCCTGATGTTGACCGCCATGGCCGAGCCGCAGGACCGCATCGCGGGCCTGGAACGCGGCGCGGACGACTATCTCACGAAGCCGTTCGAGCCGCGCGAGCTCGTCTTGCGCATCCGCACCATCCTGCGCCGCGCGCCCGCGCGAGCGCCTGTCGCGGCCCCGATCGTCCGCTTCGGCGCCTGGAGCTTCGAGCCGCAACGGCGCGTGCTGCGCCGGGCCGGCGAGGAAGTGCGGTTGACGGCGGCCGAGCTCGACCTGCTTGCCACCCTCGCCCGGCGGCCGGGCCAGGCGGTGAGCCGCGCGGAGCTCAACCAGTCCGAAACCGCCGAGGGCAGCCGCACGATCGACGTGCAGATGACGCGGCTCAGGCGCAAGATCGAGGCGGACCCGCGCTACCCGCGCTACCTGCAGACCGTGCGCGGGCGCGGCTACATGCTGCAGACGGACTAGGGCATGCGAATCAGGCAGCTCCGATTCATGAACCGCGTGCTGCCGCGCTCGCTGCTCGGCCGCTCGCTCCTGATCATCGTGACGCCGCTCATCCTGCTGCAGGTGGTGTCCACCTGGGTGTTCTACGAAAGCCACTGGACGACGGTGACGAATCGCCTCGCCGCGGCGGTGGCGGGCGACATCGCCGCGGTGATGGACCGCATGGCGGCGGCCTCGCCCGCCGAGTACGAGCGCATCTTCGCCTCGGCCAGGCGCACCGGCCAGCTCGAGGTCGCGTTCGTGCCGGGCGCAGCACTACCGGGCGACCCGATGATGCGGCAGAACCTGGTGGACGTTACACTGGACGCGGCGCTGACGCGCCTGGTGGGCGAGCCCTTCCTCACCGATACCCGGTCGCAGCGCAACCGGGTCGAGGTCCACATCCAGCTCGCGGACGGCGTGCTCCAGGTCCAGGTGCCGCGCCGCCGCCTGTTCAGCTCGACCACCTTCGTGTTCATCTTGTGGATGGTCGGCACCTCGCTGGTGCTGTTCGCGGTGGCGACCGTGTTCATGCGCGACCAAGTGCGCCCCATCCGCCGGCTCGCCGCCGCGGCCGAGGCCTTCGGCAAGGGCCGCGACGTGCCCGACTTCAAGCCGCAGGGGGCGAGCGAGGTGCGCCAGGCGGCGGCCGCGTTCAGCCTGATGCGCGACCGCATCACCCGGCAAGTGAGCCAGCGCATGGAGCTGCTCTCCGGCGTGTCGCACGACCTGCGCACGCCGCTCACCCGCATGAAGCTGCAGCTCGCCATGCTGGGCGACGGCGCGGAGGCGGCCGACCTAAGGGCCGACGTGGCGGAGATGGAGAAGATGGTGGAGGGATATCTCGCCTTCGCCCGCGGCGAGGGCGTCGAGCAGGCGGTGCCCACCGACCTCACCCGGCTCTTGAGCGAGGTGGTGGGCGGCGCGCTCAGGGAAGGCGCCGCGATCGAGCTGGAGGCGCCCGAGCACATGGTGGTGCCGCTGCGCCCGGACGCCTTCCGGCGCTGCGTTGCCAACCTGATCGCCAACGCTGGGCGCTACGCCGACCGCATCGTCGTCGCCGCCCGGTGGCGCGGGCACGGCATCGAGATCACCGTCGACGACGACGGACCCGGGATCCCGGCCGACCGGCGCGAGGAAGTGTTCAAGCCGTTCTTCCGCCTGGAGGGTTCGCGCAACCCGGCGACCGGGGGCATCGGGCTCGGGCTTACCATCGCCCGCGACGTGGCGCGCGGCCACGGCGGCGACCTGGTGCTGGACCAATCGCCGCAAGGCGGCCTGCGCGCGCTCGTCCGCCTGCCGGTTTAGCGCGGAATTGTGCTGGCTGGAAACGGCCCCGCCTCTCACACCGGAGCGCCGGCGCGTTCGGCTCCGGGCATCGTCATTCCGAGCGGAGCTGAGGAATCCAGGCGCTGGATAGGCAGCGAGTCTAGGTCCCTCGCTGCTCCCTCGCTGCGCTCGGGACAAGGCTCAGGACGACAACTGAGGCCGATCGCCGGTGAAGATCGTTGACGCTTACCGTCCACTGTTGACTGTTGACTGAGGTCGGCTGGAAGCGCCGGGTGGGGTGAGTCAAGGATAATGAGGTCCGGAGTTACTTTCGGCCGCGACCTTCAGGCCCGGACAGCGCGCGCTCCATGGCTTCGCGGACAAAACGCGTATAGGGGATGCTGCGCGCCTTGGCGCGCTTCTTCACGGCATCGAGCAGCGGCTTCGGCACGCGCATGTTGAGCTGTGCGGTCTTCCTCTCGAACTCAAACTGCACAGGCTTGAACCTTGAAAGGTCATATTCGCTCAAGTCGGCAGTATCGACGAAGCGTTCCGCCTCCTTATCCGTCTTGAAGGTCGGGATTTTCTTCTTCATAGCGTTCGATCTTCTTCTTGTGCATGTACCGGGCAGAGACCGAATGCTCGTCGTCCGGCCTGATCGCCGGCCTTGTGCCAGGAGCGGTCGGTAGATCGCCTGAAAAAATGCGGATATACTTACTCTTCGTTGATTGCTCGGCTGTTAGCCCGCCTTGCCATCCGAGGCTCGCCCTTCGAGAGGGACCGTGACATGACGTCAGCGCCTTCCAAATCCCAGGTTGTGACCGAGCTCGCTGGCACGTTTGGCGGCCAACTGCTCCAGCCGGCCGATCCGGGCTACGAAGAAGCGCGGCGAGTCCACAACGGTCTGGTGAACAAACGGCCCGCATTGATCGCCCGATGCAAGGGCACGGCCGATATCGCCGACGCCGTGGCGCTCGCGCGGAAGCTGAACCTGGAAGTCGCGGTCCGGGGCGGCGGCCACAACGTGGCGGGCCGCGCGACCGTCGACGGCGGGCTGATGATCGACTTGGCGCCGATGAAAGGCATTCATGTCGATCCGAAGGCGCGCACCGCCCGGGCGCAAGGCGGCGCCAACTGGGCCGAATTCAACCGCGAGACGCAGCTTCATGGCTTGGCCTGCACCGGCGGCGTGGTGTCCACCACGGGGATCGCGGGCCTCACCCTTGGCGGCGGAATCGGTTGGTTGATGGGCAAATACGGCCTGGCGCTCGACAACCTGCTGTCGGCGGAGATCGTCACCGCGGACGGTAAAATCCTCAAGGCGAGCGCGGACGAGAACGCCGATCTGTTCTGGGCGGTGCGCGGCGGAGGCGGCAATTTCGGCGTGGCGGCCTCGCTCGAATACCGCGTTCATCCGGTGGGCCCCACGATTACCGGCGGCCTCGTCGCCCATCCCTTCGAGCGCGCCCGGGAGGTGCTGCGGCATTACCGCTCTGTCACGGCCTCGGCGCCCGACGAGCTCACGGTCGTCGTGGCCCTGAATCATGCCGGCGACGGATCGGGCGCGAAGCTAGCGGCGATGGCGGCCGGCCACTGCGGCCCGCCCGGCGCCGGCGAGGCGGCAACCAAGCCGATCAAGACATTCGGCCCGCCCGCGCTCGATGCCTTCGGTCCGATACCCTACTGCCAACTTAACTCGATGCTGGATGCGGGCTTTCCAAGGGGGGCGCTCAATTACTGGAAGTCGAGCTTTCTAGATCGACTAAGCGATGAGGCGATCGACATGATGATTGAGTGCTTCGCCAAGTGCCCGACTCCAATGGGTGGTTTGTTTCTCGAGCACCTCCATGGCGCCGTCAGCCGGATCGGAGTGGCCGATACCGCATTTCCGCATCGCTCGGATGGCTATAATCTGCTCGTGCTGTCGCAATGGACGGATTCAGCCATTACCGATCGCTGCATTGCCTGGGCCCGCGACTCATATACGGCGATGGCGCCCTTCATGGCCAAGGGCCGCTACGCCAACTACCTGGGCGACGACGAGGCCGGGGATACGGCGGCCGCCGCCTATGGACCCAACTATCGGCGGCTGCAACAGATCAAGGCCAAGTACGATCCGACGAATTTTTTCCACATCAACCAGAACATCCGCCCGTTGTCGTGAGTAACGTTGCGCCGGCCGTGCCCGTCGCGGGGCACCGGTAGTCGCTGGGTCCGCTTCGGGTCGAACTGAGTCACGACCGTGCCGCGCGACCGCTTGACTTATAGGAGCAAAGTCCCATAGAGTAGGCGCTCGCTCGTCCGCGCGCTTTGCGGCTGCTGTTTGTCATCGTGAATGACGTTCGCGCTGCCGGCCCAGGGGGCCGCCGGGAGGCCGAAATCCGCCCGGCTCGGGCCGGTCGGACCCACTACATGTTGTGGCCTATCCGGCGATCGCCCAGCGAGCGCCTACTAGGCTCCCGCTGCGCATGGGGTTGATCGTTCATTTTTTTACCCTCTCGCCGGGCCCGCTGGGCGATGGGCGAACGATTTCTCGGCTCAATAGAGCCGGCCGCCGTTGGGCACCGGGCGGTCGGGGCCGATCATCACCACCTCGCCCCGGCCGTCGGGGAATCCCAGCACCAGCACCTCGGACATGAACTTGCCGATCTGCCTGGGCGGAAAGTTGACGACGGCGGCCACCTGGCGGCCGACCAATTGTTCCTCGCGGTAATGCCGGGTGACCTGGGCCGATGACTTAAGCAAGCCCAGCTCGGCGCCGAAGTCGATGCGCAGCTTGAAGGCCGGCGCGCGCGCCCCCTCGAACGGCTCGGCCGCCACGATCGTGCCGACCCTGATGTCGACCTTGCGGAAGTCCTCGAACGAGATGGTGCGCGGGGCGGGTTCGCGCGGCATGGCGGAAGCGTCCTTTCGGACTTTCACTAAGCATGGAGGCCGCCAAAAGCCTAGAGCCTGATCGCTTCACATTGGAGCACGACGGGCTTCAATGTGAAGCATGAATCAGGCTCTACGTGTTGAATCCAGAGCAAGATTCACGTTTCAGATTGGATCGTTCCGATTCAATCTGAAACGATCTTGCTCTATGGCCGCTCCCCGGGGGAAGCGGCCCTTCGATCGGTCGCGCGAAGGTTACTGCGCGGCGGTCTTCTTGGCGCCCTTGCCGGCGATCGCCACCTGGACCTCGTCCAGGTTCTCGCCGAAGCGCTTGCTCAAGAGGTCGAACGCCTCGCCGCCCGACTTCTGCAGCAGCTCGGAAAACTCGCGCAGATTGACGAGCGCGGTCTCGAAGCCTTCCTTCACGAGGGTCGCCTGCCTGGCGAACTTGTCCTCCGGCGTGCCGGTCGCGGTCAGCGACTTGCTCAGCTCCGAGAACTCCTCGACGCTCTGCCGCACGATCTCGGCCTGGCGCTGGGCAACTGCCTGCATGCCCTGCAGGGCGATGCGGTTGGCCGCCGCCACTGCCTCGAAATTCTTGCGCTGGCTGTTCACGATGGCCTCGACGTCCACCGACGGGGCCTTGCCATTGATGAACATCTTCGAGAAGTCGCCGACCATCCGGTTGTAGTCGGCATAGAACTGCGAGAAGTCGGTGATCTTGGGGAACTCGGTCCCGAAGGCCGTCTGGGATGCCTTGGCCATGTTGATTCTCCTAGCTAAGTCAGATGGTTGCGCGCTTGGCGCGGGGCGTTATGCTGCACTGCACAAACCATATATAGTTTCTTGCTGCACATGCGTCAAGAATAATGTTGCAGTGCGATAAACTTCTTTTGAAGGCCCCACGCCTCAGGGCCCCAGGGCCGCCGGCCTGAGCCTTACGCCGCGCGCCGGCGCGCCAGCGCCCCGAGACAGCGCTCGGCCTGGCGCAATCGGCGGTCGAGGGCCGCCATCGTGGCGGCCCGGTCGGCGCTTTCGTCGCCCAGCCAGACGCGCAAGGTGGCGAGGTAGATGGCCCCCAGCCCCTTGACGCGGACGGCGCCCGCGAGACCGTCGGCGGTGAGGCCGGCCGCCTCCAGCATGGCCGCCATGGAGCGCCGGAAGGCACAACCGCCGCACAACAGCGCCACCGGGTCGCAGAGGGTGGCGCGCAGCACCGATGCGATCGCCGCCCGGTGCGGCGCGAGGGCGTCGAACCGGCGCATCACTACGTCGAACAGCCGGTCCCGGGCCGAGCCCTCGGGCGCATCGGCGGCGACTGCCGCCATGACCGCGCGATCGGTGCGCCGCAGGAACGCCTCCAGGATCGCAAGCTTGGAAGGAAAGGTCGCGTGCAGCTCGGCCAACGACAGCCGTGCCGCCGCCGCTATGTCGGCGAGCGCGATGCCGCCCCAAGGGCGTTTTGCCGCCAGCGCCAGCGCCGCGTCGATGATCCTTTCCTTCGGGTCGCTCGGCGCCGCTTTGCGCGGCGCGCGCCGGGTCGATTTCCGCGCCATGACCGCCTCTCCCCGCCATTTCGCCGCCAGTCTAGAGCGGCGCCGGCCGCGAGAGAAGAGCAAGTCACTTGACCCCAATGACCCGGCCTCCGGAGATGGCCGGGAGCTCGGCCGGCCGCAGGCGGAACACCGTGCGCGGCGTGCCGGCGGCGGCCCAGATCTCGGGCCACTGCATGAGATCCTCGTCGATGAAGACCGCGAGCGGCCCCGCCTTCGCGAAGCCCGCTTCGGCGGGCGAAGCAAGGTCGGCATGGCCCAGCGGCGCCACGCCGCCGATGGCGAATCCGGTGCGCTCGCGCACGAAGTCGGCGTCGGCCTTGCCGATGGCCTCGCCGAGCGCCGCCGCGATCTTCGCCTCGTCGACCCGGTTGACGCCGCTGGCGATGACCAGCACCGGGCGGCCCGAGCCGGCGCGGAACACGATGGACTTGGCGATCTGGGCCACCCGGCAGCCGATGGCCGCGGCGGCGTCGGCGGCGGTGCGGGTGCCGCCGTCGAATTCGACGATCTCGGCGGCGTGGCCCCGCGCCAGCAAGGCCGCGCGCACGCGCTCGGCGCCGGCCGGCAGCGGCGGGGACATAAGCATCAGCCCGCCAGCTCGCGCGAGCGGCGCGTAGCGGCCGCGATCGCCTTCACCAGCAGGGGCTTCATGCCGTCCTCGGCCATCAGGATCTTGAGCGCCTCGACGGTGGTGCCGCCGGGGCTGGCGACGTTGGCGCGCAATTCGGCCGCCGGCGCATCGGACAGCCGCGCGAGCTCGCCGCTGCCGGAGACCGTCGCGCGGGCGAGCCGCATGGCAAGCTCCGGCGGCAGCCCCGCCGCCGCGCCCGCCTCGGCGAGGCACTCGATGAAGAGAAAGACGTAGGCGGGGCCGCCGCCGGACACCGCCGTGACGGCATCGAGCAGCCCCTCGTCCGCGACCCAGGCGACCTCGCCGACCGCGGCCAGCAGGTTGCTCGCCAACTCGCGCTGGGCCGCGTCCGCCAGCGCATTGGCGCAGGCCACCGTGATGCCGCGCCCGACGGCGGCCGGCGTGTTGGGCATGGCGCGCACGATGGCCGCCGCCCCGAGGCGGCGCTCGAAGTAGCCGATGGTCTTGCCCGCCGCGATCGACAGGAACAACGTCTCGGGCCGCACGAAGCGCCGGCAGGCCGGCAGGACCGCGTCCATCGCCTGCGGCTTCACCGCCAGCACCACGGCCCGGGGTTGGAGGTCGGCGGCCGCGAGCTCGGTGCGGTGCCGGATGCCGGCGCCGGCAAGCTCGCCCAACGCCGCCGGATTCGGCTCGATCACCCAGGCCTGCGGCGGCGCCAGCCCGCGGGCGAGCCAGCCGCGCAGGAGCGCCGCCCCCATCCTGCCGCAGCCGACCAGCAGCAGCGGGCCGCCGAGCGTGGCGATCATGTCGAGGCCGCCGGCATGGCCGGAACGGAGGCTAGGCTTCGCCCTTGGTGTCGAGCAGCGCCGCGGCGATGGCTTCGGCGGGGCGCCGCCCGCCCCACAGCACGAACTGGAAAGCGGGGAAGAACCGGTCGCATTCGCTGAAGGCGATGTCCACCAGGTCCTCGAGTTGCTCGACGCTGACGCCGGCCGCGCCGCGCAGTAATACCGTGTGACGGAACACCGGCACCTTCTCCTCCGAGCACAGGTCGAAGTGGCCGAGCCACAGCTTCTCGTTTATGAGCGCCAGCAACTCCACCAGGTCGGCCCGTTTCTGCGTCGGCAGCCGGGTGTCCACCCGGCAGGACAAGTAGATGGCGTTGTGCTCCTGGTGCCAGGCGACGAACATGCGGTAGTCGCTCCAGCGCCCGCTCAACTCGATCACCATCTCGGCGTCGGTCACCCGGTCGAACGCCCATTGGTTGGCGTCGACCAGCTCCTGCAGAACATCGAGGGGGTTCGATCGCAGGCGGCCAGCCCGAGCTAGCGAAAATGCCATGCCAGCACCTCCCCTGCGGTCGGCCGGCGGCCGATCGGCCTTGCCGAAGGGTCTGGGACCACATATTTGGCGTAAGGGGCCCCCGACCCACCATATGTAGGGTGCCCGATCGCAGACTCGAACGCAATGGCTGTTTTTCAAGTCGAAGGTTTTTCACCACTTCTTGCCGTGCGCCGCCTGCTCGGCTTGGCTTCGAGGGCCGCCAACCGGGCGGCGACGGCCTCCTGCTCGGTGCGCGCCTTGACGGCCATCGCCTTCACCGCCTCGAACTCCTCGCGGCTCACCAGGTCCATGTCGGCGAAGAGGCGCCGGAAATGCTCCTTGAGGCGGGTCTCCACCTCGCGCCTCATGCCGAGCAGCCCGCCGGCGGCGCCGGTCGCAAGCTGCGCCAAGTCGTCCAACAGTCGGTTCTGCGTCTGCATGGGGGTCTCCGATTATGCGGAACGAAGCATCATAGGCTCCGGCAGGAGGCCGTGCTAAACGTTTCGGCCGGCTGCCCCGGTCGGCGCGTCTCGCTCCGGTTCGGGGATTGAGAGTTCTGTCGGCATGTTCCTCGCACTGCCCTTCCCGGCCATCGACCCGGTGCTGATCTCGATCGGGCCGTTCGCCATCCGCTGGTACGCGTTGTCCTACGTGGCCGGCATCCTCGTCGGCTGGCGCTACTGTCGCTACTTGGCCGGCCGCGCGCCCGGCATCGTCACCAAGCCCGATATGGACGACCTGGTGGTGTGGGCCACGCTCGGCGTCGTGCTGGGCGGCCGGCTCGGATACGTGTTGTTCTACCAGCCGCTCTATTTCCTCTATCACCCGCTGGAGATCTTGCGCGTGTGGGGCGGCGGCATGTCGTTCCACGGCGGTCTCGTCGGCGTCATCCTGGCGATGATCCTGTTCGCGCGCCGGCGCCGACTTCCCTTCTTCGCGGTGGCGGACATCGTGGCGGCGGCCACGCCCATCGGGCTCGGCCTCGGTCGGCTCGCCAACTTCGTCAACGGCGAGCTGTACGGCCGGGCGAGCGACGTGCCCTGGGCCATGGTGTTCCCCGAAGGCGGAGCCTTGCCGCGCCACCCGAGCCAGCTATACCAGGCCGGGCTCGAGGGGCTGCTGCTGTTCGCGGTCCTGTACGCGCTCGCCCGCCGCGATGGCGTGCGCGAGCGCCTCGGATTCGTCAGCGGCGCCTTCCTCGCGGGCTACGCGGCGGCGCGCATGGTCGGCGAACTGTTTCGCGAGCCCGACGCGCAGCTCGGTTTCCTCCTCGGCGGCACGACCATGGGCCAGTGGCTGTCGCTGCCGATGCTGCTGGCGGGCATCCTGTTCATGGCGCGGTCGCGCCGGCGGACGGTCGGGTGAGCGAGCTTCACCTGCACCTGGCGCGGCGCATCCGCGCCGCCGGTCCGCTCACCGTCGCCGACTACATGGCCGAGGCGCTGGGCCACCCGCGCTTGGGCTACTACCGGCGCGCCGACCCGTTCGGCATGGCGGGCGATTTCATCACCGCGCCGGAGGTGAGCCAGGCGTTCGGCGAGCTGATCGGCCTGTGGTGCGTCGAGGTGTGGCGCCAGATGGGCGAGCCGGCGCCGGTGCGCCTCGTCGAGCTCGGCCCCGGGCGCGGCACCATGATGGCGGACGCGCTGCGCGCCGCTCGGGTGCGGTCGCGCTTTCTCGCCGCCTCTGACCTGCATCTGGTGGAAACGAGCCCGCTGCTGCGGGCCCGCCAGGGCGAGACCCTGGCCGGTTTCAAGCCCGCCTGGCACGACGACTTCGCAGACGTACCCGACGGGCCGCTGCTGCTGCTGGCCAACGAGTTCTTCGACGCGCTGCCGATCCACCAGTTCCAGCGCGCGCGGGAAGGTTGGCGCGAGCGGCGAGTGGACCTGGCGCCCGACGGAGCGGCATTGCGCTTTGTCCTCACTCCGCCGGGCCCGGCGCTGACGCTCGTCGAGCCGATCTTTCGCGCCGGCGCGCCGCTCGGCGCGGTGGCCGAGGTCTCGCCCCAGGCGCAGGCGCTCGCGGATGCCATCGCGCGCCGTGTCATTGCGGGCGGCGGGGCGGCGCTGGTCATCGATTACGCGGACGCCGGAGAAGGCGACAGCCTGCAAGCGGTGCGCCGGCACGCCACCCACGACGCGCTCGGCGATCCGGGCGCGGCGGACCTTAGCGCGCGGGTGGATTTCGCCGCCCTCGCCCGCGCCGCACGGGCGGCCGGCGCCGGCGTGCACGGGCCGCTGCCGCAGGCCGAGCTTTTGCAGCGCCTCGGCATCCGGCTGCGCGCCGAGCGCCTCATGGACGCCGCGCCGGCCCAGGCGGCGGAGGTCCACGCCGGCCTTGAGCGCTTGCTCGAGATCGGCCAAATGGGCACCCTGTTCAAGGCGCTGGCGATTGCCGGACCTGGCGTAGCACCTCCCGGATTCTGACCGCGAGAGCTCGATCGGATGCTGACCCTCGACGCGCTCAACGACCTCGACGGCGTGCGCCATGGCTTCCTCACCCGCGCGGGCGGCGTGAGCGAGGGTGCATTCGCCTCGCTCAATTGCGGCTACGGCTCCGGCGACGACAAGGCGAGGGTGGCCGAGAACCGGCGCCGCGCGCTGGCGCGTGCCGAGCTGACCGGAGCGAAGCTTCTCACGCTGTACCAAATCCACAGCCCGGACGTGACGACCGTGGACGAGCCATGGGAGGGGTCCGGACCCAGGCGCGACGCCATGGTGGCGCGGCGGCCCGGTCTCGCGCTTGGCATCCTCACCGCCGACTGCGCGCCGGTGCTGTTCGCCGAGCCGTCCGGCGTCATCGGCGCCGCGCACGCCGGATGGCGCGGCGTGCTGGCGGGCGTCCTGGAGGCGACCGTGGCGGCCATGACGCGCCTCGGCGCCCAGCCTGGGCGCATCGCGGCCGTGATCGGCCCTTGCATCCAGCAGCCCTCGTACGAAGTGGGGCCGGAGTTTCCCGCACCGTTCTTGGCGCAAGACGCAGCCAACGAACGCTTCTTCGAGCCGGCGCCGCGTGCCGGCCATTTCCTGTTCGACCTGCCGGGCCTTGCGGCGGCGCGGCTCGCGGCGCAAGGTCTCGCGGCCATCGAGGTCTCGCCCGCCGACACTTGCGCCGAGGCCGCACGCTTCTTCAGCTACCGGCGCGCCGCGCTCGGCGGCGAGCCCCACTACGGGCGCCTGCTTTCGCTCATCGCCCTGGAGGTCTGATGGCGCTGCATTTCAGCATCGAGGAGCTGGCCGAGCGGCGCGCCAAGGCGGTCGCGGCCATCACGGCGCGCGGGCTCGACGGCCTGCTGATGTTTCGCCAGGAAAGCATGTACTACCTCACCGGCTACGATACTTTCGGGTACGTCTTCTTCCAGTGCCTGTACCTCGGCGCCGACGGGCGCATGAGCCTGCTCACCCGCGCGCCCGACCTGCGCCAGGCGCAAGCCACCTCGGTGGTCGAGGACATTCGCATCTGGGCGGACGGACCCGACGCCAAGCCGCAGGACGAGTTGAAGGCGATCCTCGACGGCCATGGCTGCCGCGGCCGGCGCCTCGGCATCGAGCTCGATGCCTATGGACTCACCGCGCGCAACGGGCTGCGGCTCGTCGTCGCCTTCGACGGGTTCTGCACGCTCGTCGATGCCTCGGACCTGGTGAGCCGGCTACGAGCAGTCAAGAGCGCGGCGGAGTTGGGCTACGTCCGGCGCGCCGCCGAGTTGGCCGACGCGGCGCTGGACGAGGCCCGGCGGTCGGCCCGGCCGGGCGCCTTCGAGGGCGACATCCTGGCCGCCATGCACGGCGCCGTGTTTCGCGGCGGCGGCGACGACCCGGCGAACGAATACATCATCGGGTCGGGCAAGGACGCGCTGCTGTGCCGCTACTTCACGGGCCGCCGGCATCTGGAGGCGGACGACCAACTCACCCTCGAATTCGCGGGCGTCTATCGCCACTATCATTCCTGCCTGATGCGCACCCTACGCATCGGCCCGCCGCCCGAGCACCAGGTCGAGATGCACAAGGTGGCGGTCGATGCCCTCGAAGCCTGCAAGGCGGCGCTCGTTCCCGGCCGGCCGGTGGGCGAGGTGTTCGACGCCCATGCCCGCGTGCTCGATGCCGCCGGCTATCGGGCGCACCGCATGAACGCCACCGGCTACAGCCTGGGCGCCACCTTCGCCCCCAACTGGATGGATTGGCCGATGCTCTATAACGGCAACCCGGAAGTGGCCGTCCCCGGCATGGTGTTCTTCATCCACATCATCATCTTCGACAGCGAGCGCGGGCTCGCCATGACCACGGGCCAGACGGTGCTGGTGAACGAACGGGCCTCTGAGGCGCTGTCGCGCCGGCCGCTGGACCTGGTGGTGAACTAGTTGGGCCCCTACGCGGTCATCCTCTGCCTTGCCTCTCTCGTGGGCCTGGCGCTGTTGCTGCTCCTGTAAACGAAAGCGCCCGGAGCCGCTCGGCCCCGGGCGCTCGCGGCACGGAATCGGTCGCGCCTACTCAGAGCCTGCTTCGGAACTCGTCATGGCCGCGACGCGAGCGATTTTGGCCGAGGCGCAGGAGCCGCGAGGAAGCCGATCTCATTGATCGGCGACGAAGCGGCGACGAACGCATTCGGCCAAAAGCGCCGCGTCCCTCCGGGCTGCGGCGAAAATCGTCGGCTGCGGCGTCGAAGCCCTTGACCGTATACTGGATACGCTCGGCGGGCTTCTCCTGGCAGCCGGCGATTTTCGACCGGCAGCGCGGCTCATGAGGAGTTCCGAAACAGGCTCTAAGCCTTCTTCCGGGTCGTCTTGCGCACGACTCTCTTCGGCGCCGCCTTGGCCTTGCCGGCCTTCTTGCGCGCCTTCGAGCGGGACGACTTGGATTTCGCAGCCATGTCAAACTCCATCTCTGGTTCATGCGGGGAACGACCGGATGCCGCGCCCCTGCCCACCTTCTTGACCCATGGTGGTTAACAAGCCGTTACCCGCAAGCGCCATGGCAGCCCGCCCGTGTTTCGTGTCGCTAAAAAATGGTGTAGGTATCCTCCGTCTGCACGGAGTCTCGACATGGGTCTGTTCGATTTCTTGCGCCGGGCCGGAAGCCCGAAGAACCAGCCCTCCGCGGCCGCGGCGGTCGAGTACAAGGGCTATCGCATCCGCTCCGAGCCGCGCCGGCAGGGCTCGCAATGGCTGGTGGCGGGCGTCATCAGCAAGGAGTTCCCCGACGGCGTTAAGGAGCACCAGTTCGTGCGGGCCGATACCTTTGCCAGCAGGGACGACGCGCAGAAGCTGGCCATCGACAAAGCGAAGCGGATCGTGGACGAGACCGGCGACCGGATGTTCGAGCGCGGGTAGCGGCGCCTTGCCGGCGGCTATGGCGCCGGCACGGTAAGCAGCGACGCCCACACCAGGGCGCTGCGCGACCGGGTGGCCCTCCTGCTCGAGCCGCCGCTCGACACCGTCGATCTGCTCGACTGGCAGTCCTTCGAGCGGACCGTCGAGATCGGCTACCGCCACGCCGCGGAGACCTTGGAGCGGCTCGGCACCTCGTTCCTTTAGAGCCTGTTTCGGAACTCGTCATGGCCGCGACGCGAGCGATTTTGGCCGAGGCG
>CAYPKW010000032.1:0-5755 GCA_964411425.1 uncultured Rhodospirillaceae bacterium
GTCCGATCCAAGAAATCTCTGTCGTGAGCATAGAGGGTGAGCGACCTGTGGACGGCGGTCGCTGCGATCCACGCATCAGCGGTATCCATCCGGCGCCCAATGCTTTCTTCATGCGCGCTGACACGCGCCCAGACACGAGCGAGTCCGTAGTCGTAGGGAATGATTAAAAATCGCCGAACGAACGCGTCGAGAGCCACCTGCCGCGCGGCCGACCACTTGTTCTTCTCGGCAAGCTTCCATAACTCGGCCACGGATTGGAAGCTGAGCGCGAGCGTCTGCCCTCTCAGGTCGGGCTCGTAAAGCGAAAGCTCCGGGCGCGGTATTTTGTGCGGTAGCAGCAGGCTCGCAACCGAGGTGTCGAGCAGGACGACGGCCATTTATCGGCCGGTCTTCAGGGCTTGCCGCCTGACGTCCCGATCCCGAAGCAGTTCCCCCAAGGCATCATCGAAAACCTCGTCTCCCGGCCAAGACGCGGTCAACTGGTCGAGCTCGGCCACTGGTGCCACCGCCTGCCTGTCCGCCAGCTCTTCGAGTGAGTTTGATTGCCAAAACGGCAGTTCCTCCTTGCTAGTGTGATGCATCAACGCGATCTGGTCCTTGATTCGCAGTTTTTGGCGTTTAAGTTCGGAAATCAGGGCTTGATTGGGAAGCGGCCGGTGCTCTTCTTCGTTGATCAGTTGTTCGAGATCGGCGTGCTTGGATTTCAGTGTCTCGACGTGCTCCGTCACGGACATGCCGCGTCCTCCGATCCTTGCCAAAATCACGACCAAGCCAATCGTAAACCCGCCGGGGGGCGAACGCAAACGAGACGCGCCAAACCGGCGCCGCGGCGCTGGCCCTGCCCACCGCCGCCGGCATCGCGCCGCCCAGCGGCGCGGCTGGCGCGGATTCACGCCTCGTAAGAGACGACCGAAGTGAACGGGACCGTGACCTTGCGCCGGCCGTTCAGGAACGCGAGCTCGATGATGCAGGCGGCGGCGCGCACGTCGGCGCCGACACGATGCAGGAGCGCGATGGTCGCGGCCATGGTGCCGCCGGTGGCGAGCAGGTCGTCCAGCACGACGACGCGCCGCCCGGGCGCGATCGCGTCGGCCTGCACCTCGACGACGTCCGAACCGTATTCCAGGTCGTATTCGTAGGGGATCGTCTTGCCCGGCAGCTTGCCCTTCTTGCGCACCATGACGAAGCCGCAGTCCAGTTCCAGCGCGAGCGGGGCCGCCACCAGGAAGCCGCGCGATTCGATGCCGACCAGGAGATCGGGCCGGTGCGGGCGCACCGCGTCGGTAAGGATGCCGACGGTCTTGCGCCAAGCCCCGGCGTGCGCCAAGAGCGTCGAGATGTCGTAAAAAAGTATGCCGGGCTTGGGAAAATCCGGCACTTGGCGGATGTGGTCCTTGATCGGCATTGCCCGTCCCGCTGGCCGGCTTCGGCGCGCCAATCTAGGGCATATGTCGCTTTCGGAAAAGCGGTCGCAAGGCGCCCCCGGCATTCGCTATCATGGCGGCGGACGTTGCCGATCCACGGGCGAGCATGGCGACCGGCTCATTCGAAACCGCTGAGGAGGACGGCCGCCTGGTGATCGCCGCCAGCGGCGCCTGGACCATCGAGCGGGCGCCGGAGCTGGACGCCGCGCTGCGGGCGCTGCGGCCGGCGGGCCGGGGCGCCCGCTTCGACCTCGCCAGGCTTGAGGCGCTCGATTCGGTCGGCGCCTGGCTCATCGAGCGGACGCGGCGCGCCTGGGCCGAGCGCGGCGCGGAGGTAAGCCTCACCGGCCTCGCGCCCGGCTTCAGAGGCCTGTTGGATCGCGTGGCCGGGCTCGGCGTGCCGGCCCGTGCGCCGGCGCCGCCGCGGCGCGGCGCCGCCGATTTCCTGGCGCGAATCGGCTGGGCCACCGTCGTTGTGCTCGAACGCGCGCGCGACTTGGTGGCCTTCTTCGGCGCCGTGGTCGTGGTGCTGGGGCGCAGCCTCGGCCGGCCGCGGCGCATCCGGCTCGTGTCCCTGGTGAGCCATATCGAGCAGGTTGGCCTCAACGCGCTGCCGATCGTGGGGCTGCTGTCCTTTCTCATCGGCGTCGTGCTGGCGTTCCAGGGCATCGATCAACTGCGGCGCTTCGGGGCCGAAGTGTTCACCGTGAACCTGGTCGGCGTCTCGGTGTTACGCGAGATGGGCATCGTGATGACCGCCGTCATCGTCGCCGGGCGCTCGGGCAGCGCCTTCACGGCGCAGATCGGCACCATGCAGGTGAACGAGGAAGTGGACGCCATGCGCGCGCTCGGCCTCGACCCGCTGGAGGTGCTGGTGCTGCCGCGCATCCTGGCGCTGATGATCGCGCTGCCGCTGCTGGCCTTCTTCGCCGATGTCATGGCGATCCTGGGCGCCGCGCTGATGACCGGCGCGCTGGTCGACCTCTCGCTCGCCGGCTTCCTTAACCAGCTCCGCCAGGCGGTGACGCCCACCATGTTCTGGATCGGCATCGGCAAGGCGCCGGTGTTCGCCTTCCTCATCGCCATGGTGGGCTGCTTCGAGGGCCTCAACGTGCGCGGCAGCGCCGAGAGCGTCGGGCGGCTCACCACCCAGGCGGTGGTCGAAGCGATCTTCCTGGTGATCGTGTTCGACGCGCTGTTCTCGGTGGTGTTCTCGTATCTCGGAATCTGAAGCCACGTGGCCGGCGCTCCCTCCGCCGCCGCCCCGGTCATCTCCGTGCGCGGCCTCAAGACCCAGTTCGGCGGGCAGGCGGTGCACGAGGGCCTCGACCTCGACGTGGCGCCGGGCGAGATCATGGGCGTGGTCGGCGGCTCGGGCAGCGGCAAGTCGGTGCTGTTGCGCACGGTCATCGGCCTCAATCGCAAGGCGGCGGGGCGCATCCTGGTGCTGGGGCAGGACACCGACGCGCTCGGGCCCGCAGCCTGGCGGCGGCTGCAACGGCGCTGGGGCGTGCTGTTCCAGGGCGGCGCGCTGTTCAGTTCGCTCACCGTGGCGCAAAACGTCGAGGTGCCGCTCAAAGAGCACAGCCGGCTGTCGCCGGCGCTCAGCGCCGAGGTCGCGGCCCTCAAGATCGCCATGGTCGGCCTGCCGCCCGATGCCGCCGGCAAGTATCCGGCGGAACTGTCGGGCGGCATGCGCAAGCGCGCGGGTCTCGCGCGCGCGCTGGCGCTCGATCCGGAAATACTCTTCCTCGACGAGCCCACGGCCGGGCTCGACCCGATCGGAGCGGCCGCGTTCGACGAGCTCATCCTGAGCCTGCAGCGCAGCCTGCGGCTCACGGTCTTCATGGTCACGCACGATCTGGACAGCCTCGGCGCGATCTGCGACCGTATCGCGGTCCTGATCGACAAGCGTCTCAGAGTAGGAACCATGGCCGACCATCTCACGGACGACCATCCCTGGATTCGCGCCTATTTCCACGGCCCGCGCGCCCGGGCGGCGCGCCGGGCGTAGCAGGGCGTCGCCATGGAAACCCGGGCCGGTTACATCGCGGTCGGCGGCTTCATGCTGGCGCTCCTCGCCGGCGCCATCGCCGCCGTGCTGTGGCTCGGCCGCTACCAGAGCACCGAGGACTTCGCGTATTACGACATCCTGTTCGCCAGCGACGTGACCGGGCTTCAGGCCGGCGGCACCGTGCGCTATCGCGGCGTGCCGGTCGGCCGCGTCACCGACATCCGCATCGACCCGGACAGCTTCGAGCGGGTCCGGGTGACGATCGAAGTCAGGCGCGGCACGCCGATCCACCGCACCTCCGTCGCCTCGCTCGAGTTCCAGGGCATCACCGGCGTCTTGTACGTGCTGATCGCGGGCGGCACGCCGGACGCCGCCAGGCTGCCGGAAACCCGCGATCCTCCCTATCCGGTAATCGCCGCCATGCCCGGCAAGTTCGAGGGCCTGTTCCAAGGCGCCCCCGACCTGATCGCCAACGTCAATTTCCTGATCGGGCGCGTCAACGCGCTGTTCAGCGCCGAGAACAGCGCGGCCATCGCCGGCGTCCTCGCCAATCTGAGCGCGCTGACCGCCGCGCTTTCGGAGGACACCGGCGGCGTGCGCGCGCTGCTGCAGGACGGCGCCGCGGCGGTGCGCGAGATCGGCGCCATGAGCCAGCAATTCACGCTGCTCGCCGAGGAGTTGAACCACAGCGTCAGCGCGGCCGGCGGCGAGCTGGAAGGCTCCGTCGCCGAGATGCGCGCGCTCGCGGCCGCCTTCACCAAGCTGGCCGAGCAGGCCGAACTTCTGCTGCGCGAGAGCCGCGGGCCGCTGCGCGACTTCACCGCTTCGGGCCTCTACGAGGGGACCCAGCTCATCGCCGACCTGCGCATCTTGGTGGCGAGCCTGAGCCGCATCTCCGACCAGTTCGAGCGCGACCCGGCGCGCTTCCTGTTCGGCGATCGCCGCCAGGGGTTCGAGGCCGAATGACGCGCCGGGTGAGCCGAAGCGGCGGCGCCATAGCGCCCGCCCTTCTGCTGCTGGCCGTGGCCGGCTGCGGCATCCTGCCCAAGCTCGCCGAGCCGGTCGACCTCTACTTGTTGACGCCGAAGACCACCCATGAGGCGGACTTGCCCGAGGCCGACTGGCAGCTCGTCGTCGAGAAGCCGGTGGCGGCCGCCGGCATCGACACGGCGCGCATCGCCGTGCAGCGCTCGCCCTACACGCTCGAGTACTTCGCCCGCTCGGGCTGGACCGACACCGCGCCCGCCATGGTGCAGACGCTGCTCATCGAATCGTTCGAGAGCACGGGCAAGATCGTGGGCGTCGGCCGCGAGGCCATCGGGCTGCGGCCGGACTACATCCTGAAGACCGACCTGCGCGAGTTTCAGGCGATCTACACCGCGGGCGACGGCGTGCCCGAGGTGCTGGTGCGCATGAACGCCAAGCTCGTCGGCATGCCGGACCGCAAGATCATCGCCTCGCGCACGACCGAGGCGCGCGTCAAGGCCGAGGGCACCAGATTCATCGACGTGATCGCGGCCTTCGACGCGGCGTTGGGGCGGGCCATCAAGGACATCGTCGCCTTCACCTTGACCGCGGCGCCGCCGGAATAATCGAGCGGAACGCGCCATGAGCCATGTGTTCCATCGCGAACCGGGGCGCCGGCTCCCCATGGCGGTGCGCGGCGAGGGCGCCTACGTGATCGACGGCGCCGGCCGGCGCTATCTCGACGCCTCGGGCTTCGCGGCGGTGTCCTCTCTCGGCCACAGCCATCCGCGGGTGATCGAGGCGGTGCAGCGCCAGTTGGCGGCGCTGTCGTTCGCCCATACCGGGTTTTTCACCAATGAGCCGATGGAGGCGCTGGCCGACGCGCTCGCCGCCGAGGCGCCGGAGGGACTCGACAAGGTGCTGTTCGTGTCCAGCGGCTCCGAGGCGGTCGAGGCGGCGCTCAAGCTGGCGCGGCAGTACTTCCTGGAGGTGGGACAGCCCCTGCGTCGGCGCTTCATCGCGCGGCGCCAGAGCTATCACGGCGCCACGCTGGGCGCCCTCTCCGTGGGCGGCAACCGGGCGCGCCGGGTGCCGTACGCGCCGCTGCTGTTCGAGGTGACCCATATCGCCCCCTGCTACGCCTACCGTGATCGCCGCGCGGGTGAGAGCGAAGATGCCTACGCCATCCGCGTCGCCGACGAGCTCGATGCCGCGATCCAGTCGCTCGGACCCGAGACGGTCGCGGGTTTCATCGCCGAGCCGGTCGTGGGCGCCACTCTGGGCGCCGTGCCGGCGCTGCCCGGCTACTTCAAGCGCATCAGCGAGATCTGCGACCGCCACGGCGTGCTGC
>CAYPKW010000032.1:5855-18198 GCA_964411425.1 uncultured Rhodospirillaceae bacterium
CTGCCCGGCTACTTCAAGCGCATCAGCGAGATCTGCGACCGCCACGGCGTGCTGCGCCACGGCCAGACCTATCTGGGCCATGCCGCCGCCTGCGCCGCGGGCCTCGCCGTGCAACGCGTCATCAAGGAGGAGAGGCTGCTGGACAACGTGCGCCGCCAGGGCGCGGCGCTCAAGGCGGCGCTCGACGAGCGCTTCGCCCAACACCCGCACGTCGGCGACATTCGCGGCCGCGGCCTGCTGCTCGGCCTGGAGCTGGTCGCCGACCGGGCGAGCAAGGCGCCGTTCGACCCCACCCTCAGGCTCCATGCCGAGTTGAAGTCGGCCGCCTTGGAGGAGGGTCTCATTTGCTACCCGATGGGCGGCACGATCGACGGGGTGCAAGGCGACCACGTGCTGCTGGCGCCGCCCTTCATCGTGACCGATGCCGAGCTCGACCTGATCGTGGCGCGGCTGGCGGCGGCCCTCGAGCGGGCGTTCCGGTTAACCGAGGTTTAACGGGTCGACGACCACACTGGCCGCACGGCCGCGGCCGACCTCGGCCTGCTGTAGCGCCTCGTTTCGTTCAACCGGTGCGCGGAGCATGATCGGCAATCTCAGCGAAACCGATGTCGTCCGGCTGATGGCCGACCCCTCGGAGGCGAACCGCGCCGAGGCGGCCGCCAAGGTCGCCCAACACTTCGAGCTCAGCGACATCGGTCCGCGCGAGCGCGCCTTGGCCGAACAGATCATCCGTTTGATGACGAGGGACGCGGCAGTCCGCGTCCGGCACGCGCTGTCCAACAGCCTGAAGACCAGCACCCTGCTGCCGCACGACGTGGCGCTGGCGCGCGACGTGGAAGAAGTCGCCCTGCCGATGCTGGAGCATTCGGCGGTGCTGACGGAGCATGACCTGGTGGAAATCGTGCGCGCCGCCGGCTCCGCCAAGCAGACGGCGGTGGCAGGAAGGGCCACGGTGCCGGCGGCCGTCGCGGACGCGCTCATCGACAGCCGAAATCCGGCCGCGGTCGTCCGCCTAGTCGCGAACGACGGGGCCGCGCTGTCGGAGCAGGCGCTGCAAACCGTGCTCGACCGCTACGGCAAGGAGGAAGCGGTCAAGGAGAGGATGACGCACCGGGCAACGCTGCCGCTTACCGTCGCCGAGCGGTTGGTGGCCATGGTCAGCGAGAAACTGCGCGACTACCTTGTCGCCCATCACGAGTTGTCGCCCTCGGTGGCCGCCGATCCGCTGATGGAAAGCCGCGAGCCCGCCACGGTCAGCCTGCTCCCGGAAGGTGCCTCAGGGGAGGGCGTCGAGGCCCTGGCGAAGCAGATGATGACCCACGGCCGCCTCTCGCCGTCGGTGATCTTGCGCTCGTTGTGCATGGGCGACCTCGCCTTCTTCGAGGCCAGCCTGGCGGCGCTGTCGCGCATTCCGATCCTCAATGCGCGCATCCTGATCCACGACGAGGGGCCGCTCGGCCTGCAGGCGATCTATCGGCGCGCCCGCCTGCCGGAGAACATGTATGCCGCCTTCCGGGTCGCAGTCGACGTCGTCCGGCAGACCGGCTACGACGGCGGCGAGCAGGACCGCCAGCGCTATGTCGCGCGCACGATCGAGCGCATCCTCACCCAGTTCGAGGACGTCGGCGAGGACAACCTCGACTACCTGCTGCACAAGCTCAATCAGTTGGCGGCGTGACGGCCGTTCAGCGAGACAGGCTCCTGTGGATGCGATTCGACGAATGAGTCTCCGTCCGCCCAAGGTGTCATCGCCGGGCGTGACCCGGCGATCCATAGTGCAGCGGCATGATGGATGCCCGCGTCAAGCGCGGGCATGACAAGAGGGGGAGGCAAGCGTCGGATTCGATCCACTAGATCGGCTGGTAGTCGACCAGGCGGTC
Source organism: uncultured Rhodospirillaceae bacterium (assembly GCA_964411425.1). GTDB lineage: Bacteria > Pseudomonadota > Alphaproteobacteria > Dongiales > Dongiaceae > CAYPKW01. The sequence goes on from CAYPKW010000032.1 coordinate 7,736, forward strand.
GAACTCGCGCTGCGCCCAATCCTGGCCCGGCAGGATGCCGCGGCGCGCCGGCGGGCGAAGCCGCTCTTCGATGAAGAGCCGCGTCACCAGGGCCTTGCGATGGTCTTGGCGGCCGAGCGCGTCGTTCGCCTCCTCGAGAAGAAGGGCCGCGGCCAGGGTGTCGGCCATCAGCGCCAGCAGCTTGCGCGCGTGGCGCTCCGCCTCGCCCGCCTCGCGCCCCATGTACAGGATCGCCTCGCGGACGAGCGCCAGGGCCTCGCCGATCGCCGCGGCGAGCCCGGCGCATTCGGGCGCGGCCGCGGCGAGGATCGCCTCGATGCGCTCCGCGAACATCTGGGCGCCCTGGTGGCGCGGCGCCAGCAGGCGCAGCAGCTCCAAGGCCTGGATGTTGGCCGGGCCTTCCCACACCGTCATGACTTGCGCGTCGCGCAGCAGGCGCGGGGTCACATAGTCGTAGGTGTAGGCGTTGCCGCCGATGATCTCGATGGCGGCGCGGCAGGCGACGTTGGCTTCCTCGGCCGTCTGGTACTTGGCGAGCGCCGTTGCTAGCCGGAGCCAGACGCGCGCCGGGTCGTTCCAGTCGGCGCCGCGGGCCGCCGCGTCGAAGGCCCGCGCCGCCTCGAAGGCCAAGGCCACGCCCGCCTCGAGTTGCGCCATGAGCTTCAGTATCTCGTCCTGCACCATCGGATAGGCGGTCATCGCCTGCCCGAACACGCTGCGCCGGCGCGCGTAGGCGAGGGTCTCGATGAAGGCGCGCCGCTGCAATCCGGCCGAGCCGACGGCGTTGTGGATGCGGCTGAACTCGAGCGCCTCCATCATCAGCCTGAAGCCGTCGGGCGGACCGGCGACCTCGACCGCCCAGGTGTCGATGAGGTCGACCTCGCCGGTCGGCACGCCGATCGTGCCGAGCTTGTCCTTGAGACGGCGGATGCGCATCGGGTTAGGGCTGCCGTCGTCGAGATGCGTGGGCACCAGGTACAGCCCTAGACCCTTGCTGCCGGGGGCGGCGCCCACCGGCCGGGCGGTGGCGAGCGCCAAGCCGCCATTGGCGTTGCTGGCGAACCACTTGAGGCCGTTGAGGCGAACGTGGTTGCCCTCGGGGCGCGCCACGGTCGTGCTGGCGCCGACGTCGCTGCCGCCGTGCAGCTCGGTTGCCCAGGTGCCGCCGCTGAGGGCGCCGCCGTCCATGCGGGTCAGTCGGTGCAGGTACTTGGCGCGCAAATCCGCCGGCGCGTGGCGGGCGAGCACATGGGCGACCGCGCCGGTCATGGTGACCGGGCAATGCAGCGACACGTCGGCCTGGGACAGGAGATAGCCCATGGCGAAGGTGACGATGAAGGGCGCCGGCTCGTCGAGGTAGTTTAGGCCGACGGCGCCGCGCCGGTACACCTCGTGTGCCACCGCCGTCCAGGCCGGGTTGTGACGGATACGGTTCACCATCCGCCCGTCGCGATCGTAGGTTTCGAGTACCGGGGCGCCGTGGCGATCGGTGTAGTGCGCCGCCGGGTCCACCTCCTTCGCGACCCAGGCGCCGAAATCGGCCAGCGTCGCGGCCCAGCGCTCATAGGCCGGCGCCGCCACGCGGCCGAGCAGCCGCCGGAGGTTCTCGTCGGCCAGGAAGAAATTGCCGTCCGCCGTCGGCGGCGCGAACTCCATGGCGTGGCCTTCGTCCAGTGGTCCGATCCTGACAGAAAGTACCCTCACGGGGTATTTTCTGTCAGGTGAATCGGCCCACAAGCATATCAATGCTAGTGGTATTCAGCTTCCGATAAATGGTTCCTCTCGGGAACCATTTGTCGGAACCATACCACTAGTGGCAGCCCCCTTTGAAGGCGCCCGCAATGATCCTCGAGAGCCAGAGGTTACCAATCAATTAACCTTCATGGGAGTATCCTTGTCGGCCCACGGGCGGACCGGACGGTTTGCTGCGGCCCCGGGCACGCCGCGGCGAACCAGATGTATCTTGAGCCGAATTCGCGCTTTATTACAGTCAAGCGACGGCCATGATTTACCACTTCAAAATAATACTCAGTTATTATTGCAGAGAGATGCCGGTATCTATATCCATGTCCGTGTCGAGCGGTTCCATTGGAAGGTCGGTGCAGCGGTGAACACCCTGTCGCAGATGGATGTCGAGCGGCTGCGGCTCGAGCCGTCGGCCGCCAATCGCGCGGCGGCGGCCGAAAAGGTCGCCGCGGCGTTCGGCGGCGGTCAATTGAGCGAGCAGGAGCGGGCGATCGCGTCGGCGGTGTTCGCCATGCTGGCCAAGGACGCCGAGGCGCTGGTGCGCCGGCGCCTTGCCGAGGCGCTGCAACACGCGCCCGAGCTGCCGCCGCAGTTGGCCAAGACGCTCGCCTTCGACGTCGTCGAGGTGGCGGCGCCGATATTGCAGAACTCGATGGTGCTCACCGACGGCGACCTGATCGCGGTCATGGCGCGCTGCTCGCTCGCGCACAGTCTCGCCATCGCGCGCCGCCGCTACGTCTCGGCGGAAGTGAGCGGCGCGCTGGTCGCGCTCAAGGACGAGACGGTGGCGCTCACGCTGCTCGCCAACGAGAACGCGCAGATCGACGAATCCGGCTACCACCTGCTGGTCGATACCTTCGGCGAGGTGCCGCGCATCATGGACAGCATGAGCCTGCGCGCGGCGCTGCCGTTCTCGATCATCGAGCGGATCGTGACGCTCGTCGCCGACAGCGTGCGCGAACGCCTGGTCGCCCAATACGAGCTCACCGGCGGCCACGTGGCCGCGCTGCTGACGCAGGCCCGCGAGCACGTGCTGCTTTCCACCATCGGCGAGGAAGCGGACCCTGACGAGGTCGATGACCTGGTGCTGGCGCTGATGCGCAACGCGCAGCTGACGCCGACGCTCATCCTGCGCGCGCTGTGCCTCGGCGAGTTCGTGTTCGTCGCCTTCGCGCTGGCGCACTTGGCCGGCATCCAGTTCACCAGCGCCTGGCAACTGCTGCTCGACCAGGGGTTCAAGGGAGCGGAGCAGTTGTACGAGCGCTGCTGGCTGCCGAAGCGCCTCAACCCGATCTTCAGCGAGGTGCTGGCGCTCGCCCGGCGCTATCGCTACGTGGGCGATCCGCGCCTGCGCGGGCCGTTCCGCAGCCGGGTGCACGAGTGGGGTGCCGCGCGGCTCGGCGTGCCGCAGGGCGCCATCGGCTTCGACCAGACGATCACCAAGCTGTTCCTGTCCGCGGGCCCGGACGAGCCGCAATCCCGGGCGCAGCCGACCGCAGCCAACAACGCAACCTACCACTAGGGCGGCCTCGGCGCCGCCGATCGCCGCGGTTCTTGCGGAGGGGTCGGTTTCGGGCCGCAAGAAATCGTTGGCGCCCGGCCCTCGCCGTGACACAAATTCGACCGGCTGGAGGCGTCCTTTGGGGGCAGCGGACCTGGCATGAGCGAGGCGGACGATCTTGCGGGCGTCGCGCCCGAGGAGATGGCGGCCTATCTCGATTTTCGCGGCCGGGTGCGCGGCGCCAATATCGACGAGCGGACCCTGCAGACGACCGACTATGTCAACCATTTCAGCGGTGTGATCATGCTGCTCGAGATCATCCCCGACGCGCCCGAGTGCCTGGAGGAAGCCCTGCAATGGGGGCCGTTGAGCTACGTGGACCACTTGCGCGGCAGCGGTTTCAAGGATAAGGCGCTCGCGATCGAGGCTTCGAGCACGTTCCCGCCGTGCATCTGAAGCCGTTCGAGGCGGCGGTGGCGGAGGTCGACGAGCGGGTGGCGAACTGCTTGGCTCGCGTGGCCCGCCTGGCCGAAGGCGGCGACGCGGATCGGCTGCGGCATGGCTGCGAGGAAGCGGCACGCGACCTGAAGATACTGGTCGAGCGGATCGCCGCCATCATCCACGGCGAGCAGGCCAACCTGGCGCAGCGTGACGTCGACCGAATGATGGGTTGAGCCCGGGCGACCCCGGCGAGGTCCCATGATCCCCTTGCGCGACGACAATCCGACCACGTTGCGGCCGATCGTGACCGTGGGGCTGATCGGCCTCTCGACGCTGGTGTTCCTGTGGACGCTTAGCCTGCCGGCGGACGAGCAGGAGCGCGTGTTCTACGGGCTGGGCGTCGTGCCGGCGGTGCTCTCGGGCGAGCGCGAGCTGGCGCCGGAGCTGGCCATGGTGCCGGCCGAGCTGTCGCTCGTCACCTCGATGTTCCTGCACGCCGGCTGGCTGCATCTCCTCGGCAACATGCTGTACCTGTGGATCTTCGGCAACAACGTGGAAGACGCCATGGGGCACGTCCGGTTCGTCGCCTTCTACCTGCTGTGCGGAATCGCGGCGGCGTTGGCGCAATCCTGGGCCGATCCCTCCTCCGCGGTGCCGATGGTGGGGGCGAGCGGGGCGATCGGCGGCGTCCTGGGCGCCTATCTGCTGCTGCATCCGCGCGCCAGCGTCCTCGTGCTGATACCGCTCGGTTTCTTCAGCCAGCTTGTGCGCGTGCCGGCCATGATCGTGCTCGGGCTGTGGTTCGTGTTCCAGTTCCTGTCGGGCGCCGCCAGGGTCGGCGAGGCGGGCGGCGTCGCCTATTGGGCGCATGTCGGGGGCTTCATCGCCGGCGCGGCGCTGATCCTGGTGTTTCGCCGGCGCGGCGTGGCGCTGTGGCGCGACGCGCACCGCGGTCCCTGGGGATAGTCGCGCGACGTCTGATTCGCGGGGTCGCGGAAAATGGTCGGAGTGAGTGGATTCGAACCACCGGCCCCTGCGTCCCGAACACAGTGCTCTACCAGGCTGAGCTACACTCCGACCGGCGCCGCGGGTTATAGCGGCATCGTCCGCTCGGTTCAAGGCGAGGGTTCCCTTGCCGGCGCGCCGGTCGTGGGCTAAGGGAGGCAACCATGCTGGACAGTCGCCGATGATCCGCGCCGCCGGCCGGCGAGACGCTGGGTTCCCGCCAGCCGACGCGGACGACGAGCGCAAGGCGGGACGCGACTTGCGCCCGTTGCGCCATCTGTGGCGTTTTCTCAGGCCCTATCGCGCCGCCATGGCGGGCGCGGGCGTGGCGCTCACCGTGGCGGCCGCGACCGTGCTGGCGCTGGGGCAGGGGTTGGCCGCCCTCGTCGACCGGGGCTTCGCCACCGGCGACAGCGCGCCGCTCGACCGCGCCGTTCTGGTGCTGCTCGGGGTGACGGCGATCCTGGCGGGGGCCAGCTACGCGCGCTTCTCGCTCGTGGCGTGGCTCGGCGAACGCGTGGTGGCGGACATCCGGCGCGCCGTCTTCGATCGCCTGCTGACCCTTAGCCCCGCGTTCTTCGAGGCGACGCGGACCGGCGAGGTGCTGTCGCGCTTGATGGCCGACACCGCCCTGCTGCAGGCGGTGATCGGCTCGTCGGCGTCGTCGGCGCTGCGCAACCTGCTGCTGCTCGGCGGCGGCGCCGTCATGCTGGCGGCCGCCAGCGCCAAGCTGGCGGCGCTCGTCTTCCTCGTCGTGCCGCTGGTCGTGGCGCCGATCCTGCTATTCGGCCGGCGGGTGCGCCGTCTGTCGCGGACCAGCCAGCAGCGCCTCGGCGACGTCACCGCCTACGCCGAGGAGACGCTCGGCGCGCTCCGCACCGTGCAGGCGTTCACCCACGAGGCGGCCGACAGCGCCCGGTTCGGCCACCGGATCGGACAGGCGCTCGGCGCCGCCATGCGCCAGGTCCGGGCCCGGGCGGCGCTTACCGCCATTGCCATCCTGCTGGCCTTCGGCGCGGTGAGCGCCGTGCTCTGGATCGGCGGCCACGATGTGATCGCCGGCCGCTTGAGCGCGGGCGAGTTGTCCGCCTTCGTGTTCTATGCCGTCGTCGTCGCCGGCGCGCTGGGCGCCATCAGCGAGGTGATCGGCGACCTGCATCGCGTCGCCGGCGCCATGGAGCGGATCGTCGAGCTGCTCGCCGCCGAGCCGACGATCGCAGCACCGGCGGCGCCGCTGGCGCTCTCCGCGCGCGCCCTGGGGCGGGTCGTCTTCGAGCGCGTCGTCTTCCGCTATCCCGCGCGCGAGCGCCCGGCCCTCGATCGCTTCGATCTCGCGGTGGCGCCGGGCGAACGCCTCGCGCTGGTAGGGCCCTCGGGCGCCGGCAAGACGACCGTGTTCCAGCTCTTGCTGCGCTTCTACGATCCGGCCGAGGGCAGCATAAGCCTCGACGGCATCGACCTCAGGGCCATGGCGCCATCCTCCCTGCGCCGGCGCCTCGCCCTGGTGCCGCAGGACCCGGCGATCTTCGCCGCCGACGCTTGGGAGAACATCCGCTACGGCCGGCCCGAGGCCGGCGACGACGAGGTCCGCGCCGCCGCCGCCGCCGCCCATGCGCTCGAGTTCCTCGATCGGCTGCCGCAGGGCATGGCGACCTACCTCGGCGAGCGCGGCGTCAAGCTGTCCGGCGGCCAGCGCCAGCGCATCGCCATCGCGCGCGCCATCCTGCGCGACCCCGCGGTGCTGCTGCTCGACGAGGCGACCAGCGCGCTCGACGCCGAGAGCGAGCTTCTGGTGCAGCGGGCGATCGAGCGCCTCATGGCCGGGCGTACCACGCTGGTCATCGCCCATCGGCTGGCGACCGTGCTCAACGCCGACCGCATCGCCGTGATGGATCGCGGGCGCGTGGTCGCCACCGGCCGGCACGCCGAGTTGGTGCGTCAGGGCGGCCTCTATGCCCGCCTGGCGGCGCTGCAGTTCGACTGGGCCAGCGACGGCGCGCGGGAGGAAGGCGCGGCTCAGCGCTGATCGAGCTTCATCTCGATGCGCCGGTTGCGCCGATAGGCCGCGTCGTCGTCGCCCGTGTCGAGCGGGCGGAACTCGGCGAAGCCGGCGGCCACCAGACGGTGCGGGCCTATGCCCTGGCTCTCCAGGAAGCGGACTACCGCGATGGCGCGCCCGGTCGACAGCTCCCAATTGGACGCGAATTGCTGGGTGAAGATCGGCCGGCGGTCGGTGTGGCCGTCGACCCGGAGCAGCCAGTCGATGTCTTCCGGAATCTCGCTCGCGATCTCGCGGAGGGTGGTGGCGAATTGGGCGAGCTGCAGCCGGCCCTCGAACCCGAGTTCGGCGGAGCCCGATTCGAACAGCACCTCGGACTGGAACACGAAGCGGTCGCCGACGACCTGGATGTCCTTGCGATCGCCCAGCACCTCGCGCAGACGCCCGAAGAACTCCGAGCGGTAGCGGGCCAGCTCCTCCACCTTGCTCGCCAAGGCGGCGTTGAGCCGGCTGCTCAGGTCGACGATCTGCACCTCCTGCTCCTTGGCCTCGGCCTCCGAGATCTCGAGCGCCGCGGCGATGCGGGCGAGCTGGCGGCGTAAGGACGCCATCTGGCGGTTCAAGATCTCGATCCTGAGCGCGGCCTCCTCGGAGACACGGCTCCGCGCGGCGGTGGCGTCCTCGGCCTCCTTCTCGCTCGACAGCAGCTGTGCCGCCAGCTCCTCGCGCAAACTCTCCAGCGCGGCGATGTCGCCCAATAGCGCCTCGATCTTGGCGCGGTCGGCCTCGATCGACTTGTAGGCGTCCTCGAGCTCGGTCTCGACCTTGGTCACCTGCTCGCCCCCGGTGGCGAGCCGGGCGGTGGCGTCCGCCAGCTCCTTCATCACCGCGTCGCGCTCGCCGATGATGACGGTGAGCCGCCGGTTGAGCTCGTCGCGTTCGGCCGTCGATTTCTGCAGCTCCGACGACAGCTCGGCGAAGCTCAACCGCAGGTCCTCGTTCTGGCCGCGCTCCAATATCAGCAGATCGTTGAGCTCGGCGATCTCGCGGTTGAGCCGCTCGAGCGCGGCGTCCTTGGTGGACAGCGCGGTGCTGAGGAAGAACTGGGCGATGACGAAGACCAGCAGCACGAAGATGATGACCATCAGCAGCGTGCTGAGGACATCGACGTAGCCGGGCCAGGCCTCGAACGGGCGCCGGCGCCGGCCGCTGGCGGTGGAGGCCACGGCCTATTCCTGCGGGCTGCCCTGGTCGGCCAGGCTGGCGATGGTGCGCGTCAGCGTCTTGATCTCGTTGCGCAGCTCCTGCACCGTGTATTGGCGCCCGATCGACATCTCCTCCAGCATCCGGCTCAAATAGGCGTCGATGTTGCGAATGTGGTGCCGGCTCATCTCATCGATCCCGCCGCCGCGGTCGCCGCCGTCGGCCAGCCGCTGCAGGATGGGCTTGAGCTCGACTTGGCTTTCGACCAGCTTCGCCAACAGCGGACGCTCGCTTTCCAGCCGCTCGCCCAACCGCTCGATGCCGCTCACCAGCGCCTTCAACGCGTGCTCGGCGCGCGTGCGGCTCTGTTCGCCCTCGCCCAGGACGCGGTGCAGGCGATCCAGGCTCTCGGAACTCTGAATCAAGAGCGCCTGGATGTGCGCCGGAACCGACTGCTCGCTCATGCGGCTCATGTAGTTCTCGATGCTGCGCAGATGGGCGCGCAGCGTCTCGTCGCTGCCGCCGCCGCGCCCGCCGCCATCGACCACGCGGGCGAAGGCGGGGCGCATCTCGGCCTGCCCCTCGGCGATCTGGGTCAGCAGATGCTGCACCACGCTCACCTGCCGGCCGAACGCCTGGATGCCCTCGGCCAGCGACTTCAAGTAGGTGTTGGTCTGCGCGCGGACCGCTTCGCTGCGCGCCATGCCGTGGCGCAGCACCTCGAGGCTCTCCGCCGTGTTGCGCAGCAGCGGTTCGACGCCGCTCGGCGCCGGCAGCGCCGCGCGCGGTGCCGCCTGGCCCTCGATGCCGCGCAGATGGGCCCGGCGCGCTTCCTCGTAGCCGACTGTCTCGCGTTCCATGGCGGTGAGCAGCTTGGTGATGGCGGGCAACATGTGGCTCTGCCCGTCGGCCAACTGGGCTACGATCTTCTGCTGGCCTTGCAAGTGGTCGCTCAGCAGGGCGAGCTGGTCGCCCAAGTGCTTGAGATGGCCGCTCGACTCGCCGCGCTCGCCCGCGTCCCTCGTCATCAGGTCGCGCAACGCCTCGAGGCCGGCGGTGGTCTGGTCCATCAGGGTCTGGAGATAGGCGGCGCCGGCGGGCTCGCCCTCCATCGACGGGCCGAAGGTGGAAAGCCGCGTCTGGCCGGCCAGCCATTCCTCGAGCTCGTTGGAGAAGCGCGTGTGCGCCTGGCTCGCCTGCAGTTCGAGGAAGCCCAGGACGAGCGACCCGGCGAGGCCGAACATGGAGGCGCCGAAGGCGGTTCCCATGCCGGCGAGCGGTCCCCTCAACCCTTCCTTCAACTGCGCGAACATTGCCGCCGGGTCGCCGCTGCCGACCGCCAGGCCGCCGACCGCGTCGCCGACCGAGTTGATGGTGCCGAGCAGGCCCCAGAAGGTGCCGAGCAGCCCGAGGAAGATGAGGAGTGCCACCAAGTAGCGCGCGATCTCGTGCGATTCGTCGAGCCGCGCGTTGATGCCGTCGAGCAGCGAGCGCAGCGCGATCGACGACAGGTTGAGGCGGCCGCGCCGGTCGCCGATCATCGCCGCCATGGGGGCGAGCAGCCGCGGCGCCCGCTCGCCCGACACGTCCCGCCCGCCATGCCGGTAATTGTCGATCCAGGCCACCTCCGGATAGAGCCGGCCGACCTGGAAGAAGATGAACACGATGCCGATGACCAGCACCGCCAATATGCCGCTGTTGAGCGCCGGGTTGTGCACGAAGGCGGACAGCAGGCGCTCCTGCAGCAAGAACGCCAGCCCGCCGACGGCGAGGATGCAGATCGCCATCCAGGCGAGATAGCGGTTCGGGCGCGTCATGGCTGCTCCACGCCGCCGCCGGCCGTCAGGATCGAGCCATGAAGGCGGGGCCGGTCACGGCGCCTGCGGGATGACGTCCACACGGTCGGCGGGATCGCCCGCGACCTTGTTGCCCAGCGCGCGCACGTCCATGCGCGTGCTGCGCACACCTTGCTCGATCAGGAACGTACGCACCGCCAGCGCCCGCGACAGCGACATGCGGCGCGATCGGCTGGCGGTGTCCTCGCTGCCGCCGGCATAGGCCAGCAGTTGCACGCGCATCGTCTCGTCCGCCAGCAGGCGCTGCACCAATTCGCCCAACGCCGACTTGCCAACCTCGTCGAGCGCCGCCGAATCGACCGGAAACGCGATCAGCACCTGTCCCTCGACGGGGGCGGCCGGCGGCAGCGCCGCAATCTGCGTTTCGTCCGCCCCTGCGGTTTCCTCGCCGGCCGTCTCCTCGGCAAGTGGCTCGGCCGCCATCTCAGGCTCGGGCTCGGTCGCCACCACGGCTATTTCTGGCTCCGCCGCCGGCTCGGCGGTTTCCGGCATGGCCGCCGGCTCCGGCTCCGCCACGATAGTTTCAGGCTCCGCCGCTTGCGTCTCGGTCTCGCTCGCGATCTCGGAATCCTCCGCGTCCTCGGCGCCGCCGAACAGCCTGGCAAAGAAACCCTGCTCGGACTCGGATTCCGGCGCGGGCTCCACTTCCGGCTCCGCCGCCACCACGGCTATTTCTGGCTCCGCCGCCGGCTCGGCGGTTTCCGGCATGGCC
>CAYPKW010000032.1:18298-25306 GCA_964411425.1 uncultured Rhodospirillaceae bacterium
CTCGGCGCCGCCGAACAGCCTGGCAAAGAAACCCTGCTCGGACTCGGATTCCGGCTCGGGCTCCGCTTCCGGCTCCACCGCCGCTTGCGCCTCGGTCTTGCCCGCGGCCTCGGAATTCTCCGCGTCCTCGTCGCCGCCGAAGAGCCTGGCAAGGAAGCCCTGCTCGGGCTCGGCTTGCGGTTCGGCCGCCGCCGGTTCGGGTTCCGCGACGGGCGCCTCGGGCGCCGGCACGGCGACCGACGCTTCCGCCGCCGGCTCGGGCGCTGACTCGGCGGTCACCGGCGCGACGGTCGCCGGCGCTTCGCCGGCCGGCTCGGGTTCGGCAATCGTCTCCGGCTCGATGACCGTCGCCGGCTCGTCGGCGGTCTCAGGCTCGTCAATCGCCTGCGGCTCTAGCTCGGCGATAGCGGCAGCGTCCTCGCGCCACTCCGGCACCGGCGGCGGCGTGATCGGGCTCGGCGGCGGCGGCTCCGCGACGCTTGCCATGCTCGCCGGCATCGCGGCGCCGCCGGGCGGGCGCAGCACCGGCGGCGTCGGATATGGCAGCGGCTGGACGTAAAGGATCTGGCCGGCCGGCGGCGGCGGCAGGCTGTCGAGCGCGCCGTAATCGACGATCACGGACGAATCGGTATTGTTGTCGGTCTCCTGGGCTGCCGCCGGCAGCGCCAACAAGGCTACGACGCTCGCGGCGCCGAGGCGGACGAGCCCTTCGAATCCCGACAAGCGACTGCGCGACCGCGCGGTCGGCGGTCCGAACCGCTTCGTTGGCATCGGCGCACCCGAGCAGGTTTCTTCGGTGGCCGCGAAACTATAGTCCAAGGCCGGCGCGGCGGACAACCGCTTTGCACCGCCTCAGGCGCCGCCGAGCAGCGTGGCGATCTCGCGGTGTGGCTTGGCCATATTGCCGAGGCGGAAGCGGCGGGGGTCGGGCCGGCTCCCGTGGCGCTTGTTCATGAAGGTCCGGCTGCCGCTCCGGTGGACGACGCTTCAGCGCTTCGCAAGGAACGCGCCCGGCGCAATTCCTGCCTGCTTGAGGATGGCGCGCAGGGTGCCTTCGGGCATGTCGCCGGGGTGGTTGGGAACGGTGGTATAGCGATTGGATGTCGGGTTGAACCAGATCTCATGGCTGCCGGCGGCTTGGCGGTCGAACGCGAAACCGAACTCTTTGAGTCGTTTGACGATCTCGCGGTAACGAAACCCCGCCAGTCGTCCCATCTAACCGCTCACCACCAACGGATAGTCGAACGAATTCCCGGCGTTCTTGAGCTTGGAGCGACCCCGGCGTTCGTGCTGGGCCTCCAGGAGTTTCTTCGCCACGTCGCGCGCGATCTCCAGGGTCTCGATGACGGTGCGGCCCTGGGCCACCAGGCCCGGGATCTCCTTCGCGGTGGCGAGATAGAGGCCTTCCGGCAACTTCTCGATATGCAGGTTGACGATCTTTTCCATCGGCACGCCTCGGTTGGTTCCCGTCGGTGGCCGCGTAGATATAGTCCGAGGCCGGCGCGGCGGACAACCGCTTTGCACCGCCTCAGGCGCCGCCGAGCAGCGTGGCGATCTCGCGGTGCAGCTTGGCGTTGGCGGCGAGTAGGCTCGGGCCGTCGAGGCGCCAGGGCGCGCCGTCGATCGCGGTGACGTAGCCGCCCGCCTCGCGCACCAGGAGGACGCCCGCCGCCATGTCCCAGGGCGACAGGTGGCGCTCCCAGAACCCCTCGTAGCGCCCGACCGCCACGTAGGCGAGGTCGAGGGCGGCGGCGCCGAACCGGCGCACGCCCGCGGTGGCCGCCATCGCCCGGTCGAGCTCGGCGAGGAAGCGGGCGCGGTCGCCGTGGCCGTGGAAGGGAATCCCGGTCGCCAACAGCGCCTCGTCGAGCCGCCGGCGCGAGGAAACGCGCATGCGGCGGTCGTTGAGAAAGGCGCCGGCGCCTTTCTCGGCCCAGAACAACTCGCCCTTGATCGGGTCGAGCACGACGCCGGCGACGATCTCGCCGTCGCGCTCGAGGCCGATCGAAATGGCGAAATGCGGCAGCCCGTGCAGGAAATTGGTGGTGCCGTCGAGCGGATCGACGATGAAGCGGTGACGCGGGTCGCTGCCGGCGATGGCGCCCGATTCCTCCATGAGGAGCGCGTAGGTGGGCCGCGCCTTCAAGAGCTCCTCGCGCAGCACCCGTTCGGCCCGGTGGTCGGCAATCGTTACGTAGTCGGCCGGCCCCTTGGGCGTTACCTGGAGTTGTTCGGCCTCGCCGAAGTCGCGCCTGAGGCCGCGCGCCGCCCGGTCGGCCGCCCGGACCATGACATTGATGATGGCGGAGCGGGTGGCCATCGGGATGTTCTCAGTCTATACCGGCGCCGCGTCAGTCCTTCGCGCGCTCGACATAGCTGCCGTCGGCGGTGCTGACGACGACGCGCGTGCCGACCGCGATATGCGGCGGCACCATGGTGCGCACGCCGTTCTCCAGCCGCGCCGGCTTGTAGGACGAGGCGGCGGTCTGGCCCTTCACCACCGGGTCGGCCTCGACGACCTTGAGCGTCACGGAGTCGGGCAGCTCGACGCTAATGGGCTCGCCTTCGTAACTCATGACGCGCAGACTCATGCCGTCCTGCAGATAGACCAGGGTCTCGCCGATCATCTCCGCCGGCAGCGCGATCTGCTCGAAGCTCTCGTTGTCCATGAGCGTCACCTGCTCGCCGTCCCGAAAGAGGAACTGGTACGGCTTCTCGTCGAGCCGCACGCGCTCGACGCTCTCGCTCGAGCGGAATCGCTCGTTGAGCTTGGTGCCGTCGCGGATGTCCTTCAGCTCGACCTGAAGATAGGCGCCGCCCTTGCCCGGCTGCGTGTGCATGATGCGCACGGCGCGCCACAGGCGGCCCTGGTGCTCGATGATGTTGCCCGGTCGAATGGCGTTGCCGTTGATCTTCATGACCGTACCGGTAGCGCGCCGCGGTCGTCCGATCAAGCCTGGCCGCGATAGATTCGGACCAGGCGGTCGAGCATGGCGAGCGCGTCGGCGCGCGGGCGCTGGAAGCTGTTGCGCCCGATGATCGAGCCCGACCCGCCGCCGTCGCGGATGGCCAGCACCTCCGCCTCGATGCCCGCGAGGCCCTTCGCGGCGCCGCCGGAGAACACCACCAGCCGCCTGCCGTTGAAGCAGGACTGCACCACGTGGGCGACGCGCGCGGCCGGAGTGGAAACATCGATCCTCTCCTTCTCGTACACCTTCTTCGCCTCGGCCTGCTCGATATGGGCCGTGGGCGGCTTCACCTTGATGATGTGGGCGCCCAACAACGCCGCCATGTGCGCGGCGTAGGCGGTGACGTCGATCGCCGTCTCGCCCTCCTTGCTCAAGGTGCCGCCGCGCGGATAGGACCAGATCACCACGGCCAGCCCCTTCGACTTGGCCTCCCGCGCCATCTCGCGGATCTCCTCGATCATGGCGTAGGCGTGCTCGGAGCCGGGATAGAGGGTGCAGCCCACCGCGGCGCAGCCGAGCCTGAGCGCGTCCGCCACCGAACCGGTGAGCGCCTGGTCCTTGGCGGCCGACAGGCTGTTGGCGCTGTTCAGCTTGAGGATGGTCGGCAGCGCGCCGGCGAAGCTGTCGGCGCCGGCCTCGATCATGCCGAGCGGCGCCGCGAAGGCGGACAGCCCGGCGTCGATCGCGAGCTGCCAATGGTAATGGGGATCGTAGGCCGGCGGGTTGGCGGCGAAGCTCCGCGCCGGGCCGTGCTCGAAGCCCTGGTCGACCGGCAGGATCAAGAGCTTGCCGGTGCCGCCGAGGCGCCCCTGCATGAGGATGCGCGCAAGGTTCGCCTTGGTGCCGGGATTGTCGCTCTCGTAGCCGGCCAGGATCTTGCGCACTCGCGGCGTGATCTTCATGGCGACCTCCTTCGGCTTGGCATAGCCGAGGGGGGGCGATTTTTCAATCGCCGTCGAGCCAGGCGCGGCACGCCGCGGCGCGGTCGGCGGCGGCGAAGAGGTCGAGCGCCGGCGGCGCCTTGCGATGGAGCCGCGCGCCGCACCGGCGCGCGATGTCGGCCAGCCGGGCGGCGGTTGCGCCGGGGCCGGTATAGATCACGTCCTTGAGGCCCTGGCGCAGCGCCGCCTGCACCAGATCGGCGCGCGCCGCGCAGTCGAGCATGGCGGTGAACTTGGCCTGCGGGCAGCGGGCGCCCGCGTGCCCGATCAGCGCCGCGAACCAGCCGGCCCCGGCATAGGCCGCGGCGCCGGGCGCGCTCAGCAGGATGACGGGGACTCCCAGGGCCTCGGCGGCGCGGAGCGCCGCCTCGGCGTCGGCCAGCTCGTGGACGATGACGGCGCGGAGTCCCATGCCGCGCGATCATAGCCGCGGGGCCGGCCCGCGTCGCCTCAGCCGTGCTGGTACTCGAATCGCACTCGGACCGGCTCTACCGCACCCGTGCGCTTAAACTCCACGTCGATGCGGTAGGGGCCGCCGCCCGACAGGTCGAAGTAGTTTCCGAACGTGATCGCGCCCGCGATTTCCATGGGTTGGAGCGTCTGTCGCGGGCCGACGAGGCCCAGTGCGGAAACACGGGCCGTCGCCTCGAGGTCGCCGACGCGTGCGCCGCTGTCGGCCCCGAACACGGTGATCATGAGGTGATAGGAGTGCTCGCCGGCCGGCGCGCCGTCGTGCATCGCGGCCTCCGGGTGCCCCGGCGGATGCCCGGCGACCATCTGCGCCGGCAGCACGCCGAGATAGACCGAGAAGCCGTCCGCGATCCGATACTGTGCGGGATCGGCCGCCGCGAGCGGGTTCGTGACGAGAACCGCCGCGGCCAGACAAAGAGCGCGTGGCAGATGCCGCACGAACGAGCTTGGCATCGCCGACTTCCCGGTGCCGGGTCTCCGACACCTCACGACGGGCGCTCCAACCGATGCGAGCGAAGCGACGGCAGGAAGCCCGGCACTCGTGCCATGTAGCGGCGATACTCGTCGCCGAACCGGACGAGCGCCTCGCGCTCCTCGCGCCGCGCTAGCCGCACGTACACGGCGACCAGGATCGGGAACATGACGACCGTGGGCAGCGTAGGCCACTGGAGCAGGAATCCGGCCATGATCAGGATGAACGCCGCGTATTGCGGGTGACGCAGATAGGCATACGGCCCGGCGGTGGCCAGCCGCCCCTGGCGCTGGGCCTCGTAGAGCACCCGCCAGGCGGCGGCGAGCAGGATGAAGCCGCCGGCGATGACGACCCCGCTCAACAGGTGCAGGAAATTGAGGTGCGGATCGCCCTTCATGCCGAGAAACGTCCATAGGAGATGCCCGGCGTCGTGCGACAGCGGATCGAGCGCCGGGTAGCGGCTGCCGAGCCAGCCCGAGAGCAGATAGATCGTGAGCGGGAACCCGTACATCTCGGTGAACAAGGCCACGATGAACGCGGCGAAGGCGCCGAAGGAGCGCCAGTCGCGCCCGCTGCGCGGCCGGGCGAAGCTGAAGGCGAAGAGGATGAAGATGGCCGCGTTGACGATCGCCAGCAGCCACAGGCCGTAGGCCGGGGTCTCGGCGCTCATGGCTGGGTTCCTTTGCCTTGGTCAGGCTTGTCCGCGCCGCCGCCGTGCCCGCCGTGCCCGCCGTGCATGAAGAAGTGCATGCCGACGCAAACCAGGGGCAGCAGCAACAGCAGCAGGTTACTGGTGAAGATGTGGGCCCGATGCTCCGCAATCAGGAGAAAGGCGACGATCGCCAGGAAGACGATCAAGACCAACCCGGCCGGCGAGCGAAAGAACGGTCGCGGGCCGGAACGCTCATCGTGGTTCATGGTACACTCCTCACGTCAGTTTCTCCGCCGCGCACTTGCCGCACCGCGTCCGCCACCGCGGCGCTTACGTCGATCGCGTTCGACACATGCGGCACTGTGTTGCAGGTGACGATGCGGTTCGCCCCGGCGCTTCGCAGAGCCTCGTAGGCGCCATCGGCGAAGATGGCGTGAACGCCGGCGCAAGTCGGCGCCGGATAGCCGCCGTCGCGCAGCCGCTTCACGGTCTCGATCATGGTCCGGGCGGTCGAGATGATGTCATCGACCAGTACCGGCGTCCGCGCGATCGTCGTCGGCGGTTTGGGGCGCGAGACCCGCACCGAACGGTCGCCCGTCCGGCGCTTCGCCAGTACGAGCCAAGGCGCGTCCACCGCCTGCGCCACCGCGGCGACCCATTGCTCGCTCTCGCTGTCGGGCCCGACGATGAGCGGCGCGGAGACGTTGCGGCGAATCCAATCGGCAATCATCGGGGTCGAATGCGCCACCGCGAACGGAATGGAGTAAATCTCCGCCAGGCTGTGCCGCCGATGGAGGTGCGGGTCGACCGTCACCAGCCAGTCGAAACGCCGGCTGACGGCGTCCGCAAAATAGGCCGACGTGACGCCTTCGCCTTTGCGAAAGCGCTTATCCTGTCGCATGTAGGGCAGGTAGGGGCACACCAGCCCGACCCTCGCCGCCCCCAGGTCCCGGGCCGTTGCCGCAAGGAAGGTCAAGGCGAGAAACTTGTCGTCGGGGCGGTCCAAGGTGCACAACAAAATCGCCTCCCGCCCCCCAAGCGGCGTGTCGATGCGGATATGCGATTCGCCGTCCGGAAAGCGGCGCACCTCCGCCTCGCCGAGCTTGACCCGCAGTCGCCCGGCCAGGCGCTTGGCAGCGGCTTCGTTTCCTGGCAAGGCGAAGATCGCAGGGGTCACGGCTGCGCTTCCACCTCGATCGGGTTCGGACGGGCTCGAACATAGTCGAGCGCATAAGCCAACTCGCCCCGGCTTTCGGCGTGGATCGTGTAGAGCGGCTGCTTCTTCCCGACGCTCTCGCCGACGGGCGCATGGAGTTCGACGCCGGCCGCCTTGGCGCTTGGAGCGCCGGCCAGCTTGGCGATCCGCGCCAAGACCCGGTTGTCGATGCCGACCACGCGACCGGCCCGCGCGGCAAGGACCGGCTGCGTGTAGGATGCCGCGGGCGGCTCTCTAAGACCGCCTTGGGCGCGGCAGATGGCCTGGAACTTCCGCCAAGCCCGGCC
>CAYPKW010000033.1:0-24911 GCA_964411425.1 uncultured Rhodospirillaceae bacterium
AGACTTCCTAGCCTCGACCCCGCGCCAACGCGGCGAAGAGGGAGGATCGGCTCATGGACCTGCGCAACAAGAGCGCCATCGTCACGGGCAGCGCGCGCGGCATCGGCAAGGCGATCGCGCTGCGCTTCGCCCGCGACGGCGCCAAGGTCGCGGTCAATTGCCTCGCCAGCCTCGACAAGGCGAACGCCGTGGCGGCGGAGATCGAGCGAGGCGGCGGCGAAGCCATCGTGGTGCAGGCCGACGTCTCCAAGCGCGACCAGGCGCGGCGCCTCGTCGACGAGACCATCGGGGCGTTCGGCAAGGTCGATATCCTGGTCAGCAACGCCGGCATCATCATCGATCGGCCGTTCGTCGACAACACCGAAGAGGACTGGATACGCGCCATCGAAACGAACCTGCACGGTTTCTTCAACGTCTGCCAGGCGGTCCTGCCGCACATGCTGGAGCGGAAGTACGGGCGCGTCATCGCCACCGGTTCCTGCATCACCGAGATCGCCGACTTCGGGGGCAACAAGTACTCCGTCTGCACCGCGTCGAAAGGCGGCATCACCATGATGCTGCGCCCGATCGCCGCCGAGGTGGCGCGCCACGGCGTCACGGTCAACGCGGTGTCGCCCGGCTACATCGCCACCGAGATGCTGGCGGAAATCGACGCCGCCGGCCTGGAGGCGGCGCTGCACCTGGTGCCCATGCGCCGCTACGGCAAGCCCGAGGAGATCGCGGCGGCGATGGCGTTCCTCGCCTCCGACGAGGCGGGCTACATCACCGGGCAGACCATCCGCGTCAACGGCGGCATGTCGATGGGCTGATTCGGATGGCGGCACGCTTCGCGTCCGACTTCAAGGAGACGCCGTACTGGTGGGAGGCGGCGCCGCGCCCGGCGCTGCCGGAGCAGGTGGTGCCGGCCAAGGCCGACGCCGTCGTCGTCGGCTCGGGCTTCACAGGGCTCAACGCGGCGCTGGCACTGGCGCGCGCGGGGCGCGACGTGGTCGTGCTGGACGCGGGCGAGCCGGGCATCGGCGCCAGCTCGCGCAACGCCGGCTTCGTCGGCCGCACGCTGAAGCACGGATTCGGGAGCCTGATGGAGCGGCATGGCGCCAGCCGCGCTGTCGCCGTCTACCGGGAGGCGAAGTGCGCCTTCGACCACGTGTTCGAGACCGTCGAGCGCGAGCAGATCGCCTGCGGGCTGGTGCGCTGCGGGCGCTTCCAGGGCGCGCTATTCGCCGCCCATTACGAAGCGATGGCGCAGGACCTGGAGCTGAAACGCCGCCATCTCGGCGAGGAGGCGCACATGGTCGGGAAGGCCGAGCTCCACAAGGAGATCGGCTCCGACCTCTATTGCGGCGGGCGCGTCATACCGGACCACGGCGGATTGCATCCGGGGCTGTATCATCAGGGACTGCTCGACCGCGCGACGGGCGCCGGGGCGCTGGTGCTGGCGCGCACACCGATGACCGGGCTTTCCGGCGAGCGCGGCCGGCTCAGGGTGGCGACGCCGCGCGGGCGCATCGCCGCGCGCGACGTGCTGATCGCCACCAACGGCTACACCGGAGGGGCCACACCCTGGCTCCGCCGGCGGGTGGTGCCGTTCCACGGCTTCATGATCGCGACCGAACCGCTCGACCCCGCGCTCATGTCGCGCATCCTGCCGGGCCGGCGTCTGTTCCACGACTTCAACCACAACCTCAACTACATGCGCCCCTCGCCGGACGGCACGCGGCTGCTGTTCGGCGGCCTCTCCGGGCCGGCCGCGGCCACCCTAAAGGTGAAGGCGGCGCGCCTGCACGCTCTCTTGTCGCGCATCGTTCCCGACCTCGCTGGCGCGCGGCTCAGCCATGCGTGGACCGGGCGCTGCGCCGGGACGTTCGATCTCTATCCCCACATCGGCGAGCGGGACGGTGTCCACTATGCCCTCGGGTACTGCTTCGCCGGCCTGCCGATGGGAAGCTGGCTCGGGCTGAAGGCGGCGCAGAGGATCCTGGGGGCGCCGGGCGCCCTGAGCGCGTTCGACGAGCTCGCCTTCGAGACGCGCGCCTGGTACCGGGGCAGCCCGTGGTTCGTTGCGCCGTTCATGGCGTACTACGACTGGCTCGACCGGCGGGGAAGGTAGACCCGGTCACCATCGCTCCATGGGCCCCGCCATTGCGCGCCAAGCCTGCCATGCTATAACCCATGCAACCGGCACGGGCGAGGGCTCCTTGGCCAAGACACCCCGGATTCTCATCGTCAACGGCCCCAATCTCAACCTCCTCGGGTCGCGGGAGCCGGCGGTGTATGGCCGCGAGACGCTGGCCCAAATCGAGAAGGCGACGCGCAGCCGCGCCCGCGAACTGGGACTCGCCGTCGATTTTCGGCAGTCGAATCACGAGGGCGAGATCGTCACTTGGATCCAGGAGGCGCGCGCCCGCCACGCAGGCATCATCATCAATGCCGGCGCCTACACGCACGGCTCGATCGCGATCCTCGACGCGCTCCTCGCCGTGGCGCTGCCGACGATCGAGGTGCATCTGTCGAACATCTTCCGGCGCGAGCACTTCCGGCATTTGTCATATCCGGCGCAGGCGGCCGAGGGTGCCATCTGCGGGTTCGGCGGCCACGGTTACGAGCTCGCGCTCGAGGCCATTGCGCGGCTCATCGCCGGCGGGCGGGCTAGCTGATGGAAAAATTCGAGGTCGACGAGGCGCTCGTGCGCAAGCTGGCCCGCCTCCTCGAGGAGACCGGGCTCGCCGAGATCGAGTACGAGAGCGCCGGCCAGCGCATCCGCGTCAGCCGCGCCGCCGTCGCGGCGCCCTCCGCCGCCGTGCCCTCCGCCGAGGCGCCGGCGCCTGCCCCGGAGGCGCACGGGCCGCCCGCGGGCGCCGTCACCTCGCCCATGGTCGGCACCGCCTATACCAAGCCCGATCCGGCGAGCGCCGCCTATGTCACGGTCGGCGACCGGGTCAACCCGGGCCAGACGCTGATCATTATCGAAGCGATGAAGGTGATGAATCCGATCGCGGCGCCGCACGGCGGCACGGTCGTCGAGATCCTGGTCAACGACGGCCAGACGGTCGAGTTCGGCGAAGTGCTGATGGTCGTCCGCTGAGCCGATGTTCGAGAAGGTCCTGATCGCCAACCGCGGCGAGATCGCGCTGCGCATCCACCGCGCCTGCCGCGAGATGGGGATACGGACCGTGGCCGTGCATTCCACCGCCGACGCCGACGCCATGCACGTGCGGCTCGCCGACGAGAGCGTGTGCATCGGGCCGCCGCCGGCGCGCGGCAGCTATCTCAACATGCCGGCGATCCTGACGGCCGCCACGCTGTCCGGGGCCGACGCGATCCATCCCGGCGTCGGGTTCCTGGCCGAGAACGCGCAATTCGCGGCCATGGTCGAAGAGCACGACATCGCCTTCATCGGGCCGGCGCCCGAGCACATCTCGCTCATGGGCGACAAGGTGGCGGCGAAGGAGGCGGCGCGCCGGCTCGGCCTGCCGGTGGTGCCGGGCTCGCCCGGCGCGGTCGCCGACGACGCCGAGGCGATGCGCCTCGCCGCGGAAATCGGCTACCCGGTGCTGGTGAAGGCCGTCGCCGGGGGCGGCGGCAAGGGCATGAAGGCGGCGCAAACCGCGGCCGACATGGCGGAGGCGCTCAACCTCGCCCGCAACGAGGCCAAGGCCAATTTCGGTAATGGCGCCCTCTACCTCGAGAAGTACCTGGACCACCCCCGCCACATCGAGGTGCAGATCTTGGCGGACGCGCACGGCAACGTCGTGCACCTGGGCGAGCGCGACTGTTCGCTGCAGCGCCGCCACCAGAAGCTCGTCGAGGAGACGCCGTCGCCCGGCCTCAACGCCGGCGAGCGCGCCTGGATCATCGAGCGCGCGGTGGAAGCCGTGAAACGGCTCGGCTATCGCAGCGCCGGCACGATCGAGTTTCTGTTCCAGGACGGGCAATTCTACTTCATCGAGATGAACACGCGCCTACAGGTCGAGCACCCGGTTTCCGAGATGGTCACCGGCATCGACCTGGTGCGCGAGCAAATCCGCGTGGCGAGCGGGGCGGCGCTCGGCTTCGCGCAGGCCGACATCAAGTTCGTCGGCCACGCCATCGAATGCCGGATCAATGCCGAGGACCCGGCGACGTTCCGCCCGACGCCGGGCCGCGTCAGCGACTATCACGCGCCCGGCGGGCTCGGCGTCAGGGTCGACTCGGCGCTCTATGCGGGCTACCTGGTGCCGCCGCACTACGACAGCCTGATCGCCAAGCTGATCGTGCACGGCGCCACGCGCAACGAATGCCTGATGCGTTTGCGGCGCTCGCTCGAGGAGTTCGTGATCGGCGGCATCGAGACCTTGATCCCGCTCCACCGCCGCCTGATCGCCGCCCCGGACTTCCTCAACGGGG
Organism: uncultured Rhodospirillaceae bacterium; assembly: GCA_964411425.1. Lineage (GTDB taxonomy): Bacteria > Pseudomonadota > Alphaproteobacteria > Dongiales > Dongiaceae > CAYPKW01. The sequence continues at coordinate 4,387 of CAYPKW010000033.1, forward strand.
CGTACGACATCCGCTGGCTGGAGAGGTTCGTGAGGCCGTAAAGACCCAGGATGGCGATGTCGGCCGTGTCGCAACTCACGCCTGAGATCCTGCTGCGCGCCTATGCCTACGGCGCCTTTCCAATGGCCGAGGGGCGCGAGCAGGGCGCCGTCTTCTGGGTCGATCCGAAGCAGCGCGGCATCCTGCCGCTCGACCGCTTCCACGTTTCGCGCCGGCTTCTGCGGACCGTTCGCAAGGCGCCGTTCGAGGTGCGCTGCGACGCCGATTTCATGGCGGTGGTCGCGGCCTGCGCCGAGCCGACGCCCGACCGGCCCGACACCTGGATCAACGCCGAGATCCGGCGCCTCAACGCCCGGCTGTTCGACATGGGTTACGCCCACTCGGTCGAGTGCCGGCAGGACGGGCGGCTGGTCGGCGGCCTCTATGGCGTCGCCATCGGCGGCGCCTTCTTCGGCGAAAGCATGTTCAGCCGCGAGCGCGACGCCAGCAAAGTGGCGCTCGTCAACTTGGTGCTGCGCTTGCACCTCGGCGGCTTCAAGCTGCTCGACACCCAGTTCGTCACCACGCACCTGCAGCAGTTCGGCACCATCGAGATCCCGCGCGCCAAGTACCGCGACTTGCTGCGCCAGGCGCTTGCCGTCAAGGCCCGGTTCTACGGCGAGGTGCCGGAGCCCGAGCTGGCCAAGTTCTTGCAGTCGATCACCCAGAAATCGTAGACCGCGTGCTCGAGGGCCGAGAGCGCCGGGCTCGAGGCGAACATCCAGCCGGTGAAGAGCCGCACCGGCGGCTCGCCCGGCTTCTGTTCGTCGATCTCCAGGAACGCGGCGCTCTCGGGCGGCTCCTCCGGCGGGCGCTTGTCGCAGTGGCGCACGACGATGGCGAGCGAGCCGAACTCGAACGGCTCGTCGACCGCGGCCTCGATGGTGGTGATGCGAGCCGTGGTCTTGTCGAGGCCGCCGAGCACTGCGCCGTTCATCGAATCGGCCGCGGCCGCCGAGACGACACCCATCGCCGCGAGCCCGGCCATCCAGCCGATGCGCCGCATGTCAGCGGCGATACGGGTTGTGCAGCCGCTCGATCAGCCCGGCCAGCGCCTGGCGCACCTGGCGCTCGTCGCAGCCCATGAGGACGGCATCCTCGAAGGCGTCCTGGGCCATCTGCCGGATCTCGGTCAGGTTCTCGTTCAGGACCTTGATCTTCTCGACGCAGGCGACCGGCTTGCCGTCGGGCTGGCGCCAGGTCGGCAACGCGATCTTCTCGGTCGGACGGGACACCGGACGCCTTATGGCGCGGGCGGTTCGGCCCCGTCGGCGGCGCCCGCGTCCTTCTTGTCGCCGGAACTGAAGATGTAGCGGCTGATCAGGTCGCCCAGGTTGATCGGGTCCTGAGTGAACTGGATCTCGCCGCCGGGCTCGATGATCGCGTCCTCGCCGCCCGGCTCCAGCAGCACGTAATAGTTGCCCAACAGCCCGTCGGCCTGGATACGCGCCGTCGAATCGGTCGGCAGCTTGACGCTGTCCTGCACCGACATGCGGACCACCGCCAGATAGGTTTCGGGATCGAGCCGCAGGTTGGTGACGCTGCCGATCTTGATCCCGCTCATGCGCACCTCGCCGCCGGTGGACAGCCCGTCCACGCGATTGAACTTGGCGCTGACCTCGTAGCCGGCGACCCGCGTCAATCCGCTGCTGGAGTAGGCGAAGACGAGGAACACCCCGGCCAGGATCAGCACCACGCCGCCCATGATGGTCTCAATGACGTTACGCTTCATAGCCGGATCATCCCTATGACGGAACCCAGGGTTCGTAGTCGCCGGTCCCCTTGGCGCGCCGACCGCCCGCCAGCAAGTGCCCGGGCGGCCGGTAGGCCGCCTGCGTGCCGGTCAGGTTCGCCACGTGCGGCTTCTGCCAGGGCCGTGCCGGAGTCTTGCCCGAAGGCACTTCGTCCACGGTGTAGTGCAGCCAGGCATGCCATTCGGGCGGCACCTTCGAGGCCTCGGCCTCGCCCCGGTACATCACCCAGCGCCGCTCGCGCCGCGGGCCGTGCACGCGCCGCCGCCGATAGTAACGGTTGCCCGCGCCGTCGGCGCCGACGAAATCGCCGCGTAGCCAGGTCATCAGTCGGGTGCCGAGGGTCATCCTTGGGGTCGACCAGCGCCCGGCGCAGGCGATGGCGCCGCCGGCCGAGCGGGCGGGACTATGGCATCCCCGCCGATCTTCGTCTAGCAGCCTGTCGGCACCTTTATTTTTTCTCGGCCACGAAGACGCCGTTCCAATGCGGCGGCGGCGCCGCCTCCAGCACGTCGATGCGCCGCGCGTAGGCGTCGTAGAGCACGCCAAGGCCGGCATCGTGCTTGCGGCAGCCCGCGACCCGCCCCCGCGCAGCGGCCCAATCCCCGGCGCGATACGCCGCCAGCATCGCCGCCTGATCGCGCTGCAGCGCAAGGAACCCTTCGCTGCCGGCCAGCTCCGGCCCGCCCATGAGACCGAACACCCTGACGGCCTCCGTCTTCCCCTTCACGGCGATCAGGTCGAGCTCGAGCGCGGCATAGTCCGGCGCGAGCCGCCGGGTGAATTCGGACAGGATGACGGGCATCCCGTAGTTCTTCGATTGCGCCTCGAGCCGCGAGGCGAGATTTACCGGATCGCCGAGCACCGAGTAGTCGAAGCGGCGCAGCGATCCCATATTGCCGACGATGCAGCGGCCGGTGTTGATGCCGATGCCCATGTCGAGCCGCAGCCCGGCGATCGGGTGGCTGGCATCGGACGGGGCCGCGGCCAGCTCCTCGTTGAGCCGCGCCAGCGCCGCCAGCATGGCCAGCGCCGCCCCGCAGGCGTTCGCCGCATGGCGCTCGTCCGGCAGCGGCGCGTTCCAAAACGCCATGACGCAGTCGCCGATGTACTTGTCGATGGTGCCGCCGAACTCCAGCACGCTGTCGGTCATGGGAGTGAGAAAGCGGTTGATCAGGCTGGTGAGGGCCTCAGGATCGTCTCGCAGGCGTTCCGAAAGGCTGGTGAAGCCGCGCACGTCCGCGAACATGATCGTCATGTCGCGCAATTCGCCGCCGAGCTTCAACCGGTCCGGGGAGCGCGCCAGCTGCTGCACCAGGACCGGCGACAGATAGCGCCCGAAGGCCTGGCTCACCTGCTTGCGCCGGCGCTCCTCCTCCGACTGCCCCGCGTAGACCAGCAGGAGATAGAGCAGCACCGAGGCCGCGATCGGGAACGCACCGTCGACGAGATACGATTTCTCGACGAAAGCGTACCACGATCCCCCGGCGGCGGCGGCGCAGATGGCGACGAGCAGCGCCAGCGTGTACCGCGCCCCCACCATCGGAACCAGAACTACGAGCGCCATGCCTGCGGCCAGCGTGACGAGGAGTTCGAGTCCCAGGGCGTAATTCGGCCGGATCAGGTAGGAGCCCGACAGGATGGTTTCGAGCAGTTGGGCGTGCACCTCCACGCCCGGCATGGCGGTCGCCACCGGGGTGGCGCGCAGGTCGCCCAGGCCGGCGGCGGAAGTCCCGACCAGAACCAGCCGGCCCGCGAAGCGCGCCGGGTCGACTCGGTCGTTGAGGACATCCGCGGCCGAAACGAAGCGGCGCGCGTCGTGCGGCCCGAAACGGACCGTCACTCGCCCCCTCCGATCGGTCGGGATGGACACGCCCGAGACGACAACGGCGGCAACGCCGGCCCGGTCGACGCGCAGCCCCCATGCCGACTGCCCGCTGGCGACGCGCAGCATCTCGACGGCGAGCGCAGGCCGGATGCTCTCGCCTACCGCCACCGCCAGCGGCACGCGCCGGAGGAATCCGTCCACCTCCGGCGCGAGGCTGAACAGGCCGGCACCGGCGCCGGCGGCCTCGATCTCGGGCAGGTTCCGCAGCACGCCCTCGAAGCGGTAGAGGAACGGTCGCGGGTTGCCGCCGATCTCCGCTACCGCCGCTGCCGCGGGCGACGGCGGCGGCGCTTCGTCCGCTTCCGTCAGCACCGCCTGGCCCAGCACCACGCGACGGCCCGCGAGCGAGCGCGCGAAAACGGCGTCGTTGGACGGCAGCCGCAGCAACGCCTCGCGCGCCGCCTGCGGCAGGTCCGGCGCGAAGCGAAGAAATTCGCCGGGCGAGGTGCGATCCGGCTCGGCGAACACCATGTCGAAGCCGATGGCCGCGGCGCCCCACCCGGCGAGGCGCTCGACCAGCCGGCCGATGACCGTTCGCGGCCACGGCCACTGGCCCAATGCTTCGAGGCTCTCCTCGTCGATGTCCACGATGACGACCGGGAAGGCGCTTTCGGCCCGAGGATTCGCCTGTTGCAGCAGGTCGAATGCCCGCATCGCCAGGGCCTCCACCGGCTGCGGCTCCCAGGCGCGCAGCAGGAGAAGGCCCATCAGCAGCAAGGCGCCGGCGAGGCGGCCCTTGCCGAACGCCCCGCGATAGCGCGCCAGCCCGCGCAAGGCGGATCGCGCCCAGCCCAGCGCACCTTGCATCGAGGAGCGCCTATAAGTTGCCGACAATTATGTCCGCGGCGTCGAACGTCCCGGCCGTGACGGTGACGGTGGCGATGTGCGCCTCGAACACTGTGGCATCGCCCACGGTGTTGATCCAGAGCTCGTTGATGTTCTGGATCGCGAAGCCCGTGCCTTCCGCGCGGTCGGCCGTGGCCGTGCCCAGGCCATCGAAAAGGGCGTCCAGGTCGAAGGCGTCATGGCCATCGGCTTCGAAGTTGATGACGGAGTCGGCGTCGAGGAAATCGCCGCCACTGAACTCGACGCGGTCGTTCGCCAAGTCGTCGGCGCCAAGGTCCACAGTGTCGGTGCCTGGGCCGAACAGGATGCGGTCGGCGCCCGCCCCGCCGTCGAGGACATCGTTTCCGGCGCCGCCGTCGAGCACATCGTTGCCGGCGTCGCCGAAGAGGACGTCGTCGTTGCCGCCGCCAATGAGCAGGTCGTTGTCATTGCCGCCGGAGAGCGTGTCGTTGCCCCCGTTGCCGAACAGCAGATCGTTGCCGTCGCCGCCGCTCAGCGACTCGGCGGCGCTCGACGAGGCGATGACGCCGTTGGTCGAGCCCCCGCCGTCCGTCAACGGCGTCGAATCGTCGTCGCTGAGGTTGTAAGTGTCCGTCCCCAGGTCGAAGCCAAGGAAACTGGCGCCGCCGAAAAACTGCATCGTCTCGATGTCCGTATCGACGCCTGCGGCAAACGGCTCGAAGTGATCGGTAACGGAGACCGTCTGGCCGTTGAAGGAGATCAGAAGGTTGTCTCCGACCCGTTCGAAATTGAGGCTGTCGAGCGCGGCACCGTTGCTCTCGATGACAATCTGATCGGCCGTCCCGCTGTTCTCGAAGATCCCGTCTGCGCCGTCCGCCAGCCCGAACCGATAGGTGTCGTTGCCCAAGCCGCCGATGAGGTGATCGCTGCCCGGCCCGCCGATGACGACATCGGCGCCACTGCCGCCGTCGATGAGATCGTCGCCGCTTCCGCCGCGGAGTGTGTCGGCGCCGCTAATGCCATCGAGGAAATCGTTGCCGTCGCCGCCGTCGAGCAAATCGCCGACGCCGCCGTTGGGGCCGGTGAGCGTGTCGTTGCCGGCGCCCCCGATCACCCCCTCGATGTCGGTGGCGAGGCTGTCGGTGCCGATGCCCGCGGCGGTGACCGAAGTGGTGACGCCGACGGTGAATGAAATCGCCGAAGTCGCGCCGGAGAAAGATACGATGTCGAAGCCCGCGCCGCCGGCGATCGTGTCATTGCCGGCGCCGCCCTCAAGCAGGTCGTCGTTGTTGCCGCCGTCAAGCGAGTCGTCGCCGCCCTGCCCGTAAAGGCTGTCGTTGTCGGCGCCGCCCTCGAGGGTGTCGTTGCCGGCGCCGTAAGCGTAGCCGGAATCCGAAACAGCATCGCCCACCATGACGTCGTCGCCGTCGCCGCCCGTCATGCTGTCGTCGCCGTAGCCAAGGGCGAAGCCGTAGGCGCCGAAGGCGCCGGCATCGCCCGTCATCACGTCGTTGCCGGCGCCGCCCGACATGGTGTCGTTACCGGTGCCGCGAGCGTAGCCGGACTCTGCGATTGCATCGCCCACCATGTCGTCGTCGCCATCGCCGCCGGACATGCTGTCGTTGCCGGTGCCGTAGGCGTAGCCGTACTCCGAGAATGCATCGCCGACCATGCCGTCATTGCCGGCGCCGCCCGACATCGTGTCGTTGCCGTAGCCGGAAGCGTTGCCGAAGTAAGAATAGGCATCGCCCGCCAGGTAGTCGTTGCCGCCTCCGCCCACCATGCTGTCGGCACCAAAGCCGTACGCGTCGCCATCAAAGACGAATTCGTCGCCCACCAGCAGGTTATGGGTGCCGTCACCATCGAGCGTGCCGCTGCCATCGTCGCCGTACAGCGAGTCGTCGTCGCCGCCGCCGCTGAGCGTGTCGTTACCCTCGCCGCCCTTGAGCGTGTCGTCGCCGCCAAGCCCTTCGAGCAAATTGGCGCCGCCGTCGCCGGTCAGGCTGTCGTCGAACACCCAGCCGCGCAGGTTCTCGATGCCCACGAGCGTGTCGGTGCCCTGGCCGCCTCCGACGTATTGCCCAACGCCTTGATAATTGAGATCGACCGTGACGCCGCCGGTCGCGCGGCGGAAGAAGGCGGTGTCGATGTCGGCGCCGCCGTCGAGGAAATCGTCGCCTGTACGCCCACGCAGGGTGTCGTTGCCGGCGGCGCCGACGAGGCTGTCGTCGCCCCTAAAGCCGTCCAGGAAGTTGTCGTTCCCGTCGCCAACCAGCGTGTCGTTGTAGGACGACCCGAACAGCCCCTCGAAGCCCGAGACGGAATCGGTGCCGAGGCTGGCGCCGAGATCGACAGGGACGTCCTGCATGGTCGAGAGGTCGAAGTGCACGCCCGCATCGGCGCCGTAAAACACGAGCACGTCCAAGCCGCCGCCGCCGACGAGGGTGTCGTCGCCGCCGTACCCTGCCATCCAGTTGCCGTAGTCGTCGCCCACCAGCGAGTCGCCGTAATTCGACCCGTACACCGCCTCGAAACCGGCCAGCGTGTCGGTGCCCTGGCTGGCGCTTATGTATTGGCCGGTGAGGCCGTCCTGGATGTTCAGGTTGACGGTGACGCCGTCCGACGAGTACCGGAATAAGACCGCATCGAACCCGTCGCCGCCGTCGAGGAAGTCGTTGCCGCCGTTGCCATGGAAGTAATTGTAGTAATTGTCGCCGATGATGGTGTCGTTGAACTCCGAGCCGACCACGACCTCGATGCCATAGAGCGCGTCGGTGTCGCCGTAACCGTCCAAAGCGGTGTTGTAGTTGAGATTCACATACACGCCGCCGGCCGTGTCGTTGAGGAAGCTCGCGGTATCGAAGCCCGCGCCACCGTCGAGCGTGTCGTTGCCCGCGCCGCCAATCAGGAAATCGTCGCCGCCCTGGCCATAGAGGCTGTCGTCCCCGCCGCCGCCGTCCATGCTGTCGTCGCCGGTGCCGTAGGCGTCACCGTCATAGGAATAGGCGTCGCCGATCAAAGTGTCGTTGCCGGGGCCGCCCTCTAGGGTGTCGTTGCCGGCGCCGAAAGCGTAGCCGTTCTCCGAGATCGCATCGCCCACCAGCATGTCGTCGCCGTAGCCACCCGTCATGCTGTCGTCGCCGTAACCATAGGCACCATAGAACGAGCCGTAGGCGCCGAAGGCCGCGGCGTCGCCGGTCATGGTGTCGTTGTCGGCGCCGCCGTCCAGGGTGTCGTTGCCGGTGCCGTAAGCATTACCACCCTCTGAGATGGCATCGCCAACCAAGACGTCGTTGCCGTCGCCGCCGTCCATGCTGTCGTCGCCGGTGCCGTAGGCGTCACCGTCATAGGAATAGGCGTCGCCGACCATGCCGTCATTACCGGCGCCGCCCGACATCGTGTCGTTGCCGTAGCCGTAAGCATTGCCGAAGTAAGAATAGGCATCGCCCGCCAGGTAGTCGTCGCCGCCGCCGCCCACCATGCTGTCGGCGCCGAAGCCGTGCGCGTCGCCGCCATAGACGAATTCGTCGCCCACCAGCAGCTCGTCGGCGTCACCATCGAGCGTATCGGTGCCATCGCCGCCGTACAGCGAGTCGTCGTCGAGGCCGCCCACTAGCGTGTCGATGCCGGTGTCGCCCGTGAGAGTGTCGAACCCGGACCCGCCCAGCAGCAAGTTGGCCCCGGCGGCCAGGTCGAGGATGCGGTCGTTGCCGGCGGCGCCGTCGGCCGTTGCGCCATCGGCCGACCCGAACAGCAGCAGGAGATCGTCCGCCCCGCCGCCGGCGAGCGATGCCTCCGAGGAGACCAGCACCCCGCCGCCCGCGAATTCCACCTCGCCGCCGCCGAAGGCGACCGCGTCCGGCCGGTCCGACGTGCCGCCCAGGATCACGCCGTGGCCCAGGGGGACGTGGACGAGCGCGCCGGTCGCGGGATTGAAGGTGTAATCCGAGGCGACGCCGTCGAGATGGATGGTCGCCGCGTCCTCCGTGGCGCCGAAATCGGTGATGAGATCGACGCCGTCGCCGGCTCCGGCGTGGTAGAAGCTGTCGGCACCGGGGCCGCCCGCCAGCGTGTCGTTGCCCGCGCCGCCGTGGAGCGAGTCGTTGCCCCCGCCGCCGTAGAGCGAGTCGTTGCCCCCGCCGCCGCTCAGCATGTTGGCCAAGCCGTCGCCGGTGAGCGTGTCGCCGAAGTCGGAACCGATCAGGTTCTCGATGCCGGTGAGCGTGTCGGTGCCGTCCCCGGTCGCCGTCCCGTCCAGCAGCGTCGCCGCGATGGCGCCGCCGGCCGTGCCGAAATACGCGGTGTCGATATCGGGCCCGCCATCGAGGGTGTCGTTGCCCCCGCCGCCCGAGAGCAGGTCGTCGCCGCCAAGCCCGCTTAGGCTTTCGGCGGCGGCGCTGCCCAAGATCGTGTCCGCTCCCGCCGTGCCGACGATCGCGGTCGGCCCGCTCACGGGAATCGGTTCGAGGAATTCGGTCGGCGGCGGTTCGATCGGCGCGGTCCCCACGACGGGGCTGTCCGTGACGACGAACGCGATCTGCTCTTCCGTAAACGCGCCGAGCGACTGGAGACCCAACGCCTCCTGTCCGAGGCTGACCAGCGCCGTCAGCACAGAGAGCTGCACCGCCGGGGGCAGCTCGGCGAAAATCGTCAGCGGATCCTGCTGGCCCTGCTGATCGGGGTTGTCCTGCTGCTGTTGCAATTGCTGCAACTGCTCTTGCACCCCCGGCACCGCTTGCAGTGCGGCTTCGAACAGTTGGGCCGCTGCGGCGCCCGTCAGGACGAACTCCTGGGGGGCTCCCGTATCCGTTGGGAGCAACGAGGTCCCCTCTAGGGGATCGTCCAGGACCACCGTCTGACCGCCGAGCGCGCGGAACGTGATCTTGCCAACCGATCCGGTGATGGGATCGGGAAAGAGGGTGATGACCCACTGGCCGCCCACCATCACCGTGATTCCGCCCGAGGTGCCGCGCACGCCAACGGTGCCCACCGGCGTCGTCACCGACATGCCTTCGCCATCGGCGCCGGCGATGGCGCCGGTCACGAACACGAAGGTGCCCCGCAAGAGGGAAGCGGCGAGCGAGTTGCCGGAACCGCCGGGGTTGTAGACCAGCTCGTCGAGGGTCAGTTGCCCGCCGGAGCTGAGCGAAAACGTCGTGCCGTCCACGAACTTGAGAGAGATCGCGCCGTTCGCCCCGGTCTCGACGACGTCGCCCTGGAAGACGGGCAGGCCGGGCGCCGCGTTAACCTTCGTCCCGTCGGAATGAGTGAGAGTCGCCGCTCCCTCGACGCGCTCGACCGTTCCGATGGGCTGGCCGGCCGAACCGTCGACCTGCGCCAACTGCACCAGCGCAGCGCTCCCCGCCCCATCGGGCATATGCCGCCACCCTCCCGCGTGCGTCCTTTTCGGACCCCTGCGTCAGGGCGGGTCCTTCAGGCGGATTTGTACCCGCTCCGTGACGAGACGGCAAGGTGCGGGAGGAAAGCTAGGCTGTCAAGCCGCGCCTGCCGGATGGCGAAGGACGGGGCGGCATGCTATCTGGCGGCCGGTTCCACGCCCCTCCAGTGCCATGCCGAGAAACGCACCCCCGCGCAACGGCGAGCAGATGCAACACCGCGGGCGGCAATGGCTGGGCAGCGGGCTCATCGTTCTCGCCTCGCTATTCTGGGGCGTCATCACCACCATGTCGCGGCTGTCCTACGACGGGGGTGGCACGGCGCATACGGTCGTGCTGATTCGCTTCGCCGCCTTCGTCGTCGTTATCGGTCTCGTTTGGCGGCTGGCCGGGCGTTCGTTCCGCCTGGCGCGCGCCGACCTTCTCGCCAGCCTGTGGATGGCGCTCACCGTGCTCGGCATGTCGGTCGGCTACCTGTCGTCGGTCGCCTACATCCCGGTCAGCCTGGCGGCGATGATCTTCTATGCCTATCCGCCGTTCGTGGGCGTGCTGGCCAGCCTCGTCGGGCGCGAGCCGATGACCTGGCTCAAGGGCATGGCGCTCGCCACAGCCTTCCTCGGCCTGGCGCTTGCCCTGGGCCCGAGCTTCGCCGCGCTCGACCCGCGCGGCGTCGCGCTCGCGTCCCTCGCCGCGATCTCGGTCGGCGTATTCACGGTGTTCGGCGGCCCGGTGCTGCGCCGGGTCGATACCGTCACCATGAATTTCTACGTCAACATGTGGGCGCTGTTGGGGTTCGGGGCCTTCGCCGTGGTTGTCGGCGACGTCCGCCTGCCGACGACCGTTCTCGGCTATGTCGGGTTGTCGGGAGCGACGCTGTGCTACCTCGCCGCCTCCATCGCGATATTCGCCGCCCTGCCAATGATCCAGCCGGTGCGCGTCGCCTTGCTGTCCAACATCGAGCCGCTGGTGACGCTCGGCGCCGCCGCGCTCGTCCTGGGCGAGACGCTGACGCCGGCCCAGCTCGCCGGCGCCGCCCTGGTGCTCGGCGCAATCCTCGCCATGACGCTGGGCGGCCTACGAGACAGGCTCTAGTTGCGTGGGCGGCGGCCGTTCGCTATAAGCACGCCCTCGCAAAGCCGGAGCGACCCGATGAAGAAGGGCATCCACCCCGACTACCACGAGATCACCGTGTTGATGACCGACGGCACCAGCTTCAAGACCCGGTCGAGCTGGGGCAAGCCGGGCGACACGCTGCGGCTCGACGTGGACCCCAAGTCGCACCCGGCCTGGACCGGCGTCCACCGCCTGCTCGAAACCGGCGGCCAGCTCGCCAAGTTCAACAGGCGCTTCAAGAGCCTCGGGCTGAAAAGCTGACGGCGCTTCTAGGCGCGGTCTCTAGGAAGGCTTCTTGCGTTTGCCCGCGCGCGTGGCGTCGCGCAGGCGGCGCCCGGGCGGCGTTTCGCCGTTGCCGCGCGCCTCGACAAGGTCGTCGAGCCGGGCGGTGCGCTGATAAAGCCCGTGGCTGCGCCGCAGCAGGCTTTGCAGGGGGCGCGGCAATTCCACGGGGCTCCATGGGTCCGCGATCAGGCAGACCTCGCGCCCACCCAGCCGAAAACACTCCTCGCGGGCCTCGGCGCGGCTCAATTCGCCGGTGTGGATCGCCTTCTGCACGAGCAGCCAGGCCATGACCTGGGTGAGCCGGGCGGTAACGCGCAGGGTCTCGCAGCTCACCAGAAGCTGCAGCGTCGGCTGCAATCGGTTCGCGGCGGTCCGCTCGCGCTCGGCGACGTGGTCGCGGGCCTCGACCAGAAGCGCCATGGCTTCGTCGAACATACGGTCGAAGAAAGCGACGGAACCGGTCGCCGCCATCATGGCTGAAACCCTCCTTTCCGGCCGCCCGGTGCCAGCCCCCCGCGCGGTCTGGCAACATACCGGACCACAGGTTAACCGTTTCTTCCCGGCGGCAGCGCCTCTTGATTCGTCTGCCGGCGTTTACCATCTCAATGCTGTCGGGATGCCCGAGTGGGGTCCCGGCGCCGTGAACCCGGGCGCGGTACGCGCCCAACCCATGTTGCTCAATGGAGGATATGGCAATGCGTAGCTTCGATCTTACCCCGCTGTTCCGTTCCACTGTCGGCTTCGAGCGGATGAACAACCTGCTCGACGCGGCCTTCAGCATGGACGAGAGCGCGCTTTCCTACCCGCCCTACAACATCGAGAAGACCGGCGAGGACGCCTATCGCGTCACCATGGCGGTGGCGGGCTTCGGCGAGGACGACCTCAACGTCACCGTGCAGGAATCCTCGCTGGTGGTCGCCGGCAAGATCGGCCGGCAGGAGGAGGACCGCAAGTTCCTCTACCGCGGCATCGCCGGACGCGCGTTCGAGCGCCGCTTCGAGCTCGCCGACCACATCAGGGTGGCGGGCGCTACCTTGGTGAACGGGCTACTGCACGTCGATCTGGCGCGCGAGCTGCCCGAGGCGATGAAACCGCGCACGATCAAGGTCGAGCGCAAGGGCAACGGCAGGCCGGTGATCGAGGGCAAGGCCGCCTAATCTCGGCATCGCGACGCGGCCGGGCGGATTCGCCCGGCCGCTTCCTTATCTGCTCCCGCCGAGGAAGCCCCTGAGCGCGTCTATGACCTCGTTCGGCCGCTCGCTCATCAGCATGTGGCCGCAGCCCGGCAAAATCGTGGTGCGCGCGCCGCCGATGGCGTCGGCCAGCGCCGCCGCCGCGGCCACGGGAGTCATGCGATCCTCGGCGCCGAGCAGCAACAGGGTCGGGCAGCGCACCCCCGGTGCCGCGAGCAAGGCGTCGTAGGCGGCCGAGGCCGCGAGGTCGGTCGCCAGCACGCCCGCGGACGCCAGCTCCAGTAGCCGCAGCCCGCCCTCCATGCGCCACAGGCCGGGCGCCGGATTGCCGCCGACATGCCCCGCCCGGCCATGCCCCCAGGACGCGATCAGTTGGCCGGCCTCGGGCCGGCCGGCCCTGGCCGCGGCCAGCAGGTCCGGGTGGACCGGCATGGCGGCGGCGACGCCGAGCATGGCGAGGCGCTCGACGCGGCCGGGCGCTTGCCGCGCCGCCTCCAGGACTACGAGCGCCCCCATGCTGTGGCCGACCAGCGCCGCGGCCTCGACGCCCGCGGCGTCGAACAGCCGCGGCAGCCATGCCGCAAGACTCTCGACCGAGGAGAGCGGCGGCCCGGCCGAGCGCCCGTGCCCCGGCAGGTCAACCGCCAGCACCGAGTGGCCATGGTGGGCGAAGTAGCGCGCCTGCAGCGCGAATACCGTATGGTCCATGCCGGCGCCGTGGACGAAGGCGACGCAACCGAGCCGGCGATCGAAGGACCGCCCGCCGGTGGCGGCGAAGGCGGCCCGGCCCGCGACCTCTAGCAGCACGCAGCCTAACCCCGCTGCGAGGCGCGTAGCGCCTGCGAGAGATCGTCGATGATGTCGCCCGCCTCCTCGATGCCGACCGAGAGGCGCACCATGTCCTCGCCGACGCCGGCCGCGCCGAGGGCCTCGGCGTCCATCTGCTGATGGGTGGTGCTGGCGGGATGGATGACGAGCGTCTTGGCGTCGCCCACGTTGGCGAGGTGCGAGGCGAGCTTGAGTGCCTCGATGAAGCGCCGGCCGGCCGCGCGCCCGCCTGTTATCCCGAAGCTGATGATCGAGCCGCAGCCGCGCGGAAAGAGGCGTCGCGCCAAGGCATGATCGGGATGGTCGGGCAGCCCCGGATAATTCACCCAGGCGACCGCCGGGTGGCCTTGCAGGAAGACGGCGACGCGACCGGCGTTCTCCACGTGCCGGGCCATGCGCAGCGGTAAGGTCTCCACTCCCTGCAGGATGTAGAAGGCGTTGGCCGGGCTCATGCAGGCGCCGAAGTCGCGCAGCCCCTCGAGGCGCGCGCGCATGATGAACGCCTGCGGGCCGAACTCCTCGGCGAAGTCGATGCCGTGATAGCCGGCATAGGGCTCGGTGAGGGTCGGGAACTTGCCGGCCTTCTCCCAGCCGAAGCGCCCACTGTCGATCAATACCCCGCCGATGGCGACGCCGTGGCCGCCGAGCCATTTGGTGGCCGAGTGGAACACGAGGTCGGCGCCATGCTCGAACGGCCGGTTGAGGTAGGGCGTCGAAAAGGTCGAGTCGATGAGGAGCGGCAGCCCGGCCCGGTGCGCGATGGCGGCCACTTTCTCGATGTCCAGCACCTCCAGCCCCGGATTGCCCAAGGTCTCGGCGAAAACGAGCCGCGTCTCGGGTCGAATCGCCCGGCCGAGGCCGTCGTGATCGCGCGGGTTGACGAAGCTGCTGGCGATGCCGAACCGCGGCAGGGTAATTTTCAGGAGGTTGACGCTGCCGCCATAGAGCGAGGCCGAGGCGACGATGTGGCCGCCCGCCCCCATCAGGGTCACGATGGCGAGATGCAGCGCCGCCTGGCCGCTTGCCGTGCACACCGCCCCGACGCCCCCCTCGAGGGCCGCGATGCGCTCCTCGAGCACGGCGACGGTCGGGTTGGAGATGCGCGAATAGATGTGGCCCGGCCGCTCAAGGTTGAACAGCGCCGCCGCCTGGTCGGTGTCGTCGAAGACGTAGGAGGTGGTCTGGTAGATCGGCACCGCGCGGGCGCCGGTCGCCGGGTCGGGCTGCTGGCCCGCATGCAGGCTCAGCGTCTCGAACGCGAGGAACTTCGGGTCGGCCATGGCAGGCTCTTCAGGCGGTTGCGGCCCGGCAAGGGGGCCGGCTGCGATCATTGAAACACCTTTTCGCGTCGCTTGGCCACGGCCGGGAGGAACACCGCGCCTTGGCGCATGGCCCGACGTAAAAAACCGCCGGCCCAAGGCCGGCGTAGTTAGACAGGGAGGCGTCACGAAGGGTCGATGACCGACCCATAAGGTCCCGGGGAGGGACCGTCTGACAGCATCGAAACTAGGGCCAATTCGTTAAGAATAGATGAACGGAAATTCGGCGTCGCAGCCCCCTAGCGGTGCGACTCTGACAGATGATACCCGGTGTGACGTTTTTCGGTTGTCACCCCGGCCAAGCGGCACAGCCGCGCGAGCCGGGGTCCATGGCGCCGCCGGCGAGATGGACCCCGGATCTCGCTTCGCTCGTCCGGGGTGACGATGGAAGAAGGCCCGGGATTGATCTGCCAGTGACGATCCACTAGATGCCTCAAGCGCCCCGGAACAATCCAGCGGCGCCGGACAGATGCGCCTGCTTGGCCGCGATTTTCGCCTTGGCCCGCGCGATCTCCGCCTCGAGCCGGGCGATGTACTCGTTGAGATCGACGATCGAGGCCTGGTCGAAATCGAGCGGCTTCAAGACCGGCCGCGGCGGTTCCAGGTCGTCGGTGTCCATGGCTCGCGTCCCCAAGCTTGTCAGCCGGCGGCAATCATATTAGACCGAACCGCTTCCCGCCAGATTGGCCCGCCCATCGAGGAGCCAAGCGTTGCCGAAACTGCCCGCTACGATGACCGCCATCGAGATAAGTCGCCCCGGTGGGCCGGAGGTCCTGGTTCCGGCCGAGCGCCCGCTGCCGCGGCCCGGGCCGGGCGACGTGCTGGTGCAAGTTGCTGCGGCCGGCGTCAATCGGCCGGACGTGCTGCAGCGGCAGGGCGCCTATAGCCCGCCGCCGGGGACCACCGATATTCCGGGCCTGGAGATCGCCGGACGGATCGTAGCACTCGGCCAGGGCGTCGAGGGCTTTCAGGTTGGCGAGGCGGTGACGGCACTGGTGGCCGGCGGCGGCTATGCCGAGTATTGCGCGGCGCCGGCGCCGCAGTGCCTGCCGGTGCCGCGCGGCCTCGGTCTCGTCGAGGCCGCCGCCATTCCGGAGACGTTCTTCACCGTGTGGACCAACGTCTTCGAGCGCGCCCGGCTCAGCCCGGGCGAGAGCCTGCTGGTGCACGGTGGCTCGAGCGGCATCGGCACGACGGCGATCCAGCTCGGCCGCGCGTTCGGCGCCCGCGTGTTCGCCACCGCGGGCAGCGCCGAGAAATGCGCCGCCTGCGTCAAGCTCGGCGCCGAGCGGGCGATCGACTATCGGCGCGAGGACTTCGTCGCCGTGCTGAGCGACGTGACCGAGGGGCGCGGCGTCGACGTCATCCTCGACATGGTGGGCGGCGATTACACCAGCCGCAACCTCAAGGCCCTCGCCGTCGAAGGCCGGCTGGTTCAGATTGCCTTTCTCAAGGGCAGTACGGTCGAGCTCAACTTGCTGCCGCTGATGACAAAGCGCCTGACCATCACCGGCTCAACCCTGAGGCCGCGGTCGGTCGCCGAGAAGGGCGCCATCGCGCGGGCGCTCGCCGACAGGGTCTGGCCGCTGATCGAGGCCGGGCGCGTGCGCCCGGTGCTGCACGCCACCTTCCCCTTGCGCGAGGCGGCGGCGGCCCATCGCCTCATGGAATCGAGCGCCCACATCGGCAAGATCGTGCTGACGGTGTCGTGAGATTCCGCTGGCGCCTTCGGCCGGGCGATGCTATGTGGCGCCTCGTCGGCGCCCCCGATGATCGCTCCAGTCGTCCCTCTACTGTGCCAACCGCTCGCGGGCGGACGCCGCCGGTCGTTGAACGCGACCACGGCTAAAGCGAGGACATATGACCCAGCCACTGATGCCCAAGGCGACCGCCGTCTGGATGATCGAGAGCACCACGCTATCGTTCGAGCAGATCGCCGATTTTTGCCTCCTGCATCCGCTTGAGGTGCAGGGCATCGCCGACGGCGAGGTCGCGATCGGCATCATCGGCATCGATCCCACCACGAACGGACAGCTTACTTCGGAGGAGATCGCGCGCTGCGTCGCGGACCCGGCGGCGCGCCTCAAGATGGCCAAGCAGAGTATCCCCCTGCCGGTGACGCGCACGAAAGGGCCGCGCTACACGCCGGTCTCCAAGCGTCAGGACAAGCCCGACGCCGTCGCCTGGCTGCTGCGCCACCATCCGGAACTGCCGGAATCGCAGATCTCCCGGCTGATCGGCACCACCAAGCAGACCATCGCCGCGGTGCGCGACCGCACGCACTGGAACTCGCCCAATCTGCGCCCGCGCGATCCGGTGCTGCTCGGCCTGTGCAGTCAGACCGATCTGAACCAGGCGATCCTCCGCGCGCGCAAGGCGGCCGAGAAGGCAGGCGTCCACCACCCGGCGCCGCCGGCCGGCGAGCTCGCCAAGGAACCGAGCAAGCTGCCGGGCGGTTTCGACATCAGCCAATTCCTGCCCAAGCAGCCTGCGTCCGAGTGAGCTGGAGCAACGGCGGGCCGACTAGAGCCTGATCGTTTCACGTTGAAGAACTTCGTGCTTCAACGTGAAACGTGAATCAGGCTCTAAGTGTTGGATTCAGAGCAAGATTCACGTTTCAGATTGAATCGTTTTCCGATTCAATCTGAAACGATCTTGCTCTGAGCGCCGTCCAGTCCCGACGGCCATCGGCTGGCGGCGATTCGCTGGAGCCGCAAGCCGCGGCCCAGTTCGGAGCGTCCGAAGGCGAGCACCCGGTCGGTGTAGTGCTGGCAGAAGTGCAAGGCGAGAAAGCGATCCAGCGAAGGCACCGGGCCGGGAAAGAAATGCGCCCGGTAGCGTTCGATCCATTCGAGACGACGGGCCGCGAACAGCGCTTCGAAGCTGAGCACGCGGGGATCGCGATAACCCTCCTCCAATACGTAACGCGCGAAGTCGAGACCGGACAGCCCGTGACTGTCGCAGAACTCCCAGTCGATCGCGACCATCCGGCCGGAAAGGTCGACCAAAAGATTATCGGGCCGGAAGTCGCCGTGGAACACCGCCGCCGGCAGTTCCTCGGCCCCCTCGACGCGCTGGAGCAGCGCTAGGATCGGCGCCCAATGCGCCGGCGCATCGCCTGCCGCGGCGATGCGCTGGCTGAGACGCTCCGCCAGCGCCCTGAGCGATACGGTGCGCCCGACGAGCCGCAACTGGTCGAGCCAGCGGACGATAGCCTCGAAGTCGCCGGCCCAATTCTCGGCGCGCCGCGCGCCGGCGATGAACTCCTGCGCAACCGCCGCCGGGCCGGAGCCGTCGTCGAACTGCCATCCCGCCCCCAGCGGGCGCGGCGACAGCCTGAGGCCGCGCCGATGCAGCTCGCCGAGCAGCCCCATCTCGCGCACCAGTCCCTTGGCCGTCGCGGGCTGCTGCGCCGCCTTGATGACGCCGATCGGCTCGCCGCCGGTGCGCTCGATGCAGAACAGGATGAACTTCGAGGACGAGTTCTGCAGGATCACCGCCACGTCCTTGGCGCCGCCGATCATGCGCCAGGGTGCCTCCGGCGGGATCTCCACCCCGATGATGCGCGGCGCCGGGCCAGGATCGGGCGCCAATTCGTGACGGTAGCCGATCTGGTCGAGAACCCGGCGCCCGAGCCGGGCATCCTCGGGATAGAGCAGCCAATTCTTCTTCGCTTCCGGGAACGGGAACGCGAGCCAATAGCGCGATCGCGGCGCCAAGGCGGGCGGGTCCCGGGACACGGAACTGCCCGGCGGCAGGACAGAACGGATCTGCCCCAGGGCGCCGGCCAAGATTTTATCCATGCCGTACCCCTCCACGCCGCGCGATCACCGAGGTGCCTTGGCGTAACCGATGCCGCGCAACGCCTCCGCGATCTCGGCCAGTATCGCCGGTTCGTCGATGGTGGCCGGCACCTTGTGGTCTTCGCCGTCCGCGATCTTCTGCATGGTGCCGCGCAGGATCTTGCCGGAGCGCGTCTTGGGCAGCCGCTTCACCACCGTCGCCGACTTGAAGGCGGCCACCGGGCCGATGCGCTCGCGCACCATTCGCACCACGTCCCGCACCACCGCGGCATGCGCCGTGCCCGCCCCCGCCTTGAGCACGAGGAATCCCAGAGGCACCTGGCCCTTGATCTCGTCGGCCACGCCGATCACCGCGCACTCGGCCACGTCCGGGTGGGCGGCCAGCACCTCCTCCATCGCGCCGGTGGACAGGCGATGGCCCGCCACGTTGATGATGTCGTCGGTGCGCGACATGACGTAGAGGTAGCCGTCCTCGTCGAGGTAACCGGCGTCCCCGGTCTGATAGAAGCCGGGAAACGCCTCGAGGTAGGAGGCCCGGTAGCGCTCATCGGCGTTCCACAGCGTCGGCAGCGTGCCGGGCGGCAGCGGCAGCTTGCAGACGATGGCGCCTATCTCGCCGCGCTTCGCCTCGCGGCCCGCGCCATCGACGACGCGCACGTCCCAGCCGGGCACCGGCTTGGTGGGCGAGCCGTGCTTCACCGGCAGCGGCTCGATGCCGATGCAATTGGCCGCCATCGGCCAGCCCGATTCGGTCTGCCACCAGTGGTCGATCACCGGCACCCCGAGGTGGCTCTCGGCCCATTGCAGCGTCGGCGGATCGGATCGCTCGCCGGCTAGAAACAGGGTGCGGAAGCGCGACAGGTCGTAGCGCCGGATGAGGCGGCCGTCCGGGTCCTCGCGCTTGATGGCGCGGAACGCCGTGGGCGCGGTGAACAGGACCGCGACGCCGTGCTCCGAGATCACCCGCCAGAAGGCGCCGGCGTCGGGCGTGCCGACCGGCTTGCCCTCGAACAGGATGCTGGTGCAGCCGGCGAAGAGCGGCGCGTACACGATGTAGGAATGACCGACCACCCAGCCCACGTCCGAGGCCGCCCAAAACACCTCGCCCGGCGCCACGCCGTAGACGTTCTTCATCGACCAGTTGAGCGCCACCGCGTGCCCGCCGTTGTCGCGCACGATGCCCTTGGGCTGGCCGGTGGTGCCGGAGGTGTAGAGAATATAGAGCGGGTCGGTGGCGGCGACGGGAACGCAGTCCGCCGGCTTGGCGCCGTCGAGCGCCGTCGCCCAATCGATGTCGCGCGGCGCGCTGAGCGAGCAGGGCTGCATCGCCCGCTGCAGAACGATGCAGCGCTCCGGCTTGTGGCGCGCCATGTCGATGGCGGCGTCGAGCAGCGGCTTATAGGAGACGATGCGGCCCGGCTCGACGCCGCACGAGGCCGACACCACGAGCCGCGGCGTGGCGTCGTCGATGCGGCTGGCGAGCTCGTTGGCGGCGAAGCCCCCGAACACCACGGAATGCACCGCCCCGATGCGCGCGCAGGCGAGCATGGCGATAACCGCCTCGGGCACCATCGGCATGTAGATGAGCACGCGGTCGCCCTTGGCGACTCCCTCAGCCGCCAACGCGCCGGCGAACAGCGCCACCGCGTCGCGCAGCTCGCCGAACGTGAAGCGGCACACCGTGCCGGTGACTGGGCTGTCGTAAATGAGCGCGGTCTGCCCGGCGCGCCCGCGTTCGCAGTGCCGGTCGAGGGCATTGTAGCAGGTGTTCAGCACGCCGCCGGTGAACCAGCGATAGAACGGCGGATTGCGGTCGTCCAGCACGCGCTCCCAGCGCCCGAGCCAGTCGATGCCGGCGGCGGCCTCGGCCCAGAAACGGTGCGGGTCGGCAAGCGAGTTCGCGTGCGCTTCCTGATAACGGCCGGTCATCCCCCGTTCCTTCTGGTCCGACTAGAGCCTGATCGCTTCGCATTGAAGCACGACGTGCTTCAATGCGAAGCGATCAGGCTCTACATGTTAGATGCCGAGCAAGATTCACGTATCAGATCGGATCATTCCGATTCAATCTGAAACGATCTTGCTCTAGGGTCGCTATCGAACGCG
>CAYPKW010000034.1:0-24119 GCA_964411425.1 uncultured Rhodospirillaceae bacterium
GCCAGCAGCAGGCCGCCCAGAATCATCAGATAAGGTCGCGTCGGCAGTCCGGCAAGCGCCGCATCGACCGCGCCGACCCCGAAGATCAGCACCGGCACATAAAGCGGCAGCACCAGCAGCGGCACCAGGGCCCCGCCGCGCCGCGCCCCCAGCGTGAGCGCCGCGCCGATGGCGCCGAGCAGGCTCAAGACCGGCGTGCCCAGCGCGAGCGTGGCGAGCAGCACGGGCAGACCCCTCCACTCAGTCCCGAACATGATCGCGAGCAGCGGCGCCGCCAGGATCAGCGGCAGCCCGGTGGCGAGCCAATGGGCCGTCACCTTGGCCAGGACCGTGACCTCGAGCGGCGCCGGGGCTAGCACCAGGAGGTCCACGCTGCCGTCCTCGCGGTCGGCGAGAAAAAGCCGCTCCGTAGCCAGCAGCGCCGCGAGCAGCGCCGTCACCCACACGACGCCCGGACCGATACGCGCCAGCATGTTCGGCTCCGGTCCGACCCCGAAGGGGAACAGCATCGCCGCGAGCACGAAGAACATGACGACGAATGCGGCGTCGGCGCCCTGGCGGAAGGCTAGTCTCAGGTCGCGGCCGGCGACGCAGAGAAAGGCCTTCACCACGGTTCGATCTCCGCCGCATCGGGGGCGAAACGGGCGAGCGGCAGGCGCTCCGCCTGCGGCAGTCGGGCATCGCCGTGCAAGGCGACGACGACGAGGCCGGCACTCGCCCGGTGCTCCGCCACGGCGGCGAGGAAACGCTCGGCGGCCGCGTCGTCGAGCCCGGCGGCCGGCTCGTCGAGCAGCCACAGCGGGGCCGGGCGGACCAGCAGGCGAGAAAGCGCCACGCACCGGCGCTGCCCGGCCGACAACAGGCGAGCCGGAAGCGACGCCAGCGACGAGATGGCGAGCCGATCGAGCGCTTGCGCCACGGCCTCATCCGTTCCGGTGCCGGCGAACCCGGCCCAGAAGCGCAGGTTCTCCGCGACGGTCAAGAGCGGTTTGACGGCGTCCTGATGGCCCACGTAATTGACCCGCTCGCGGTGCGCTTCCGGGTCGCGGGCGATGGCCGATCCCTGCCAGACGATGTCCCCGGCGGCAGGGCGCAGCAGGCCGGCCAGACATCGCAGAAGGCTCGTCTTGCCGCTGCCGTTCGGCCCTTCCAGCACCAGCGCGCCCCCGGCGCCGAGCGCGAAGCCCAGGCCGCTGAAGACCGTGCGTGCGGCTCGCCGGCAAGCGAGATCCCGGGCGACCAGGAGGCTCATCGGCACCAAGGTAGCCCAGCGCGGGCGCTGGACAATAGAAAAGCGCCGCGTTCCCTGGGGGGAGGGAACGCGGCGCCGTCTACGGCGACCCTGTTGGGGGAAACAGGTGACCGCCTGCGTCCAGCCTTAGGGTTTGGATCAAGGTCGGCTGGCGGACCTCGACCGGAGAGGGAAGGTCTCCTGGGTCACTTAGCTAGGGGGCGTCTATGGCCCGAATGCGCCCCGAAGGTGGCGAAATTATGATTTTTGGCCCAGTGCCGCCGGTGTCTCGGAAGACGGCCGTGCATAAAAATTCAACATGTTATTTCAATAAGTTACTAGATATTCGGCAGAATCGGCCGCAACGATTCATTGCTTTTATTCCGCTTTCGGGGAATTTCTATGACGGGGTTCTGGTCGGCGCTGTCAAGGCCGGAGAAACACCCCTCGGGAGAGGTTCCCCTTGGCTCGCAGCCTGGACAGCTTCGGATGCCGCCGGACGTTGAAGGTCGGCGGCCGAACCTATGACTATTACAGCCTGCCCGCCGCGCAGCAGGCGGGCCTGCCCGACATATCGCGCCTGCCCCGCTCGCTCAAGGTGCTGCTGGAGAATCTGCTGCGCCACGAGGACGGGCGCACCGTCCGCCCGGCCGACGTGAAGGCGGTGGCGGCGTGGCTGAAACGGCGCCGCTCCGGGCGGGAGATCGCCTTCCGCCCGGCGCGCGTTCTTATGCAGGACTTCACGGGCGTGCCCGCGGTGGTCGACCTGGCGGCGATGCGGGCGGCGATGCGGGCGATGGGCGGCGATCCCGAACGGATCAACCCGCTGTCGCCGGTCGATCTGGTGATCGATCATTCGGTCATGGTGGACAGCTACGCCAGCAAGTCCGCCTTCGCCGCTAACGCGGCCCTGGAGTATCGGCGCAACGGCGAGCGCTACGCCTTCCTGCGCTGGGGCCAGACCGCCTTCGACAATTTCCGCGTCGTGCCGCCCGGCACCGGCATCTGCCACCAGGTGAATCTGGAGTATCTGGCGCAAGGCGTGTGGACGGCGGCGGAGGGCAAGCGGACGCTCGCCTATCCCGATACGGTGTTCGGCACCGACAGCCACACGACCATGATCAATGCGCTCTCCGTGCTCGGTTGGGGCGTCGGCGGGATTGAAGCGGAGGCGGCGATGCTTGGCCAGCCGATCTCCATGCTGATCCCCGAGGTAGTCGGGTTCAGGCTGACCGGCAAGTTGCGCGAAGGCGCCACGGCGACCGATCTGGTGCTGACCGTGACGCAGACGCTGCGCGCGAAAGGCGTGGTCGGCAAGTTCGTCGAGTTCTTCGGCCCCGGCCTCGACGAGCTGGCGCTCGCCGATCGGGCGACGGTCGCCAACATGGCGCCCGAGTACGGCGCCACTTGCGGGTTCTTTCCGGTCGACGAGGAAACCATCCGGTACCTGAAGGCGACCGGGCGGGCGCCCGCGCGCGTGGCGCTGGTCGAGGCCTACGCCAAGAAGCAAGGACTGTGGCGCGGCCCCAAGGCGCCGGACCCGGTGTTCACCGAGGTGCTCGAGCTCGATATCGGCACGGTAGAGCCGAGCCTCGCCGGCCCAAGGCGGCCGCAGGACCGCGTGCCGATGTCAGAGGCGGCATCCGACTTCCGGCGCGCGCTGGCCGAGACCTTTGGCAAGAAGAACGTCAACCTGGCGCGCCTGCCGGTTGCCGAGGAGAGCTTTTCGCTGGGCGACGGCGACGTGGTGATCGCCGCCATCACGAGCTGCACCAACACGTCCAATCCCAGCGTCATGCTGGGTGCCGGCCTGCTTGCCCGCAACGCGGCGCGGCGCGGCCTCAAGACGAAACCCTGGGTCAAGACCTCGCTCGCGCCCGGCTCGAAGGTGGTCACCGACTATCTCGTCAAGTCGGGCCTGCAGAAGCACCTCGATGCCTTGGGCTTCAACTTGGTGGGCTACGGCTGCACCACCTGCATCGGCAACTCCGGCCCGCTCGGCGAGGGCATCGCCGAGGCGATCGGGCGCGGCGACCTGGTCGCCTGCGCCGTGCTATCGGGCAACCGCAACTTCGAGGGCCGTATCAATCCGCTGACGCGGGCCAACTACCTCGCCTCGCCCATGCTGGTGGTGGCGTACGCGATCGCCGGCTCGATGAGGGTGGACCTGCTCAAGGAGCCCATCGGGCACGACCGCAAGGGTAAGCCGGTCTATCTCAAGGACATCTGGCCCTCCAACCGGGAGATTCACGACACCATCCGCAAGTCGGTCACGCCGGCCATGTTCCGCAAGCGCTACGCCGACGTTTTCACCGGCGACCGGGCGTGGCGCCGGATGGCCAAGGCCAAGGGCCTGACCTATGCCTGGAACGAGGCTTCGACCTATGTGCGGCTGCCGCCCTACTTCGAGGGCATGTCGGCCGGGCCCGCGGCAGCGGCGCAAAGCATCCTCGGCGCGCGGCCGCTGGCGCTGCTGGGCGACAGCATCACGACCGACCACATCTCGCCCGCCGGCTCGATCAAGAAGGACGGCCCGGCCGGCGCCTATCTCATCGAGCGCGGCGTCGCGGTCGGCGAGTTCAACTCGTTCGGCGCGCGGCGCGGCAACCACGAGGTGATGCTGCGCGGCACCTTCGCCAACATCAGGCTCAGGAACGAGATGGTGCCTGGGGTGGAGGGCGGCGTCACCCGCCATAAGCCCGACGGCGCGGTGATGTCGATCTACGACGCCGCCATGCGCTACAAGGCCGAAGGCGTGCCTCTCGTCATCATCGCCGGCAAGGAGTACGGCACCGGCTCGTCGCGCGACTGGGCCGCCAAGGGCACCATGCTGCTGGGCGTGCGCGCCGTGGTGGCGGAGAGCTTCGAGCGCATCCACCGCTCCAACCTGGTCGGCATGGGCGTGCTGCCGTTACAGTTCAAGGCGGGCACCACGCGCCGCACGCTTGCGCTCGACGGCGGCGAACGGTTCGCCGTGCTCGGCCTCGGCCAGGGCATCAAGCCCGGCGCGGAGGTGACGCTCAGCGTCGCGCGCGCCGACGGCAGCCAGCAGGACGTGACTGTCGTCTGCCGCATCGACACCCTGGACGAGGTCGAGTACTACCGGCACGGCGGCATCCTGCCTTACGTGCTGCGCGATCTGCATCGGCGGGTGGCATGAGACGGACAGGAACGGCGGGCATCACCGCAACGTGATTGGCCGGTCGGGCGCAGGCTCGCCTACAGTGCTGGCCATGCCCGCGCGCTGTCTTGCCCTTGCGCTTGCCGCCGCGCTTGCGACGGCGCTGCCGGCGCGAGCCGATGCTCCCGTGGTGGTCGAGCTGTTCACCTCGCAGGGCTGCAACTCCTGCCCGCCGGCCGACGCGTTCCTGGGCGAGCTTGCGATGCGGCCCGACGTGGTGGCGTTGTCGCTGCACGTCGATTATTGGGACTACATCGGCTGGAAGGACCCGTTCGCCCGCCCCGAGGCGACCGCGCGCCAGCGCGCCTACGGCCGCAGCCTCGGCCGCAACATGGTCTACACCCCGCAGATGGTGATCGACGGCGAGGTGGACGAGGTGGGCTCCGACCGGGCCGGGGTCTTACGGAAGATCGCCGCCGCGCGGCGCGGCAAGATCGCGGTCGAATTGCGCGAGACCGCGCCCGGCCAGTGGCGCGTCATCCTGCCCGGCGCCGCCATCGACTTGGCCGAACCGGCGACCGTGTGGCTCGCGGTTTTCGACCGGGAGAAAACCACCGTCGTGCCGCGCGGCGAGAACGCGGGCGTCACGCTGAAGAACTACCATGTCGTGCGGGAGTGGCGCCGGCTCGGCGAATGGAACGCGCAGCCCGCGGAGTTTCCACTCGATGTCGCGGCCGGCGGCGATGGCTGCGCCGTGATCGTCCAGGCGGGCGAGACCGGCCCCGTGCTGGGCGCGGCGCTGATACACTTCGCCGACGCCGCGCCCTAGAGCATGATCCGACCAGTTGGGATCGCCTGCGTTGCGTCCTTGGCGAGGCGATCCGCCAGGCGCGCCGCGCAGGCCGATGTGGTTCATCGACCAAGCGGCGCAACGCCGCGGGCGCCCGCCACGGCGCAACCCGAAGGGCCGGGGGCTTTTGCATCGCGGGTTCGTCGAAGGGCTCGCGCGTAGTCCCCGCTACTCGTCTCGCCCTTCTCCTGCCCGCGACGCAAAAGCCCTCCGGCGCAGCCGGTTCCAACTGGTTGGATCATGCTCTGACGCCCGCTCTCAGGCCGGGTAGACGCCTGGCGAAGGCGGCGGGGTCGGCGCCGTCGGGCTTCGCGATCTTGTCGAGATCGGCGCCCGCCATCAATGCCGGGCGCTTGCAATTGCCGCCTCGGCGGTCGATCTTCTTGTCATGCACGCCCGCTCGGAGAGGCGCGTTACCGCGGTCCTCGGGCCCACCAACACCGGCAAGACCTATCTCGCCATGGAGCGCATGCTGGGCCATCGCACCGGCATGATCGGGTTTCCCTTGCGCCTCCTGGCGCGGGAGAACTACGACCGGGCGCGGCGCCTCAAGGGCGCGGGGGCGGTGGCGCTCGTCACCGGCGAGGAGCGGATCCTGCCCGCGCATCCCGCCTATTTCGTGTGCACCGTCGAATCCATGCCGCTCGACCGGCGGGTCGGGTTTCTGGCGGTGGATGAAATCCAGATGGCCGCCGACCCCGAGCGCGGGCATCTGTTCACCCACCGGCTGCTGCACGCCCGCGGCGAGGACGAAACCATGTTCCTCGGCGCCGACACCGTCCGGCCGCTGCTGCGTAAGCTCGTGCCCGAGGCCGAGGTCATCGGCCGGCCGCGCTTTTCCACCTTGAATTACGCCGGCCCCAAGAAACTCACCCGCTTGCCGCCGCGCAGCGCCGCGGTCGCCTTCTCCGCCGCCGACGTGTACGCCATCGCGGAGCTCATTCGCCGCCAGCGCGGCGGCACGGCGGTGGTGATGGGAGCGCTCAGCCCGCGCACCCGCAACGCCCAGGTCGCCATGTACCAGGCGGGCGAGGTGGACTACCTGGTGGCGACCGACGCCATCGGCATGGGCCTCAACATGGACCTCGAACACGTGGCCTTCGCCGCGCTCCGGAAGTACGATGGCCGGGTCCCGCGCCGGCTCACCGCCGCCGAGCTGGCGCAGATCGCCGGGCGCGCCGGGCGCCACATGAACGACGGCAGCTTCGGCACCACCGCGGAAGTGGGGCCGCTCGAGCCCGAAATCGTCGAGGCGATCGAGAACCACCGTTTCGATCCCTTGGCGGCGCTCTTCTGGCGCAATCACGATCTCGACTTTCGCTCGCCGGCGCACCTGGCGCGCAGTCTCGGCCGCCGGCCGGAGCGCGACGGTCTGACGCGGGCCAGGGAAGCCGAGGACCAGCAGGCCCTAGCGGCGTTGATCCGCGACGACGAGGCGATGCGGCTCGCCCAGGGCCGCGGCCGGGTCGAGCTGTTGTGGGAGGTCTGTCAGATCCCCGACTTTCGCAAGATGCTGACCGACGCCCATGCCCGGCTGCTGGGCCAGATCTTTCGCCATCTCGCCGCCGACGGCCGCTTGCCGGAGGACTGGGTCGCCCGCCAGGTCGCCTCGCTCGACCGCACCGAGGGCGACATCGACACCCTCATCGGGCGCATCGCTCACGTCCGCACCTGGACGTACATATCCTATCGCCCCGACTGGCTCGCCGACGCGGCGCACTGGCAGGAGCGCACGCGGGCCATCGAAGATCGGCTGTCCGACGCCTTGCACGAACGATTGACCCAGCGCTTCGTCGACCGCCGCCAGGCGGTGCTGGTGCGGCGCATGAAAGGCGGCGGCCGGCTGCTAGGGGCGGTGGCCGAGGACGGCGAGGTAACCGTCGAAGGCCAGCCGGTCGGCCGTCTCGAAGGTTTCCGATTCGTGCCGGACCGCGCCGCCGGGCAGGCCGAGCGGCGCTCGCTCGTCGCCTCGGCCCGGCGGGCCCTCCTGGGGCGCGAGATACCGGCGCGGCTCAAGCGATGCGAGGAGGCGGAAGACGACGCGTTCGCCCTGACCGCGGCGGGATACATCGCCTGGAAGGGGGCCTCCGTCGGCCGCCTCTCCGGCGGCGCGAGCCCTCTGGCGCCGCGCGTCGAGGCCTATGCCAGCGACTTGTTGGAAGGCCCCGCGCGCGAGCGTCTGCGCCGCCGGCTGGCACAATGGTTCGATCGGTTGCTCCGCCGCCGGCTCGCCGTCTTGTGTCAGGCCAGGGAGGCGCCGCTCGCCGGGGCCGCACGCGGTCTCGTCTTCCAGCTCGTCGAGCGGCTGGGCGCGATTCCGCGCGGCGATGGCGCGGCCCAGGTGGACGCGCTCGGCCCGCGGGATCGCCGGGCGCTTGCCCGCCTCGGCTTGCGCCTTGGCACGGAGAGCATCTGGATCGCGGGTCCGGGGCAGCCCGGAGCCGCGGCCCTCGCCGCGCTTCTGTGGTCCATCCACCGCCAGCAGCCGCTGCCGGTGCTGCCGGCCGGCCGGCCGGCGAGCTTCGCCGCCGAGGACGTGCCGGCCGAGCTGTGCCTGGCGCTGGGATACCGGCGCATGGGTCGGCTCGCCGTGCGGCTCGACGCCCTGGAACGGCTCGCCAAGGCGGCGCGTCAACTGGCGCGGCAGGGCCCATTCGCCGCCACCGAGGCGCTGCGCGCCACCATCGGCTGCGCATTGCCCGAGCTTGGCGACGTTCTCGCCGCTCTCGGCTACGGCGGCAGCAGCGAGGCCGGCATCGTCAGCTTCGCGCCGGCGCGGCCCGGCCGCGTCCGCCGGCAGGCGCCACGCTTCGGCAAGGAGAGGCCGTCCAGAGCCGGCGGCGCGCCGCCGGACTCGCCGTTCGCCATGTTGAGCGAACTTCGATTTCGAAAATGAACGAGCCGGCGGACAAGCTGCGGCTCGACAAATGGCTGTGGTACGCGCGCTTCTGCCGGAGCCGCATGCTGGCCGCGCGCCTGTGCGCCAGCGGCCGCGTCCGGCTGCGCGGCGCGCCGATCGTCAAGGCCCACCAGACGGTGCGGCCAGGCGACGTGCTAACGCTGGCGCGCGGCCCCTACATCCGGGTGGTCCGCGTCCGCGCGTTGGGCCAGCGCCGCGGCCCCGCCGCCGAGGCGCGACTGCTGTACGAGGACCTGGTGGCGCGCCCGGCGGTGCCCGCGGGAGTCCGACGCGACCCCGGCGCCGGGCGGCCCACCAAACGCGACCGACGCGCCATGGATCGTTGGACCGGCGCGGAGGCGAACGATTGAACGGGGCGGCTCCGTCTCCTCCGTTCGAGTTGCTTCGCGCCGCGGGGCCATGTTAGGCAAGGCCAGGAGAGCGGCAGCGCCGTCCGGTGTCGGCGGAAATCGCCGGGACGGCTGGAGAATGCGATGACGTACATAGTCAACGAGGCTTGCATCAAATGCAAGTACATGGACTGCGTCGAGGTCTGCCCCGTCGACTGCTTCTATGAAGGCGAAAACATGCTGGTGATCCACCCGGACGAGTGCATCGACTGCGGCGTCTGTGAGCCGGAATGCCCCGTCGAGGCCATCCTGCCCGACACGGAGCCGGGCACCGAGCGCTGGGTCGAGATCAACCACAAATACGCGGAAACTTGGCCCAATATCACGCGCAAGACCGAGCCGCCGCCCGATGCCGACCAGTTCAAGGGCGCGCCCGACAAGTTCGCCAAGTACTTCGACCCGACCCCAGCCAAGCGCTGACTGCGGCAGGCGCCGGATCGTTCAGGTAAAAGTGTTGTAAAACAAAATCTTAGAGAGACTCGTTGCGATTTCGAGTTGTTTTGCGCTCGGCCTTGTGCTAGGTTAGCGAAGTTGACGAGGCGGCCGGGGAATTGACCTCGCCTGCGAATGGGTCTGGGCCGGGCGGTCTCGCCGTTTTTCGGTTATCACAACCCTTGGGGGCGCGTTCTGGGACGTTCGCGCGAAGGCGTCCCTGTTGGCCGGGGTGGACGAAAGATGCGACAGCATTCGGTGGCGAGGAAGTCGAGCATGATGCGCAGCAATGGAACGGCGACGGGTGCGGCGGAAAAGACCCGGCGCATCCTGGCCAAGGATATCGGGTTCCGGACCGGCGATTTCGTGGTCTACCCCACCCATGGCGTGGGCAAGGTGCTTGGCATCGAGGCCCAGGAGATCTCCGGCATAGCCCTGCAGGTGATCACCATCCTGTTCGAGAAGGACCGCATGACGCTGCGCGTGCCGGTCGGCAAGGCGAAGTACTCTGGCTTGCGGCGGCTCTCCACCCGCAAGGTGATGGATACGGCTCTCGCTACCCTCAAGGGGCGCTCGCGCGTCAAGCGGGTGATGTGGAGCCGGCGCGCCCAGGAGTACGAGGCGAAGATCAACTCCGGCGATCCGGTGTCGATCGCCGAGGTGGTGCGCGACCTGCACCGCAAAGCCGATCAGCCCGACCAGTCGTACAGCGAGCGGCAGATCTATCAGTCCGCTCTCGACCGGCTGGCGCGCGAGCTGGCGGCGGTGGAGGCGATCGACGAGAACGCGGCCTCGCAGCGGCTGGAGCAGTTGCTGAAGGCGGCGTAGCCGGCGCCGCGGCCGGCGGCGCTCCCGCTCTCCGCCCCGGATGTCCGAAGCGGGCAATTTCTCGGTCTTGCGCCGCTGCCGGCGCATCTGGGCGGTAGCCTCGATCCATGGCGAAGCGCAGCGGCTCTCCGCCTTGCACGACGCGCTCGGGGCGCGCTTTGAGCGCGGCGACCGGCTCGTGTACCTCGGCAATTATCTCGGCCGCGGCGGCTCGATTCGCGCCGCGCTCGACTCACTGCTCGATTTCCGCCGTCGAGTGATCGGTCGGCCGCGCGTGTTCGCCACCGACGTCTGCTACCTGCGCGGCAGCCAGGAGGAGATGTGGCAGAAGCTGCTGCAACTGCAGTTCGCGCCCAATCCGCGCGAGGTGCTGGCCTGGATGCTGGAGCAGGGGGTGGGCGCCACCATCGAGGCCTATGGCGGCGACTTGCAGCAGGCGAGAGCCTGCGCCGGACAGGGTGCGCTGGCGCTGACCAGGTGGACCGGCTCCTTGCGCGCCGCCATGCAGCGTCAACCGGGCCATTTCGATTTGATGACGGCGCTGCGCCGGGCCGCCTACACGGACGACGGCCGGCTCTTGTTCGTCCATGCCGGCATCGATCCGGGCCGGCCGCTCACCGCCCAGAGCGACAGCCTGTGGTGGAATATCGGGGGGTTCGGCCGGCTCGACCGCGCGTTCGACGGATTCGCGCGGGTGGTGCGCGGCTTCGATCGCGCCCATGCGGGCATCCGGGTGGCCAGCTACACCACCAGCCTCGACGCCGGCTGCGGCTTCGGCGGGCCGCTGGTGGCCGCCTGCTTCGAGCCTTC
Organism: uncultured Rhodospirillaceae bacterium; assembly: GCA_964411425.1. Classification (GTDB taxonomy): domain Bacteria; phylum Pseudomonadota; class Alphaproteobacteria; order Dongiales; family Dongiaceae; genus CAYPKW01. The sequence continues at coordinate 10,582 of CAYPKW010000034.1, forward strand.
GGGCGAGATCGTGGACGCGATCGAGGCGTGAGCGCTGGCGCGCTATTCCTTACGCTTGTGACCCCGCGCCGTCGAGCGGGACCGAGACGGTCTCCAGCCGCCAGACCGCCGTCCGGCGCTCCTCGGGACCGAGGCGCAGCAGGCTGTCGTAGTCCTCGACTTCGAGGGCCTTGTCGACCGCCGCGCCATCGCTCGACAGCGGCAGCATGATGCCTTCGACCTTGATGCTGCCGCCGTGGTGCAGCCGGGCGACCTGACAGCAATAGGTCGCCCGCCGCGAGCGCATCAGTTCCGCGTACCGCTCGGTCCACAGCGCGACGCCGCCGTCCACGTCGAGTTCGTGCAGCCATCGTCCGGTGAAGTTGTGCCCGTATGCCTCGGTGACCGCGGTACCGGTTAGGCGGTAGCGAACCCGCACCGGGTTGTCGTGAAGGTCGGCGACGATGACGTAGGGCAGCAGCGGCTTGATCTCGACGGGGGGTCGATGTCGGCCCGCGACGGCATGGCGCGGTCGGCCCTCTTGCTCGACCAGTACTCATAGAGCGCGATCAGGCGCGGCGATTGCGCCGGAAAGGGCACCCGCTCCGACATGCATCCCTCCGCGTCCGTCACGTGCCGGCCATCATGCGCCGACCGCCGCGCCGCGGCAACGGCATTGCCGGCGCGTCGGCGGGCGACGGCCCACCACTGTCGCGGCAATTGACAGGCTGATTGTCGAGGCGTCCCATGCGACGCCAATGCGAGCGGCCCCGCGAGTGGACGGCGCTCGATCATTTGACCCAAGGGGCACCGGCCATGACCGGCGAACGCGACACCGCGGGCGTCATCCTCCACCCGCCGTTCCTCTTCCTCGGCGGCATCGCGGCGGGGCTGCTGCTCGACCGGCTCTGGCCCGCCGCGATGCTGCCCGGCGGGCTGCAATATGGGCTGGCGGGCGCCCTCATTTTGCTGGGCGTTGGCCTGTTCGCTCCGGCCGCGCTGCGGTTCCGCCGGGCCGGGACGAACATCCCGACGAACCGGCCGACCACCGCGCTGGTGACCGACGGCCCGTATCGGTACTCGCGCAACCCGATCTACGTCGCGCTCGTCTTGGCCTATACGGGGATCGCGATCGCGATCGATAGCGCGTGGGTGCTCGGCCTCGTGGCGCCGATCCTCGTCGTGCTGCGCTACGGCGTCATCGCCCGCGAGGAGCGCTACCTCGAACGTAAGTTCGGAGCGGCGTATGTCGCCTACAAGTCGGGCGTGCGCCGCTGGCTCTAGCGGACGGGCTGCGCGCCGCGGCTTCTGTCCAGCTGCAGCTCGAGGTAGTCGAGCGCCAGCCCTCGCGCCGCCTCGGGCGCGAAGCCGTCCGGTGCCACGGCGGCGCGAAACCACAGCCCGTCGAGCAAGGTGCCGAGCCCGATCGCGATGCGTTCGGCGTCGGCGGCCGTCACCAGCCGCCGCAACGCATGTTTCAGATTGCTGTGCAGCCGGCGATTGATGACGCGCTGGATGCGCGCGAAGCGCGGCGCCGCGCGCACCTGGCCGACGAAGGCAAGCCACGCCGCCACCGCGGCGGGCGTCAGTTGCTCGGGCGCGAGCCATCCGTCGATCACCACCCGCAGCCTGTCGCGCGGTTCGCTCGCCCGCTTGAGGCGCCGCACGACGGCCCGGCGCAGGTCCTCCGCCAGCGCCCGCAGGGCAGCCTCCAGCAGGTCGTCCTTGTTCTCGAAATAATGATGCACGATGCCGGCCGAGACACCCGCGCGCGCGCTGATCCGCGACACGGTCGCATCGGCCATGCCGTCCTCGTGCAGCGCCGCGATCGTGGCCTCGATCAACTGCCGGCGGCGTATGGCTTCCATGCCGAGCTTGGGCATCGCCGGGGAATATTATTTTTTATTGGACAGCCAATCAAGAAAAATATACGTCTTTCGGCCAGCGATTGACCAAGACCGCATCGTACCGCGGGAACGAGGCTTGACGATGAACGGGATAGTCCCGTCCGCGCTCCACTCGCCGAACGACAAGGTGTCCCCGACGCGGCCGTTCAATGACGATCCGGCGCGTTCCTATAACCTGCCCGCGCACCACTACTACGACCCCGGCGTTTACCGGCTCGAGCAGGAGAGGATCTTCTACCGCTCCTGGATCCTCGTCTGCCACGTCGAGGGCCTGCGCGAGGTCGGCGCGTACGCGACCATGGCTGTTGGCGATCAAAACGTCATCGTCATCAGAGGCAAGGACGGCGTGCTGCGCGCCTTTTACAATGTCTGCCAGCACCGCGGGCACGAGCTGCTCAAGGGCTGCGGCAAAGCCAAGGTCATCACCTGCCCGTACCACGCCTGGAGTTACCACGCCGACGGCAGGCTAAGGACCGCGCGCGGCACCGACGACCTGCCCGACTTCGACCCGGCGCGGTTCGCCCTGAAGCCGGTGCGGCTCGAGGAGTTCTGCAACTTCGTGTTCGTCGATCTCGATGGCGAGGCGGCGCCGCTGAAGGCGCAGCTCGGCCAGCTCGAGGCCGAGATGCGCGGCTATCTGCCGGACCTCGACCGGCTCACCTTCAGCCGGCGGCTTACCTTCGACCTGAAGGCGAATTGGAAGATCGTTGTCGACAACTTCATCGAATGCTACCACTGCGCGGTGGCGCACCCCGCCTTCGCGGAGCTCGTCGATCTGCCGAGTTACCGGACCAAGACTTATGGCATCCACTCCAGCCACCTCGGCAAGACCGGTCGGGGCGACAACTCTGCCTACAAGTTCGAGATCACGGATGAGGACCCCGGCTTCGCCGCCTGGTGGGTGTGGCCGTATCTGACCTTCTTCATTAATCCCGGCTGCGCCAACCTCATCGTCTTGCAGATGAACCCGGCGGGCCCGGAGCGGACGCTCGAGCACATCGACTTCTACTTCCTCGACAAGGAGCCGACGCCGCTCGAACAGGCCTCCATCGACTACTTCAACGACGTGCTCAACCCGGAGGACGTGGCGCTGGTGGAAAGCGTGCAGCGCGGGCTTCATTCGCGCGGCTACAATCAGGGCCGTTACGTCGTCGACGCGGGCCGCACGCAGAACAGCGAGCACGGTCTGCACCACTTCCATGGACTGGTGCTCAGTGCGCTGGCCGGTAACGATCTGGGCGGCTAGGCCGCGTCGCCGTTGCCGTCGCTGCGTCGTCAATGATTTGAGACGCGTACGTCGTTGCTAGCGAGGGAGCCGGCGGCCTTCAGCGCCGCTTCGCCCGCGGCGGCATCGCTTTCGCCCCAAAAGAAGTTCACTAGGACGAATCGATCACCGTCCGTCACCTCCAGGGCCTGATGCATCAGGGCGCAGGAGAACACCACGGCGCCACCGACCGCGGGCCGGTAGTAATTCGGGCCATACTCGGGAAAGCACAGCCCACCGCCCTTGAACCCGTCGTTCAGGTTGAGCGTCAACGCGAACCGACGATGGGCCACCAGCGGCGTGATATTGTCGCGGTGCTGGGCGAAGAATCCGCTCTCGGACGCCCGATAGCAACTAACTTTGTAACTGTCCCGGCGCGTTACCTGAAAGCTGAACGCCTTCCAGATCTCGGGCAGCACGCGCCGCTTGATCGCCCGGTCAACGGAGTGCAGCAAGTCGCCACGGAGAAACGTGTCGGTGCGGATCTTCGTTTTTCTCTGGACGATCAAGCCGCGGCGGTTGGTGACCTCGCCCTCGACTTGCGGCGCAGCGTGGAAAAAACCGATCAGGTCGCGGCAGAGGCTGGCGTCCAGCACGTCGGGGACCGTCAGCACCGGCGCATGACAATGCACCTCGCTCGACACCCCCGTGGCAACGAGGCCTGCACTGTCGCGGATGATCCGGTGAAGCTGCGCCTCGTCATCGGCGCCCTCGTATCGCTGCACCAGTCGAAGGTTCCTGCACAGCAGGGCGGCTGAGGGCCGCGTCTCCCGCTTGCCGTCGGCCGGCGCCCCGAAGCGCCTGGATACGGCGAGATCGGCGTCCGACCAAAGCGACAACCGAATCTCCAGCCGCTGTTTCAGGGCGGCCAGCTTTTCGAGCGGTTCCGGCAGGATGAATATGAGATGGACCCTCAGGTCCTGGAATTCCCTCTTACGATTCTCGATCATCCGGAGGAATTGGTTGAGCGCGGCGTCTTCGCAGCTGGGCAGGAAGAACAGAACGCTGGGTTGGCCGGCATAGACTTGCAACTCCTGCTCATTGCCATTCGCGTCGGGCAAACTGAAGAAAGGAACGAAATCGCCGAGCGCGAGAGCCTCATTGGCCGCGCTTGCAGACGCGGGGGGCGAGGCAGCGCCGGCGGCCATGGGGGTCACTTGAGATTCCACGTCGATAGGCCACGTTTCGGCCGCCGGGCATTCGCCGAACTGTGCCGGCGTGCCGTGGCGGCCAATCAAGCCGGAATCCAATTATGGCGTACACACTAAACCGCTTGCTGCCGCAACGTCGATAGCTAATCGAATCGACCGCTTCATTCGCGCGGCTACAACCAGGGCCGATACGTCATCGACGCGGGCCGCACGCAGGGGAGCGAGCACGGTCTGCACCACTTCCACGGACTGGTGCTCCGCGCGCTGGCGAGTAACGATCTGGTCGGCTAGGCCGCGCCCGGCGCTTAGATGCCCGCCTCGGCCGCGCCTTGTCCGGCGGCCGCGCCATGCTATAATTCCCGAAGCTAGCGACCGCCTCCGATGGATCGGGGGCGGAAAAATGCGCCATCAGCCTGGGAGGCAGTTATGCGGAATTCCTTGCGTTCCATCGCGCTCGGATTGGGGTCGCTGGGTCTGGCGGCCGCCTTGAGCGCGGGCGGCCCGGCGGCCGCCGGCGTGCCGGAGAGCACCGATCCGATCAAGCTGGCCATCAACGAATGGACGGGCCAGCACATCACGACCCGCATCGCCGGCGAGATCCTGCAGCGGCTCGGCTACAGCGTCGAATACACCACGGCAGGCTACCTGCCGCAATTCGAGGCGATCCAGGACGGCACGGTCACCGCCTCGCTCGAGATCTGGTCGAACAACGTTGGCGAGGCTTACGACGCGGCGGCGAAGAGCGGCAACGTGGAGCGTATCGGCGACCTCGGCCTCCAGGCGGGCGAAGGCTGGTACTACCCGAAGTACATGGAGGAGAGGTGTCCCGGCCTGCCCAAGTGGGAGGCGTTCGCCCAGTGCGCCGAGCTGTTCGCCACGCCGGAGACCTTTCCGCAGGGTCGTTTGCTCGACTACCCGCTCGACTGGGGCGCCCGCAACGGCGAAATCATCAAGGCATTGAACCTGCCGTTCGTCTCCGTGCCCGGCGGCAGCGAGGGCGCCCTGGTGGCCGAGTTCCGTGCCGCCGTGGAGCGTAAGGAGCCGATCGTCATCATGTTCTGGACGCCGCACTGGCTGTTTGCCCACGTGGACGCGGCCAAGGTGGAGCTGCCGGCGTTCGAACAGGCATGCATGGACGATCCGGCCTGGGGATCGAACCCGAGCGCAACCGGTGACTGCTTCGTCGCCGTGCCGATCACCTTCAAGGTCGCCTGGGTCGGCGCGAAGGACAAATGGCCGACGGCGTATCAATTCCTCAAGAACTTCCAATTGAGCGCCGAGGACCAGATCCCGCTGCTCTCCAAGGTCGATAGCGAAGGTCAGGATCTCGAGACCGTCGTGAAGGCATGGGTGGACGAGAACGAAGCGAAGTGGAAGCCGATGGTCGACGCGGCCATGGCGACGAACTGATCGGCGTCGATGGGGAGGGGGCCGGTATCCGGCCCCTTCCGGCTCGGGCCGCGATGAACGCTACTGGTGGGGCCGCGCCGGCGCGCGAGGTGAAGTTGTCGTGCCGGCGCGTGTGGAAAGTTTACGGACCGGCCGCGGACCGGTTCTTCGGCGCCGGCAACGGCGCCGCGGCGGACCCCGACGACCTGCTCGCGCGCATTCGCGCCAGCGGCCACATCGCGGCCGCCGCCAACGTCTCCTTCGACGTGCGCGCGGGCGAAATTTTCATCATCATGGGCCTGTCGGGATCGGGTAAGTCGACCATGGTGCGCTGCCTGTCGCGCCTGGTCGAACCGACGGCGGGCGAGGTGGTGTTCAACGGCCGCGATCTCTTGAAGGCGAAGCGCCGCGAGCTAGTCGACATCCGCCGCCACAAGATGGGCATGGTGTTCCAGGGCTTCGGGCTCATGCCTCATCTCACCGTGATCGACAACGTCGCCTTTCCGCTCAAGGTGCAGGGCGTGCCGCCGGTGAAGCGCCTGCAGCGCGCCGCCGAAATGATCGAGCTGGTCGGCCTCAAGGGGCGGGAGAAGAATTTCCCGAGCCAGCTTTCCGGCGGCCAGCAGCAGCGGGTCGGCATCGCGCGCAGCCTGGCCGTCGAGCCGGAGTTGTGGTTCCTCGATGAGCCGTTCAGCGCCCTCGATCCCTTGATCCGCCGGCAGATGCAGGACGAGTTCCTGCGCCTGCAACGCATGCTGAAGAAGACGATCGTCTTCATCACGCACGACTTCCTCGAGGCGCTGCGGCTGGGCGACCGCATCGCCATCATGAAGGATGGCGAGGTGGTGCAGATCGGCACTGCGTCCGAGGTCGTCATGCACCCGGCCACCGACTACGTGGCCGAGTTCACCTATGACGTGCCGCGCGTCAAGGTGATCACCGCCGGGGACTGCATGGAACCGCCCGGCACCGGCATCGAGGTCGCCGGCCGCGTGCCGGTGCATCTGTCGCTGGAACGCGTATTGCCGCATTTCTCCAAGGGCGTCTCGGTGCTGGCCTGCACCGACGAGACCGGCGCCGTATGCGGGCAATTGACCACCACAGGCGTCTTGGCCGCGCTCGCGACGACCGAGAAAGCGGCGCAATGACCGCCATTGCAGGACTGCCGCCTGAAACGGCCGCGAGGGCCGAGCGAGGCGTCGATCCCTGGTGCCTCGCGTGGCTCGGGATTGGGCTGTTCTCAGCGTTGTGCTTCCTCTTGCGCGGACGGTACGATTGGCTCGTCATCTACCCCGAGGCCTGGGTGCTGCCGATCGACGACGTGCTCAACGTCGCGATGCGGCAGTTCGTGCAGTGGTTCAAGTGGCTGTTCCGCGCCGTCTCGTGGCTGCTCGAATGGCCGATGACGGGCTTGAAGGGTCTGCTCCACTGGCTGCCCTGGCCGGTGGTCGTGGCGGCGGCGACAATCTTGGCGCACGCCGCTAACGGTTGGCGCCTCGCCCTCTTCACCCTGGCGGCGCTCCTCTACATGGCCATCGTCGGCTACTGGGAGGAGAGCATGGTAACGCTGTCGCTGGTCGGCGTCGCGGTGCCGCTCTCGGCCGCGGCCGGCCTGTTCCTCGGCCTGTGGGGCGCGCATTCGCCGCGGGCCCGCAAGGTGATCGATCCCGCGCTCGACGTGATGCAGACGGTGCCGACCTTCGCCTACTTGACCCCGCTCATCCTCTTTCTCGGGTACGGGCCGGTGGTAGGATTGGTGGCGAGCGTCATCTTCGCCATCCCGCCGATGGTGCGCAACGTCATGGTCGGCATCGCCGGCGTGCCGGCGAGCATCGTCGATTCCGGCGAGATGTCCGGCTGCTCGTCGCGTCAGCTGACCTGGTGGGTGCAGGTGCCGGCGGCCATGCCGGCCATCATGCTGGGCCTCAACCAGTGCGTCATGGCGGCGCTCAGCATGGTCATCATCGCGGCGATCATCGGCGGCTTCGCCGACATCGGCTGGGAGGTGCTGTCGACCCTGCGCAAGGCCGATTTCGGGCCGAGCCTGCTCGCCGGTGTGGTAATCGCGCTCCTCGCCATGGTGATGGACCGCATCAGCCGCGGCTTCAGCGCGCGGGCCGGCGAGACGCGCCTGGCTGCGGAGGGCTGGTCCTGGCGGCGCTATCCGCACGCGGCGCTGGCATTTGCCGCCATCCTTGCTCTGCTCGTCGCCGCCCAGGCGTGGCCGGCGCTGCATCACTATCCTGACGCCTGGGTCGTCTACCCGGCGGCGCCCCTCAACGAGGCGGTGCGGTACATCGTCGTCGAATGGTACGCGGCCCTCGACGCGCTGAAGAACGCGACGCTGTTCTTCTACCTGTTGCCGCTGCGCATCGGGCTCGAGAACTCGGTTCGCGCCAGCTACTGGGGCTTCGACATGTCGCCCACGGTGAGCGCGGTTTACGTCCTCGTGCTGCTCGGGCTCGGCGTCGCCGCCTATCGCCAATGGGGCTGGCGCGGCATCGTCCCGGTCGCGGTGTTCGGCGGACTTTACTACTTCGGCACCACGGGCACGCCGTGGCCGGCCTTCATGCTGGTCGTAATCGCGGCGGCGGTGGGCGTGGGCGGCTGGCGGCTCGGGCTGTTCGCCTTCCTTGCCATGCTGTTCATGTTGCTGGGCGGCGCCTGGACGCCGGCCATGTGGAGCGTCTACCTGATGATCGCGTCGGTGACGGTGGCGTTCGCATTGGGCAGCTTGATCGGGGTGTGGGCCGCGGGCAGCAACCGCGTGTCGGCGATCATGGCTCCGGTCAACGACACGCTGCAGACCATGCCGCAGTTCGTCTACCTGATTCCGATCATCATGGTGTTCAAGATCGGTGATTTCTCGGCGGTGGTGGCGATCATCGCCTACGCGATCGTGCCGGCGATCCGTTACATGGAGCAGGGGCTGCGCCAGGTGCCGGCGCCGGTGGTGGAGGCGGCCCGCTCCATCGGCTGCACCGAACGGCAGATCCTGTGGCAGGTGAAGCTGCCGATCGCCATGCCTCAGGTGATGCTGGGTCTCAACCAGACGATCATGCTCGGCATCACCATGCTGGTGATCGCCGCGCTCGTCGGCACGCGCGATCTGGGGCAGATGGTATTCGGCGCGCTCACTTCCGCCAATTTCGGGATGGGCGTGATCGCCGGTGGGTCGATCGCGCTCATGGCCATGCTGTGCGACCGCATGTTGCAGGCGTTGAGCCGGCGCCGGCGGGCAATGCTCGGCCTTGGCTGACCGCCGAAGGCGGTCGTGAGCGCCGAGCGGCACCTGGACGCGCTCGGCCAGCCGATCGGCTGGCCGGTGCCGGGCTGGACGGCGCGCCCGCGCCCGCCTCGCGCGCCCATGGCGGGGGCGGCCTGCCGCGTCGAACCGCTCGACCCCGCCCATGGCGACGACCTGTTCGCGGCCTATGCCGAAGACCGCGAGGGCCGCATCTGGACCTACCTGCCCTATGGCCCGTTCGCGTCGCGCGAGGCGTTCGGCGCCTGGCTCGCCGAGCGGGCCGCCGGCGAGGATCCCCTGTTCCATGCCATCGTCGAGCGCGCCTCGGGCCGGGCGCAGGGTGTGGCGAGTTACCTGCGCCTGGAGCCGGCGGTGGGCGTCATCGAGGTCGGCCACATCAACCTCGCCCCGCGCCTCCAGCGCTCCAGCGCCGCCACCGAGGCGATGTTCCTCATGATGCGGCGCGTATTCGACGAACTGGGCTATCGGCGCTACGAGTGGAAGTGCGACGCGCTCAACGAGCGCTCGCGCCGGGCCGCCGAACGTCTCGGCTTTCGGTTCGAAGGCGTGTTCCGCCAGGCGACGATCTACAAGGGCCGCAATCGGGACACCGCGTGGTACGCCATCGTCGACCGCGACTGGCCGGCGCTGAAGCTCCTCTACAAACGCTGGCTCGACGCCGCCAACTTCGACGCCGATGGGCGCCAGAAGGTGCCTCTATCCGACCTCACGCGGACGGGCTAGGCGGCCTCCAGGACCCCGAGATCGACCAGCACGCGCGCCTGAACCTCCGCCGCGCCGAGCGCCGGGCCGCAGCTTCTTGGTGAGCAATTCGACGATGGCAAGGCTTTGGCGGTGCATACGGTCCTGACGTCGGCGGGGCCGGCGCTCGCCTGTGCCTGTCCCAAGGAGCAGATGATCAGAAGTACGGCACGGTATCCCAGATGCCGCAGGCGCCGACGGCTCCGGCGCCCCAGGTGCCGCCGGCCCCGCCGGACGGCGGATGAGCCTCGACAGGCGCCGGCGTTTCCTGCTATATCTCTTGCCTGCACTCAAGGAGAGGAGTGGCACATGAAGCTCTCGTTATCCCTTGCAGCAATCGCATTTGTGGCGAGCCTCGGCTTGGCCGCGACGGCGACGGCGGAGTGCCAAAGGCACATGCAGTCGGTTCAGACCAGCGCGCCGGCGACAGTCGTCGACGCGACGCCGCTGCCGCCTTCGACCCCGGTTCCGGAGACCAAGACCGGCGGCTAGACCGGCGCAGCCCGAAGCGAAATTCGAAAGGGCTGCCTTGGGCGGCCCTTTTCGTTTGGCCTCCTCAATCGACGCCGTGCCGGCCAAGGTGTCGATGGAGCCGTCCGGCGAGCCAAAGGAACAGAATGCGGAAGTCGCTGAAGAAGGACCACAGCGGATGGCCGAAGGTGGCCGGACGATTGCCCTCGACGCAGCCATGGCCGATCCAGGCGAGCCCATAGGCAAGGAGGGGGGCGGCGAGGACAAGGCGCCAGTCGAGCGCGGCGATGCCGGCGACGCCGATGCCCACGCCCAGGACGGTGCCGAGATAGTGCAGCGCGCGGGTCCCCGGCCGGCGGTGTGCGGCGAGATAGACTGGCCAGAACTTAGCGTAGCTTCGCGGGCTATGCGGCAGGCGGAGGGTTTCCTTGCAATGCGCCGCCGGCGGCCCTAAGTGATCCGGGGCGCGGCGCGGCGGGCGAAATCGAAGGTGACGGCACCATGGGCTACAGGATAGCAGTCGTCGGCGGCACGGGGAACGTCGGTCGCGAGATGCTGGCCACGCTGGCGCAGCACGAGTTTCCCGCCGACGAGGTGGTGCCGCTCGCCTCATCCAAGTCGATCGGCGTCGATGTGTCCTACGGCGAAGAGAGAACCCTCAAGGTCCGCCATCTCGACGCCTTCGACTTCAAGGGCATCGACATCGCCTTGTTCTCGCCCGGGGCCAAGGTGTCGGCGGTGCACGCGCCGCGCGCCGCGGCGGCGGGCTGCGTCGTCATCGACAACACCTCCCGTTTCCGCATGGAGCCCGACGTGCCGCTGGTCGTGCCGGAGGTGAACCCGAAGGCCATCGCGCTCTACCGGATGCGCAACATCATCGCCAATCCGAACTGCTCGACCATCCAGATGGTGGTGGCGCTGAAGCCGCTGCACGACCTCGCGCGCGTCCGGCGCGTGGTGGTGGCGACTTACCAGTCGGTGTCGGGCGCCGGACGCGAGGCGATGGACGAGCTGTTCCAGCAGACCCGGGCGATCTACTCGAACGCGCCGGTCGAGCGCTACAAGTTCACCAAGCAGATCGCCTTCAACGTCATCCCCCATATCGACGTCTTCATGGACGACGGCTCGACCAGGGAGGAATGGAAGATGGCGGTCGAGACCCGCAAGATCCTCGATCCCGACATCGCGGTGGCGGCCACCTGCGTGCGGGCGCCCGTGTTCGTCGGCCACGCGGAGGCGGTCAACGTCGAGTTCGAGCGGCCGATCGCGGTCGAGGAGGCGCGCGCCGCCCTGGCGGCGGCGCCGGGCGTCGTCGTCGTCGACCACCGGGCGGACGATGGCTACGTGACGCCGGTGGAGTGCGCCGGCGAGGACGCGGTTTACGTGAGCCGCATCCGCAAGGATCCGACGATCGACAATGGATTGTCGCTCTGGGTAGTGTCGGACAACCTGCGCAAGGGGGCGGCCCTCAATGCCGTGCAGATCGCCGAGCGCCTGATCGAGGGCTACCTGCCGGCGCACTGATCTCACCGCACCGGGGAACCGCGTTTTGAGTCCATGAAGACCGGCGCCGGCAATTTCTTCGAGGACTTCCGCATCGGCCAGGAGCTGCGCCACGCCGTGCCGCGCACGGTGACGGCGGGCGACGTAGCACTTTACATGGGCCTCACCGGCACGCGCTTCGCCCTCCATTCGGCGGCGCCATTTGCCGAAGCGCTCGGCCTGCCGGCGCCGCCGCTCGACGACGTGCTGGTGTTCAATCTGGTGTTCGGGCGCACCGTGCAGGACATCTCGCTCAACGCCCTGGCAAATCTCGGCTACGCCGGCGGGCGCTTCGCCGCCTTCGTCTATCCCGGCGACACGCTCTCTGCGGCCTCGACCGTGATCGGGCTCAAGGAGACCTCGAATCGGCAAGCCGGGGTGGTCTACGTCCGTTCGGTCGGCACCAACCAGCAGGGCGAATCCGTGCTCGACTACGTTCGCTGGGCCCTGGTCAAGAAGCGCGATTCCGCGGCGCCGGCAGCGTCGGCCAGCGTGCCGACGCTGCCCGAAAGTTTGCCGGCCAACGAGCTCGTCGTTCCGGCCCGCCTGGCGCTCGCGCGTTACGATTGGGCCGCCGCCGGCTCGCCGCACGGTTGGGACGATTACGCGGTGGGCGAACGCATCGACCACGTGGACGGCATGACGATCGAAGAGGCGTGTCACATGACGGCGGCGCGGCTCTATCAGAACAGCGCGCGGGTCCACTTCAACCAGTTCGCCGAGAAGGACGGGCGCTTCGGCCGGCGGCTCGTCTATGGCGGCCACGTGATCGGCTTGGCGCGGGCCTTGTCCTGGAACGGCCTCGCCAACGCCTTTCGCATTGCGGCCATCAACGGCGGCCGGCACGTCAACCCCTGCTTCGCCGGCGATACCATCCACGCCTGGAGCGAGGTGATCGAGAAACTCGATCTCTCCGGGCGCGCCGGGCTCGGGGCCCTGCGGTTGCGCACGGTGGCCACCCGCGACCGACCCTGCCACGACTTTCCCCACAGGACCGGCGAAGGCGAGCCGGACCCGGCGGTCGTCCTGGAGCTGGATTACACGGTGCTGATGCCCCGCCGCTGACCCACTGACCTACGCATTGTAGCTGCGGTTCTCCGCGCCCCCAAGATATAGTTGCGCGGACCCGTGAAACCTGCTAAGATATAGAGGCGTCAGGTTGCGATGAACTCTCGTCCATCGCAGCGCGCCCCGGCAGGAGCGCTCCTGACGCCTCCGGAGCCGGCTCGGCTCCGGCACGTGCGTGGCTGGCGGGGCTCCTCGATATCCGTCCCGTTGCCGTCGTCTGGACCTTGCGAATCCAACAACCTTGGCGAGACGGTTCGATGGCCCCCTGGTGAAGGGGGTCGCGAGCCCGTTCGGAAGCCTTGTCGGTCCGTACGTCCCTCATTCCCGGCGGCGCCTGGAACCGAGTCGGCGGATTGCTCCACCTTCCCTGCCAAGCGCACTCTCGAGCGGCACGGCACCCGGGATGCCAGCGTCGCTCTGCCACGATTCGCCGACGCTGCGCGGGCGCCCAACGAACCTACCGGGAAGGCGGGTCGCACGCGACACGACAAGCCTTCCGCCCCGACCCCGCCCGAAGCCTCCTCGGGGTTGCCCCCGAGAGGCCGCAAGCTTCAGGCCGGCGCCGAACCGACTGAGGCACCCCCGCGAGGGGAAGCACCAGCGATCCGCGAGCCTGGCATCGGCCCGCCGCGACGCTCTCCGCCGAAGCGGAACTCCTCCGCGGGTCGCAGCCCGAAAAGGACGCCGCGTCGAGGCCGCCCAGGCCCGGCACGAACGCACGTGCCGACAACAGATTGGTGAACGCCGCGCGGCATCGC
>CAYPKW010000035.1:0-24105 GCA_964411425.1 uncultured Rhodospirillaceae bacterium
GCGCCAACTTCCTCGCCAACTCGGGCTATCGCCATAGCTGATGAAAACGCTCTAGCAAGCCGCCTGCCGTCGGCTTGTTCGGGACCGGCCGCCGGGCTAGGTTCACTTTGCCGGGGCGGTGACGCGGGCGATCGCGTGCCGCCCGTGGCGACGGGGCCCGTCCATGCATCAGATCGTCGTCACGGTGTTCGGCGTGGCCGGGCTCTTGGCCCTGGTCAGCCTGCTGCCCGCGCTGGCCCGGCGGCTCAACCTGCCCTACACGGTCCTGCTCGCCGCGGTCGGCGGCCTGCTGGGCGCCCTAGTTTTCGCCGTGCGGGACGTGGAGGCTATGGGCGCGGCCGGCGACTTCCTGGTGGCGCTGCGCGGGTTCGACATCTCGGCGCACGCGTTCCTCTACATTTTCCTGCCCACCCTGCTGTTCGAAGCCGCCCTTGCCGTCGACGTGCGCCGCCTGTTGGACGATCTGGCGCCGATTCTGACGCTTGCCGTGGTGGCGGTGCTGGTGTGCACGCTGGCGGTGGGATTCGCGCTGTCCGGCGCCGCGGGCATTGACCTGCGCGCCTGTCTTCTGCTCGGCGCCATCGTCGCCACTACCGATCCGGCGGCCGTGGTCGGCGTCTTCCGCGACATCGGCGCGCCCCGCCGGTTGACGGTCCTGGTCGAGGGCGAGTGCCTGTTCAACGACGCCGCGGCGATCGCGATTTCCACCTTGCTGATCGCAATGCTGGCCGGGAACCAACCTTTCGACGCCACCGGCACGATTCTCGCCTTCCTCGTGGGCTTCCTAGGCGGCGCGGCGGCGGGCTACGTGGCGGCGCGCGCCGCCTGCGTGCTGTTCGTGCCGTTGCGCGGCCTCCGGTTGGCCGAGATCACGCTGACGGTCTCGCTCGCCTACCTCGTGTTCGTGGTGGCCGAGCATTACCTGCAGGTGTCCGGCGTGGTGGCGGTGGTGACGGCGGGCCTGGTCCTGCGCTCGGTCGGGCGCACGCGCATTACGCCGTCGACCTGGCACAGTCTCATGGAGACTTGGGAGCAGCTCGGTTTCTGGGCGAGCTCGCTCATCTTCCTTCTCGCCGCCATGCTGATGCCGCGGCTGCTGGTCGAGGCCGGCGCCGCCGACCTGCTGTGGCTCGCCGTGCTGGTGGTCGCCGCGCTCGCGGCGCGGGCCGTCGTGCTCTACGGGCTGTTGCCCGTGCTCTCGGCCACCGGCCTCGCCGAGCGGGTCAGCGGCGCCTACAAGGCGGTGATCCTGTGGGGCGGCCTGCGCGGCGCAGTGTCGCTGGCGCTGGCGCTTGCCGTCACCGAGAACATGGAGCTTGCCCCGGAGGTCCGCCGCGCGGTGGCCGTGCTGACGACGGGGTTCGTCCTGTTTACCTTGCTGATCAACGGCCCGACGCTGCGTCCTCTTATTCGCCTGCTGCGGCTCGATCGGCTTTCGCCTGCCGATCGGGCGATGCGCGAGCGGGCGCTCACGCTGGCGATCGCCGGTCTCAACGAGCGCATCGTCGCCGTGGCCGAGCGCGAGGGGATCGATGTGGCCACCGCCAGGGACGTCGCGCGCGATGCCGCCCGGCGCGTGGCCACGGTCGGCGAGGCGGACGAGGCGGCCCTGTCCGACGACGACCGCGTCTATATCGGCCTCGCCACGTTGGCGAGCCGCGAGCAGGAGCTCTACCTCGAGGCCTTCCGCGACCGCCTCACGTCGCGGCGCATCGTCGATCTGGCGACGGCCGCGGCGGGCCGCCTGGCCGACGGGGTGAAGACCGATGGGCGCGCCGGCTACGAGAAGGCGGCGCGCGCGGCATTGGGATTTTCCTGGGGATTCCGCGCCGCGCTTGCGCTGCACCATCGCCTCGGGCTAGCCGGCTGGCTGGCGCACCAGCTCGCCGACCGATTCGAGATGCTGCTGGGATCGGAAACGGCGGTGCGCCGGCTGATCGAGTTCAATCGCGACAAGATCGCGGCGCTGCTGGGCGGCCCCACGGCGCTGACGCTGAGCGCCATCCTGGAGGCGCGGTTGGCCGCCATCGAGGCCGCGCTGGCGGCGCTCAAGCTGCAATATCCCGACCACGCGCGGACGCTCCAGTCGACCTACCTCGCGCGGGTGTCGCTCAGGCTGGAGGAGGAAAGCTACCGCGCGCTGCTGGCCGAATCGGCGATCAGCCAGGAGGTGTTCAACGATCTGTCGCGGCGGCTATCCGCCCGCTGGCAGGTCGTGGACCGGCGCCCGCCGCTCGACATCGCCATGAAGCGCGTTGAGATGGTCGCCCGGGTTCCGTTGTTCGCGAGCCTTCCCGCCCAGCGCCTGGCGGAAATCGCCCGGCTCTTGAAACCGCGCCTGGTCGTGCCCGAAGAGCGGATCATCGCGGCGGGGGAAGAGGGCGACGCCATGTATTTCATTGCCTCGGGCGCGGTTGAGGTGCGCGTGCCCCCGGCCTCGGTCAGGCTCGGCAGTGGCGAGTTCTTCGGCGAAATCGCGCTGCTGACCCATCGCCCGCGCACCGCGGATGTCGCGGCGCTCGGCTTTTGCAAGCTGTTGGTCCTCCATGACCGCGATCTCGATCGGCTGTTGGCGCGCGACCCGGAATTGCGCCGGCGCCTCGACGAGGTGGCGCGGCGGAGGCTCGGCGAGAGCGCGGCGGCGGATCAGCCGGCCGCGCAACGCCTTTCGAACACCAGCTTGGCGTCGCCGGGCGCGTAAAAATCCTCGAAGCGGGCCGCCTCGCGGAAGCCGCAGCGCAGGTAGAAGTCGCGGGTCGGCGCGTATTGCGGCCGGCCCGAGGTTTCCACGTAGATCGCCTCGCCGCCGAGCGCGGCTATAGCCTGCTCGGTCCGGCGCAGGAGCCGGCTGCCGAGGCCGCCGCGCTGGGCCGGCGGAGTTACTACGATCCAATAAAGATCGTAGCTCGACAGGGTAAGCGGAACGCGCCCGAAGCAGGTATAGCCGAGGAGGCTGTCCTGCTCGGCGAACAGGAATCGGTAGAAGCTGTCCCTGCCGTTGGCCAGCGCCTCTTCCACCAGCGTGCGGGCGACGTCGACTTCCTCGGCGGAAAAGAACCCAGTGGCGCGCACCAACTCCGCAACGATCGCCGCGTCGCTGGCGCGCAGCTCGGAACGGAAAGAGACCGACTCGTCGAGGAGGATGCTCATCCCGACACCGGCTCGGCCACCGGCCGCGCCGTCTCGCCCGGGCGGCCGACGGCGCGATTGAGGTCGCAGAGGATGCGTTCAATGACCGCCGGCAGGCCGAGCCCGGCCCGGGCCGCCGCCGCGAGGAACCCGGCGTCGGGCGACAGGCAGGGATTGATGTTGACCTCCAGCACCCAAGGCGTGCCGAGTTCGTCCACCCGGATGTCCACCCGCGCGTAGCCGGCGAGGCCGAACAACTCCCAGCAGGCACGCGCCGCGCCCGCCACGAGGTCGAGCAGGGCCCGGTCCGCCTCGGGAAAGTCGAAGCGCCGCACGGTGTTGACGTATTCGAACGAGCCGACGTGCCATTTCGCCGCGTAGTCCACGATGCGCGGCTTGCCGGCCGGGTAATCGACGAAGCGCATCTCGGCCGGCGGCAGCACCTCGACCGCGTCGGCGCCGGCCAGCAGCGACAGGTTGAATTCGCGCCCGTCGATGAAGCGCTCGACGAACCACTCGCCGCCGAACTGCCTTTGGCGGCGGCGCAGCAGGGCCGGCAGACGGCGCGCCTCGACCATGATCGAATCGCCGTCAATGCCGATCGAGGCGTGCTCCCAGACCGACTTCACGATGTAGGGGCCGGGGAACTCGGGTGTCCGCCCAGCCTCGACCCAGGGCGGGGTCGCGATACCGGCGCCCGCCATCAGCCGCTTGGCGAGCGTCTTCTGCGAGGTGAGCCAGACGGCGTTGGCGCTCGCCCCCGTATAGGACAGCCCTAGCGCCTCCAGGAGCGTCGGCCCCAGGGCGATGAGCCGGCCCTGTCCCGCCACTGATTCCACCAGGTTGAACACGAACGCCGGCTTCGCCGCGACGAGACGTGCCCGCGCCTCGGCCAGGTTGAGGCCGAGCGGCATGGGCACTGGAGTGAACCCGAGCCCCGCCAGCGTCCGCTGCACGACCTCGACCTCGACGAGCGCGTCCTCTTCGTCGAGGCCGGCTCCGGCGCCGACCGCCCCGTACAGCACGGCCACCCGGTCGGGGCGCCGGCGCCGGATCGGTATCAGGGTCATTCGGCCGCCGCCACGCGGAACCGCGCCCGCGTCCGCCGCAGCGCCGATTCGACGATGCGGCCGATCAGGGCGTCGTAGCCGATGCCGGCCAACGTGCACATGATTGGCAGGTCGGAATGTTGCGGGTGCAATCCGGCCAAGGGGTTGACCTCGAGAAAGTGCGGCCGGCAGGCGGCGTCCGAGCGCAGGTCCACGCGCCCGCCGTCGCGGCAGCCGAGCGCCCGCCAGGCGGCCAGCGCCACCGCCGCCGCCGCCGTCGCCTCGCCATCGTCGGCGAGCGAGTACCGGATCCTGTCTTCGCACTCCTCCTTGTTGACGTAGGAGTACGCCCCTGCCTCGGCCCGTTCGCCGAGCGCCACTTCGAGGACGGCGAGAACGCGCGCCTCCGGGCCGGTTCCCGTGATCCCGACCGTGAATTCCCTGCCGGAGAGGAAGGTCTCGACCAACACCGGCTGGCCGAAGCGTTGCAGCAACTGGCGGCAGACGCGGCGTAATCCCGCCGGCGAGCCGACGCGGGACGCCTGGGTCACGCCCTTGCCGGTGCCCTCGGAGACCGGCTTAACGAACAGGGGGTAGGAGAGGTCGACGGCGGCGACGCCAGCCGCGTCGTCCACGACCGCGAAGTCGGCGGTCGGCAGGCCGCAATCGCGCACCACCCGCTTGGTCAGGCCCTTGTGCAGCGAGAGCGCCATGACCATGGGGTCGGAGAAGGTGTACGGGATGCCGTAGGCGTCGAGCAGGGCCGGCACCTGGGCCTCGCGGCCGACGCCCTTGAGGCCTTCGGCGATGTTGAACACCAGGTCCCAGCGGGCGCCGGCCACCAGGCGCTCGGCCAACTGGCGCACGGTGCCGATGCGTTCGGTAGAGAAGCCGAGGCGCTGCAGCGCGCTCTCGATCGCTTCGATCGTGTCGGGGCGGTCGAACTCGGCGGTCTCCTCGAGACCGTAACCCTGCGCCAGGTAGTGCTCGCGCAAGTCGTAGGTGAGGCCGAGGCGCATCAGCCGGCCGTCCCCGCGGACCCATTCGCGCCGTTCCGGCGCTGCGCCCCTTCGCTGGGCCGGGGGCCGCCTGCCCCGAAACGCTCGCCCGGGTCCGGGTAGCGATAGACGGCACCCTCGTAATTCCGCAGCAGCAGGTCGTCGCCCTCGCGCTCGACCACGTAGTCGGGGACGAGCGGGATCTTGCCACCGCCGCCGGGCGCGTCCACCACGTAGGTCGGTACGGCATAGCCGGAGGTATGGCCGCGCAACGCCCGCATGATCTCCAAGCCTTTCTCGATCGAGGTGCGGAAGTGGGCCGAGCCCGAGATCGGGTCGCATTGGTAGAGGTAGTAAGGCTTCACCCGCGCCATCAACAAGCCGTGCATCAGGCGTTTCATGACCTCGGCGTCGTCGTTCACCCCCTTGAGCAGCACCGTCTGGCTGCCGAGCGGCACGCCGGCATCGGCCAGCCGGGCGCAGGCTTCCCGCACCTCCAGCGTCAACTCGTCCGGGTGGGTGAAATGCAGGCTCATCCACAAGGGGTGATAGCGGCGCAGGATCGACGCCAGATTCCGCGTGACCCGCTGCGGCACCACCACCGGCACCTTGGTGCCGATGCGCAGGAACTCGATGTGGCGGATGGCCCTGAGCCGGGCAAGCAGCCATTCCAGCTTCTCGTCCGCCAGGGTCAGCGGGTCGCCGCCGGACAGCAGCACGTCGCGGATCTGCCTATGGGCCTCGATATAGGCGATGGCGCGCTCCCACTGGGGCACGCTGAAGCTGTATTCGCCGCCGGCCTCGCCCACCATGCGCGAGCGGGTGCAGTACCGGCAGTAGGTCGAGCAGAAGCCGGTGGTAAGGAACAGCACGCGGTCCGGGTAGCGGTGCACCAGGCCGGGCACCGCGGCGTCGTGGTCCTCGGCCAGGGGGTCGTCGGCTTCGCCCGGGAGGCGCAGATACTCGCCGTTGACTGGAATATGGGTCCGCCGCAGGCCCTGGTTCGGGTCGTTGCGGTCGATCAGGGTCAGGTAGTAGGGGGTGACGCCGACCGGCAGCGAGCCGGTATGCCGGCGGATCGCGCTCTCCTCGTCGGCCGACAGGTTCACGATGCGGGCCAGCCCAGCCAAATCCTTGACCCGGTTGCGGACCTGCCAGCGCCAGTCGCTCCAGTCGGCCACCGTGGCGGCGGGGAAGAAGCGCCGGCGGAAGAGCTGGCTCTGCGGGCTTATGGGGAAGCGCTCGCGGGGCGCGGGGCGCTTGACGATGGCTGCAAAAAAAGGCGGCTTTGCCGCCGGCTCGCTGGTCGCTGCTTCGATCTGTCGCTCGGGCAGTCCCCGATGGGCGCCCCTGGTTCTACTTGGAGGTTCCGCTTCTTGCGCGGCGCTGCGCGTTCGCATTGTGCAGTGCTGCTCCCTTGCCCGGGTGCCCGGTTCGCGTTCGGCGCGGTGTCACCCAGGGTCGTTCTTGTCACGCGCGCGCCGAGTTTTCGCACATAATCCCATCCGTGGAGTTTGTCCAGCACTGTTACGAAAAAAACGCCTCGTTCCGGCGGGCGATACTCCACCCGCCCAAAATTCGCCGTCATCTATGCTTCGTTGCCGGCGCCAGCGGCCAATAGAACGGCGGACGGGCGTCCGATCCGGCGGCGAGCGGCTTTCATCGGCCGGCCGTTTCGGGCATCGTTCGGGCCTGTCGGCAACCGCCATCGGCGCCCATGACCGCAAGCAAGCCCGCCGACGAGGCAGCGACGTTGCGCGGCATCGCCTTCATGCTGGCGGCCGGGCTGCTGTTCGTGCTGATGGACGCCTGCGCCAAGCACCTGACGCAGACCTACCCGGTGATCCAGGTCGTGTGGGCCCGATACGTCTTCCACATGCTGACCCTGCCGATCCTGGTGGGCCGGCGGGATTGGCCCGCGGTGCTCGCCACCCGGCGGCTCGGACTGCAGTTGGTCCGCTCGCTCCTGCTGATCGGCTCCACCTACTTCTTCTTCCTGGCGGTCCGCCATATCCCGCTGGCCACCGCGACGGCGATCGGCTTCGTCTCGCCGCTGCTGTTGACGGCCCTTGCCGTGCCGCTCCTGGGCGAGCAGGTGGGGCTGCGGCGCTCGGCGGCGGTGATGCTAGGCTTCCTCGGCACCTTGGTGATCATCCGGCCGGGGACCGGCATGCTGCACTGGGCCGCCCTGCTGCCGCTTCTGGTGGCGGTTTGCTTCGCCCTCTATCAGATCGCGACCCGAGTGCTCGCCCGGACCGACAGCTGGCGCACGACGCTGTTCTACTCCGCCGCTCCGGCGGCGGTGGCGACGACCCTGCTGGTGCCGTTCGAGTGGCAATCGCCCGACCTTGCCGGCTGGGCGATCATGGCACTCCTCGGGCTGCTCGGCAGCCTGGCCCATCTCGCCATGATCAGGGCGTTTGCCGCGGCCCCGGCCTCGGCACTGGCCCCGCTCACCTATGTCCAGCTCGTGTGGTCGGCACTGGTTGGATTCCTCGCGTTCGGCGACCTGCCGGATCGCTGGACGCTGATCGGCGCCGGCGTCGTCGCGGGCAGCGGGCTCTACGTCCTCTATCGCGAGCATGCCCTTCGAGGTCGGACCGCCGGCCGGCCGGCTGCCCCGGGCGCGCGAAAGGGAGAACCGATTTCATCCGACCGGGATATGCTCTAGGATCGGCGCGTCGGCGAACAGGCTCGTGAATGGCGGCCCCATCGCTCAAGCTTTGCGCCTTGCACCCCGCGCCGCGGCTCGCCGACTGCCGGCACTGCGCCACCCGCTCGCTCTCGGTCTGCGCGGCGCTCGAGCCGGACGAGCTACACGCCCTCGAGGCGGCGGTCACCCCGGTGACGCGCTCGGCCGGACAGCTCCTGTGCGGCCAGGGCGAGCCGAAGACGCACGTCTTCATTATCACCGGCGGCACGGTCAAGACCTTCAAGCTGCTGGCCGACGGCCGGCAGCAGATCACCGGGTTTCTGCAATCCGGCGACTTCCTGGGCTTGGCCGGGGGCGGCAGCTATGCCGTCGCCGCCGAGGCCGTGACGCAGGTCCGCTTGTGCCAAGTCCGGGCCCGCGACATGGACGCGCTGCTCGGCCGTTTCCCCCGGCTGGAGCAGGCCCTGCTGACGCTTGCCCGCGACGAGCTGGCGGCGGCGCAGGAGCAGATGCTGCTGCTCGGCCGCAAGAACGCCCGCGAGCGTGTGGCCTCGTTCCTGGTGGGCTTGGCCCGACAGGCGCAGCGCCTGGGCCGGCCGGCCGAAACGGTGGACCTGCCCATGACCCGAGGCGACGTCGCGGACTATCTTGGGCTTACGCTCGAGACCGTGAGCCGGGTGGTGAGCGCATTGAAGCGGGAAGGATACGTCGCCCCGGCCGGGGTCAAGGGCCTCCGGCTGGCGAAGTTCGACGCCCTCCAAGGCATCGCCGCCGGCGAAGAGTGAGCCGGCGCTACCGCAGCACCGGGACCGCGAGCTTGGCCTTGTTATCGGGGCGGTCGCGCAGATGGCCCGACAGGGCGTACTCGATCCGGTTGAAGCCCCAGGAGATGAGGTAAGTGAGCGCCAGGTAGATGGCGCCGATGGTGAGGAACATCTCGAAGATGCCGAGCGAGCGGGCCGAAATCACGCGCGCCACGCCGGTGAGGTCGAGCAGCGTGACCACACTCGCAAGCGAAGTCGCCTGCAGCATCAGGATGACCTCGTTGCCGTAGGCCGGCAAGGCGTAGCGCAGCGCCGTGGGCAGGATGATGCGCCGCAGCAAGAGGCCGCGCGACATGCCGAGGGCCTTGGCCGCTTCGACCTCGCCATGCGGCACCGCCTGGATGGCGCCGCGGAAGATCTCGGCCGTGTAGGCGGCGGTGTTCAAGGTGAAGGCGATGATCGTGGGCCAGTAGGGGTCCCTGAAAATCGCCGGCCAGAGGGGTGTCGACTTGAGCCACTCGAACTGGCCGCTTCCGTAATAGATGATGAAGACCTGGACCAAGAGCGGCGTCCCCCGCATGAAGTAGATGTAGCCGTAGACCGGCATCCACAGCAGCGGGTGGCGCGAGGCGCGCATGAGGGCGAGCGGCAGGGCGAGGCACAGCCCCAGGGCCAGGGAGACGACGGTCAGCTCGACGGTAAGCACCGCGCCCCCCATGATGCGCGGCAGGCTGTCGTAAATGAGCTGAAAGCTGAAATTCATTCGCGGGTCACGCGCGCCGCACGCCTCGGTTGGCGCGCCGTTCCATGTAATCGATCGCGAGGGTGGAGACGATGGTGACCCCAAGATAGATGAGCGCCGCCGCGACGTAGAAGGTGAACGGCTGGAAGGTGGCGCCGGCGGCGATGAAGGCCTTGCGGGTGAGCTCGTCCAGGCCCACCACCGACATGAGGGCCGACGCCTTCAGCAGCACCAGCCAGACGTTGCCGAGGCCGGGGAGCGCGAACCGCAAGACCTGGGGCATCAGGATGTGCCACAGGATAAGCCCTCGGGGCATGCCGCAGGCCTTGGCGGCCTCGATCTGGCCCTTGGGCACCGCCAGGATGGCGCCGCGGAAGACCTCGGTGGCGAAGGCGCCGTACACGAAGCCGATTGTGAACACGCCGGCGGTAAAGGCATTGATCTCGGCATAGGCGCCGGGAGTGAAGAGCCCCACCAGCTGCTGCAACAGGATGGTGCCGCCGAAGTAGATGAGCAGCAGCAGCACAAGCTCCGGCACGCCGCGGATGACGGTGGTATAGGTCTGGGCCGCCGCCCGCACCAGGCGAGGGCCCTGGAGCTTGGCCCAGGCACCGACGAGGCCCAACACCATGGCAAGCGCCATCGCCAACAGCGAGGCGCGCACCGTCATCGACAGTCCAGCCATCAACTGCCAGCCGTAGCCGTGCAGGTCGAGCATGAACTCTAACCGGGCCGTCCAGCCGCCCCGGCCGCCACTCCATGAAAGGGGGCGGCCGGGCGGAAGGAGGCTTTAGGGCTTACTCCTTGCCGTAGACGTCGTACCCGAAGTACTTGTCCTGGATCGCCTTGTAGGTGCCGTCGGCACGGATGTCGGCGATCGCCTTGTTGAAGCCCTCGCGCAATTTGTCCTCGCCCTTGCGCAGGGCGATGCCGGCGCCCTCGCCGAACCACTTGGGGTCGGTGAAGTCGGGGCCGACGAACTCGAAGTCCTTGCCGGCGTCGGTCTTGAGGAAGCCCTCGTCCAATGCGGCGCTGTCGGCCAGCAGCAGGTCGAGCCGGCCCGCCGTCATGTCCAGGTTGGCGTTCTCCTGCGTGTCGTACGAGACGACCTCGACCACGTCGCCGAAGTTGTCGCGGAGGAAGTTCTCGTGGATCGTCGCGCGCTGCACGCCGATCTTCTTGCCGGCGAGTGCCGCCTTGTCGATCTCCAGGCCCGAGCCCTTCTTGCGCACGAACTTGGCCGGCGTGAGTTGGTACTTGTTGGTGAAGTCGACCTTCTGCTTGCGCTCCTCGGTGATCGACATCGAGGCCACGATGGCGTCGTACTTGTTGGCGAGGAGGCCGGGGATGATGCCGTCCCAGTCCTGCGCCACGATCTCGCACTCCGCCGCCATCTTCGCGCACAGTGCGTTGGCGATGTCGACGTCGAAGCCTTGCAGCTTGCCCTCGGCATCGACGAAGTTAAACGGCGGATAGGCGCCCTCCGTGGCGATGCGCACTTTGCCCGAGGTGCCGGTCTGCTGCGTGAAGTACCAGATCGCCGCGGCGGCGACCACGACGATGACTGCGATTAACCATCCAAGTCTTTTCACGGTAGGTCTCCGATCGTTTGGGTTGCGAAACTTCTCGTCTGTAACGCTGGAACTGTAGCCTGCCGGTCCTACAGGTAGCTGGCCAGGAACTGCCGGCAGCGCTCCGAATCAGGCTTGCTGAACATGTGGGCCGGCGGACCCTGCTCCTCGATCCGGCCGGCATGCAAGAAGATCACTTCCGAGGCCACCTCGCGCGCGAAGCTCATCTCGTGGGTGACGACGATCATGGTGCGGCCCTCCTCGGCCAACTGGCGCATGACGCGCAGCACCTCGCCCACCAGCTCCGGATCGAGCGCCGAGGTGGGTTCGTCGAACAGCATGACCTGCGGTTCCATGGCAAGCGCCCGGGCGATGGCCGCGCGCTGCTGCTGTCCGCCCGAAAGGTGGCTCGGAAAATGGTCGCGCTTTTCGGCAATGCCGACTTTTTCCAGCAGCGCCTCGGCGCGCCGCACGGCCTCTGCCTTGGGCAGCCTCAAGACGTGCACCGGCGCCTCGATGACGTTCTGCAGCACGGTCATATGCGACCACAAGTTGAAACTCTGAAACACCATGCCGAGGCGGGCCCGGATGCGATCCACTTGCCGGTGGTCCTCCGGCACCGCGTGGCCGCCCCGGGTCGGGCGCATGCGGATCAACTCACCGCTGACATAGACACGGCCAGAATCGGGCGTTTCCAGCAGATTGACACAGCGCAGCAGCGTGCTCTTGCCCGAGCCGCTGCTGCCGATCATGGCGATCACGTCGCCCACTTTGGCCGACAGCGAAACGCCCTTGAGCACCTCCAGATTGCCGAACCTCTTGTGCAGATCCTCGACGACAAGCGCCGGTGTCGCTTCGTCCATCTAATGCCTCGACGAGAGCGGTCTTCCCGACCGCCGGCCGGCGCCAAGGTAACGGGCTTTGCCGGAGCTTGCCAAGCGAAAAAGCGGCGGTCCCTAGCCGGCCAACGCCTGGCGCAGCAACTCGTGGAAATAGCGCACGCCGTCCTCGTGGCGAGGGCTGAGCGGCCCCTGGCGATAGACGCCGGCTTCCAGGTTGCCTTGCGCCGACTCGCAGATGCCGAAGTCCTCGCGCACGATGGCGCAGTTGACCTCGATGGTGCGTTGGTGGCGCGCCACCGCCTCGGGCGAGTCATCGCGGAAATAGAAATTGTAGACGAGGCGGGTGCGGCGCCGGTCCACCGGCATGATGCGCGAGGTATTCATGCCCTCCGGGAACACCGACAGCGTCATGTTGGGATAGCGCCACAGCCACACGCCGCCGTAGATGGAACCGTCGCGCTGCGGCGCGGCCATGACGACGACGCGGTCGCGCCCTTGGGCCTCGAACTTGTCGAAATCGATCGCCGCGTTCAGCCCCGCGTGTATGCCCGGGATGTGATAGCCCTCGACGAAGTTGTCGGTGTAGGTCTTCCAGTTGCAGGCGATGTCGAAGGTTTCCTCGCGCACGAACTTGAACTGCTCGACCGGATAGGGCAGGGCCAGCCGCACCAGGTCGCCCAGCGAGCCTTCGAGAGGCGGCGCCTCGGCGTCGAGCGTGACGAACACCAGCCCGCGCCAGCACTCGACCCGGATCGGGTACAGGCCGTAGTCGGCCTTATCGAACTCGATGGGTCCGAAGTCGGGCAATTGGCGCAAGCGCCCGGCCGTGTCGTAGACCCAGCCGTGGTAGCGGCAGCGCAACAGTTCGCAGTGTCCCCTGCCGTCGTCGAGCAGCGGCGCGGCGCGGTGCCGGCAAACGTTGTGGAACGCCTTGAGCGCGCCGTCGCGGTCGCGGATGACGAACACCCGCCAGCCGACGATTTCGGTGGCGATGTAATCGCCCGGGTGCGCGAGCGCGCCCAGATCGCCGACCAACTGCCACTCGCGCCCGAAAATGGCGGCGCGCTCGCGCGCGAAGATTTCCGGCGCGTGATACCACTCGGCCGGCAGCGTCATCGCGGGAGCCTTGCGCTCGAGGTTCATGGCTCTCCCCCGGTTTTGAGTTTAGCCGCGCCCTCGGCCGGCAGGCAACGTCATCCGCCGTCGAGCGCCTCGATCTGCCGCTCGAGGTCGGCGCGCTGGGGTGCCTCCGCCGGCATCTTGTCCAGCACGCGGCGCCAGAGCGCGGCCGCGCCCGCCTTGTCGCCGTCGGCGGCCGCGATCATGCCGGCAAAGTAGAGGCCGAGCGGATGTTCCGGGTCGAGGGCGCGCAGCCGCTCGACGGCGGCGAGGAAATCTTGCGGCAGCGGCTGGCCCGGCGGCAGCACGGCAAGGATCGATTCGGCCAGGCCGGCGTGCACCTCGGGGCGGTCGGCGCCGCGGGCGATGGCCTCTCGAAAGGCCGAAGCGCTGTCGGCCGCGCGGCCCAACACGGCATAGGTGCGGCCCAACATGACCCAGCCCTCCCGGTCCGCCGGATCGCCGGCGAGCCGCATGGCGAGCGCCTCGGCCGCGCCGGCCAGGTCGGCGTGAGGCGCCGGCCGGCCGGCGAACGGCTGGGCCGGAACGCCCGGCGCCCCCACTTGCAGATAGAGGGGGCCTGCCGCGGCGGCCAAGACGAACAGAATCGAGGCAGGCCATAGAAGGCGCATGCGGCGGGGATTGAGATCGGTGGCCGGCATGGGCGTTGCCAGGATCCGGCGCTCGATCTCCAGGCGCGCCGCGGCGGCCTCGGCCACGTCGAGCAGCCCGCGCGCCACGTCGCGCTCGACCTCGGCAAGCTGGTCCCGGTAGACGGCCAGATCGTGCTCCGCCGCCGCCGCCGGCTCGCCGGCGCGTCTGGCGAGCAGCGGGCGCAACAAGACGAGAAGCGAACCCGCCGTCATCGCGGCGGCGATAGCCCAAAACACCCACCAGGCGGTCATGGCCGGCTTTCCGGTTCGTCGGCGACGAGCCGGTCCAGTCGCCGGCGTTCCGCCTCGCTCAGGGGAGCCGCAGGCGAGGCCCGCCGGCCGAGCATCAGCCATACGCCGAACGCCCCCGCCGCCAGCACCGCCAAGGGGCCGAACCACAGCGCGTAGGTGCGCGGCTTCACCGGTGGGCGCAGCAGCACGAAATCACCATAGCGAACGGCCAGGTATTGGCGCACCTCGTCGTCGCTGTCGCCGGCGAGCAGCCGTTCGCGCAGCACCAAACGCAGGTCGCGCGCGAGATCCGCGGCGGAATCGTCGATCGACTGGTTCTGGCAGACGAGGCAGCGGATCTCCTTGCCGATGGCGCGCGCCCGCGCCTCCAAGGCGGGGTCGGCGAGCATCTCGTCGGGCTCGACCGCCGCCGCCGGCGCAGCCAGCCACAGCGCCAGCAGGAGGACGAGCAGTCTCGTCATCCGCCGAGCTCGACGACGAGCGGCAGCAGCACCTCGTCCACCGTCGCCTGGTCGAGCGGCCCGACGTGCCGAAGGCGTATCCGCCCGCCGCGGTCGATCACGAAGGTCTCGGGCAGGCCGTATACGCCGAAATCGATGGCGACGCGCCCGGTGGCGTCCACGCCGATGCGAGCGAACGGATTGCCGAGCTCGGCGAGCCAGGCGCGAGCGTCCTCGGGCTTGTCCTTGTAGTTGATGCCGTGGACGGTGAGGCCCCTCTCGCGGGTCAGCCATAGCAACATGGGGTGCTCGACGCGGCAAGGCACGCACCAGGTCGCGAAGAAGTTGACGAGACTTACCCCACCTGCGAGGTCGGCGCTGGCCAACCCGGGCTCACCCTCCATGAGCGGGGGCAGGGCGAACTCGGGCACCGGCAGGTCGATGAGCGCGGAAGCGATGCGCTGAGGATCGCGCGCCGGGTCGAGACCGCGCACCAGATAGGCGGCAACGAGCGCGAACACGGCGGCGGGCAGGAGATAGAGGAGACGGGTCCGCAGCCGGCTCATGGCCGGCGCGCCAGGGCAACGCGGCGAACCGGGGCGCCGATGCGCAGGCGCCGATCGCTCAAGGAGATTAGCCCGCCCGCCACCATCAGGAGCACGCCGCCCCACAGCAGCGCCGCCAGGGGATGGTGATAGAGCCGCACGGTCCAGCCGCCGTTGCCGTCGGCGTCCCCCAGCACGGCGTAGAGGTCGGCCGAGGGAGTGCTGCGAATGGCCGCCTCGGTCGTCGGCACGCCCTGCACCGGGTAGAAGCGCTTCTCCGGCCGCAGCTCGGCCACGACCGCGTCGCCGCGGCTGACGGTGAAGCGGCCTTGCTCGGCGGTGTAGTTCGGCCCTTGCAGGCTCGCCACCCCCTCGAATCGGTAGTCGTAGCCGGCGAGCGCCACGCTCTCGCCCGGCCGCATGATGCGGATGTCTTCCTGCCGCCATGCGGTGGTGCCGACCATGCCCATGATCGCGACGGCGAGGCCGGCGTGCGCGCAACTCATGCCATAGGCGGCGCGCGGCAATAGACAAGCCCGCCGCCAGATGTCGGCCGGGTGGCCGCGCACGAACAGGCGCTCGGCCAATTCGACCAAGGTGCTGACCAGCAGCCAAGCCGCGAGCGCCATGGCGAGGACGGCCAGCACCGGCCCGTCCTGGTGCGCCCGCCATGACGCGAGCGCTACCGCCACCGCTATGACGAGCGCGAGCTTGAGGCGTCCGAGCGCGCCCGCGAGGTCGCCGCGCTTCCAGGCGAGCAGCGGGCCAATGGCCATGATCGACACGAGAGCGGCCATCAGCGGCATGAACGTGGCGTCGTAGTAGGGCGGGCCGACCGATACGGTGGCGCCGCCAATGCCGTCGAGGAACAGCGGATAAAGCGTGCCGAGGAACACCGTCGCGGTGGCGGTCGCCAGCAGCAAGTTGTTCAGCATGAGGGCGCCCTCGCGGCTCACCGGCTGGAACAGCCCGCCGCCCTCGAGCGCAGGCGCGCGCAGGGCGTACAGCAGCAACGAGCCGCCGATGGCCAGCACCAGCAGCCCCAGGATGAACAGCCCGCGCGCCGGGTCGCTGGCGAAGCTGTGCACCGAGGTGAGCACACCCGAGCGCACCAGGAAGGTGCCGAGCAGGCTCAAGGCGAAGGTAAGGATGGCGAGCAGTATCGCCCATCCCTTGAGGGTGGCGCGCTTCTCCACCACTACGGCGCAGTGCAGCAGCGCCGTGCCGGCGAGCCAGGGCATGAGCGAGGCGTTTTCCACCGGGTCCCAGAACCACCAGCCGCCCCAGCCCAGCTCGTAATAGGCCCAGCGCGCGCCCAATCCGATGCCGGCGGTGAGCGAAAGCCAGGCGGCCAGCGTCCACGGCCTGACCCAGCGGGCCCAGGTGGCGTCCACTTTGCCCTCGAGGAGAGCGGCCACGGCGAACGAGAACGCCATCGAGAAGCCGACGTAGCCGAGGTAGAGCACGGGCGGATGGATGGCCAGCCCAGGGTCCTGCAGGATCGGATTGAGGTCGTTGCCGTCGACGGGCGCGGGCAGAAGCCGCGCGAACGGATTCGAGGTGAACAGAAGGAACCCGTGGAAGCCGGCGCCGATCGCGCCCTGCACCGCCAGCACGCGGGCCTTGAGGCGCGCCGGCAAGTTGCCGCCGAAGAGCGCGACGGCGGCGCCGAACAGCGCCAGGATCAGCACCCAGAGCAGCAGCGAGCCCTCATGGTTGCCCCACACGCCGCTCACCTTGTACAGCAACGGCTTCGCCGAATGGGAGTTGCCGGCCACCAGCGCCACCGAGAAATCGGACGCGACGAAGGCCTGCATCAGCGCGCCGAACGCGAGCGCCACGAACAGGAGTTGGCAGAGCGCCGCCGGCCCGGCCACCGCCATCAGCCGCGCCTCGCCCCGCGCCGCGCCCAGCATCGGCAGGCTCGCCTGGGCGAGCGCCATGCAGAGTGCCAGCACGAGGGCATAGTGCCCGAGCTCGACGATCACGGCAGGCTCCCGCGCCACTGGCCGGACTTCTGCAATGCCTCGACGACCTCTTTCGGCATGTAGCTCTCGTCGTGCTTGGCCAGCACCTCGCTCGCCGTGAATACGCCGTCCGGGCCGAGCGTGCCTTCGGCCACCACGCCCTGGCCCTCGCGGAACAGGTCTGGCAGGATGCCGCGATAGAGCACGGGAACGGCGACGGCGAGATCGGTGATGCGGAAGCGCGCCATGTGGCCGTCGCGCTCTAGGCTGCCCTCCTCGACCAGGCCGCCCAGTCGAAACGGCCGGTCCAACGGCCGCTTCGCCTGTAACTCGCTCGGCGAGTAGAAGAACACCAGGTTGTCGCGCATCGCGCTTAAGATCAGCGCGGCGGCGCCGGCCAGCAGCGCCATGCCGAGCCCAAGCGCAAGCCCGCGCCGCCGCTTGCGCGTCATGGCGGACCCGGCGTCTCGGCCTTGGCCAACGCCGCGCGGCCGCGCCGCAGGCGCAACAGGCTGGCGGCCAGGAGTCCGACGAGAACGAGTGCGGCGATGGCGTAGGCGGGCCACACGAAGGCGCCGTAGCCGCCCATGGCGAGGAAGCTGTCGAGCGCCGGCATGCCGTCAACCCGCCGCGCGCAGGCGCTGAGCCGCGCGCAATCTGGCCTCGACGATCTCGGCCTTGACGCGCACCAGCAGCACGCTCACGAAGTAGCCGCCGAATGCCAGCGCCATGAGCAGCAGCGGCCACAGCATGGCCGGGTCGATCGCGGGCGATTCCAGGCGGCTGACGCTGGCCGGCTGGTGCAGCGTGTTCCACCAGTCGACCGAGAACTTGATGATCGGCACGTTGACGAAACCCACCAGCGCCAGGATGGCGGCGGCGCGGGCCCCGCGCAGGGGGTCGTCGAAGGCATGCATCAGAGCCATGTGTCCGAGATAGAGAAAGAACAATATCAGGACCGAGGTGAGCCTCGCGTCCCATACCCACCAGGCGCCCCACATGGGCTTGCCCCACAGCGAGCCGGTGGCGAGCGCGATCAACGTGAACCCGGCGCCGAGCGGCGAGGCCGCGCGCGCGACGAGATCGGCCAGCGGATGGCGCCACACCAACGCCGCCGCGCTGGCGGCCGCGATGCACGCGTAGACGAGAAGCGCCATCCAGGCCGCCGGCACGTGGACGTACATGATGCGCACCGTTTCGCCTTGCTGGTAGTCGGGCGGCGATCCGATGAGCCCGAGATAGAGGCCCCCGGCCAGCAGCAGTACCGTCGCCCCGGCGCTCCACGGCAGCGCCGCGTCGGCCAGCCGTAGGAAACGGTTGGGATTGGCGAAGCGGTGCAAGCGCGCGCTCATCGGGACCTCGGGGGCGAGAGCCTCTATCAGTTTCCGCGCCGGCGGCAAAGCATCTTCATTGCCATCGCTCAATGGTAGCACGAGCGGGCAGGCGCGCAAAACGCCCGGCTGCGTCGCCGCTGGGCGCATGGGGGCCGGCCGGGGCGGCGGCCGTCCCGCGACGACGGCGCCGGCCCCGGATCCCGGATGGCTGTTCGCGCCTAGAACCGGAAGCTCGCGGAAACACCCACCAGATGAGCGTCGTAGTCGGGACTCTGGTTGCCGAGCGTGAGCACGTTCGGAACCGATTGGCCGACGCCGTCCAGCGCGAAATCGTCGGAATCGTACGTCTCGAACCGGTAGCCGAGGCTGAGAATCAAGCCTTCCGTGAGGGTGTAATCGCCGCGCACGCCGATCGAATGCAGGGTCGAGGTCAAATCCGGTACCGGCGCCACGCCCGCTCCGCCGCTTACAGCGCTGCCGAACGTGAAATCGTATTCCGTGACCGTGCGCGAAAAGGTGTAGTCGACGGCGACGCCGAGCACGTCCTTGATGAGGCTCAATTCCACCTCGGCGCCGGCGGTATAGCCCCGGTCGAGGCTATCGACGCCCCAAAACCGATTCGGATCGAGCGGGTCACCCGGCGCGATAGCGGCGCCACCGCGCTCGTAGCCGGTCTGATCCGAGGTCATCCGGTCATAGGTGAAGAACGCCGACAACGCCACGTCCTCGCTCGCCATGTACGACGCGTCCACCGTTGCGCTCGCGTAGTCCTGGTCCGTCAGGCCGATGAGGGTGTCGTAATAATCCGAACTGTTGAACGAGCCGCCGAGGCCGACGGTAACGTCCTCGGTCGGCATGAACGTCAGCGCGCCCTTGACGACGTGGCTGGCGCGATCGGCGATGTAGAACTTCCGCAGATAGGGGTTCTGCTCGAAGAGTGCGGCTCCCACGAGCGTCGCGAGCTCCTCATCCGTATGGCTGACGAGGAAGGGCTCGTTGCTGACATACTCCGACCCGGAACGATCCGAGTAGGCGTATTCGATCCAACCGCTCATGAACGAGAACGGCGCGGACATGAGCTTGATCGACCCCGTGTGCTGGTAGGTGTTCTCCACCTCGGTCAGGTCGCGGTCGATGGTCTCGAAATCGTAGCCCAGGGTCACCTTGGTGTCCGACAGGATTCGATAGGTTCCGTCGACTTCGAGCTTGTGTTGCTGCTGGCTGTAGGGGCGGTTGATCCGCGCGTCCTCGGACTCGGGACAGTCCGCATCCTGGTCTACGCTGTCGTTGTGAACCACGCAAAAGACATCGGTCGGCGTGTTGTTGTCGCGATCGTCGAAGGTGTACTGGGCGTCGAAATCGAGGTCGGGCGTGATCTGCTTGTCGAGGCTCAGGGTCCCGTGCAGCTTGGTCACGTCGCCCTCCAGGCTGTTGCGCGGCAGGGCGAAGGGAACGGCGAGCGAGCCATTGATCGTGTACGGCAGGAAATTGTCGTCCTGCAACATCCGGGCGTAGGCGAAGCTGCCGGCGAGCCGGGTGGTCGGATCGACGGTGTATCCCAATGACAGCGCGGCATTGTGGGCGGTGTTGTCGGGCTCCAACGCCAAGCGTCCCTGGCCGCCGAGGTCGAAGTCCTGCGAGGCGTCCCAACTGGCTTGGGCTTTATAGGCGTTGTCCCAGGTCAGCGAGTGCTTGTTGTCGTCGAACAGCGAGAGACGATAGTTGAACAGGGCCTGCAGCCTTTCGCCGTGATAGGACAGGTTCAAGTCGACGTCCTGGGTCGTGTAGTCGATCGGTTTCGGCAGGATCGCCGAGCGCGGGTTGCCGCCGTTCGAGCCGAAGATGCCGGCGACGGTCTCCAACCCGTCCTTGTCCTCGCGGGCGAAGGAGCCGCCGAGCGACCATTCCTCGTTCAAGTCAACCGAGAACCCGCCGCCGTAGCGGGTGCGCTCGGTCTTGATCTTCAATGGATTCAGGTCCTCGTCCAACTGCTGCATGTTGGCCGCGCTGTTATACGGCGTGTTTTGCGACGGGTCCCAGCACGGCGTCGGCGGGGGCGTCGTGCCGGCGCCGCCCGTGCAGGCGGGCGGCAGCGTCAGGTTGGTGCTGCCGGCGCCGATGTAGGGGGTCTGGGCGTCGTCGATGGCGAAGTGCGGAATCTGGCTGTAGTCGAGGAACAGGCTGAACCGGCCCTGCTGCCCGTATTCGAGGTGCACCGAGCGCGAGTCGAGGGCGACGTTGCTGCCGTAAATCTCCCAGTATTCGGTGCTTGGCCCGTCGTAGGGCGAGCGCCGGAGGATATCGATATTGGCGATACCGAACGGGCTCTCGTCCGTCAGCCCGGAATACTCGCCGAACTTGAACGAGTCGGCGCTGACCCATCCCAGCCCCAGCTCCACGCTGCTGGTGGTGATGACGATCGGCTCCTTCTCGGGCGCCTCCTCGAGCAGGAAGCCGTCGTCCTGGGCCATGGCCTGCAGCGGCCAGGCGCACAACGCGGCCGACGCCAAGAAGAAAAACGCTCGCCTGTTTCTCATGACCTTGCCTCCTGTACCTTGGCGCGCGTCACGAGCTGGGTGCGCCTAGCGCGTCAGCCGTGCTCCGGACGGGTGGTTGGTGCCGTGGACCATCGGGTGGCAGTTCATGCAGCTCTTGGCCACCAGCCGCGAGATGCTGCCCGAGGTGGCCGGTGGCGGAAGGTTCTTCGGCAGGAACTCGCCGCTGTAGAGCGTGCTCGGGTGTTGGGTTTCGGCGTGGCACTGCTGGCACAGCCACGGCGCCCGCACCTTGAGCAGGCGCGGCTGCGAGGATCCGTGCGGGGTGTGGCAGTTGGTGCAGTCGTCCGCGACCGGCGCGTGCTCCCACAGGAAAGGCCCGCGCTTCTCGGCATGGCACTGGAAGCAAGTCTCGTTGACCGTCACCTGCTTCAACAACGAGCGGCCGAAGGAGCCGTGCGGGTTGTGGCAGTCCGCGCAGACCACCAGGGCTTCCTTGATCGGATGGCGCGAGCGCTTGAGCATCTGCGCCCGCTGCTCAACGTGGCAGGCGAAGCAAACCTCGGGTTGCGTCGCATTCACCAGGGCCTTGTCCTTGATGGCGTGGA
Source organism: uncultured Rhodospirillaceae bacterium (assembly GCA_964411425.1). GTDB lineage: Bacteria > Pseudomonadota > Alphaproteobacteria > Dongiales > Dongiaceae > CAYPKW01. The sequence goes on from CAYPKW010000035.1 coordinate 21,162, forward strand.
GGTCGTGACAGGTGGCGCAGGCCACGTCCGCCCCGGCGTGCGGGCTCACTGCCCAGTTCATGCGGATGCCGCCCTGGTGACAGCTCAGGCAGACCTCGTTCTGGGTCGCCGCCGGCGTCGGCGACATCGGACCGAATACGACGTCGACCGGGGCGCGCTTCTCCCCTTCCTTCGGGGTCGAGGACACATGCGCCTCGCTCGGCCCGTGGCATGTCTCGCATTGCTTGTCGGCGAAGGGCGTTCCGGGATCGGCCATCTGGGCGTGGACCGTATGGAACATCAACGTCGCCGGCGGCTCGTCGTGGCACCTGAGGCACCGCTTGCCTGCATCGCCGGCGGCCTGGGCGATCTGGGCCGGCGCCGCGGCCGTGTCATCCGCCGTTTGGCCGCGCGCCGCGGGAGTGCCGGCCCCGAGGCCGACCGCCAGCAGCAACAGCGCCGGGATGAGTGCCGGGATCGACGGCAGTCGGGCCAAATCGAGCATTTTTTCCTTCTCCCAACGCCGCGATTCCCGCGCCGGCGGCCCGAACCACCCTATTTCCTGACCGCGACCAGGTCGGCATCGCCCTGGTCGAGAACCAGGGTGCGCCCCAGGGAAACCTCGTGGAACCGGTGCTCCGCATGGGCGTCGTGGATCGCAAAGCCCACGTTGTAGGTCTTGCCGGCCACGATGTCCTTCCGGCCGGCCTGGCCGACCGCAAGCTTGCGGCTCAGCACGACGGTCCAGGTGCCGTTGGCGAATTCGGCCTCGGCCGCCACCAGGGGGCTCTCGCTCGTCCGCCGCTTGTCGAGGATGTAGCCGTCCGCCGCCACCGCGGCGGCACCTTTGTTGAGGCGCGCTTGCCAGAATTCCATGAACTTGCCGGCCTTCAGGGCCTCGTCGAGCTCCGCGCTCGACCTGTAGTTCTCGCCGCCGCCCTGGCGCGTCACCTTGCTGCGGGATTGCACGAGGTACTTGGTGAGGTCCTTGCCCGGTTGCGCGCTCGCCATGCCGATGGCGTCGTCATGGCAGGTGCCCCAGCAGCCGGCCCGCTTGGCCTCGACCAAGGTGCCGTCGTCGATCATCATGGTGACTTTGACCTCGAAGTCAGGGTCCATCTTGGCCCCGGATGGCGCCGCCGGCTCCGGCCAGGCGATGCGCAGGTAGAGGCGATCGCCGTCGTTCGCCGCCTGCACCGTCGCCTTGATCGACCCGGCCTTGCCGGCGATCGGGCTCGGCTCCAGCTTCTGGCCCGCGGCGATGCGGGCGCCGATGTCCGCCTCCTCGCCGCCGTGGCATTCGAGACAGGTCTTGCCCTCCTTGAACTTCTTGGCGCCGCTGTGATCGGCCTGGGTGAGCGCCCATTCGAACGAAGCCTGTCCGGTATAGAACAGGACGATCTCCTTGGCCGGCACGCCGCTCCAGTCGAGGGCGGCGGCGGGCGGCGACGCGAGCGCGGTCAGGGCAACGGCGCCGGCCAGCAAGGGGGAATACGCGAACCATCGGGTACAAGGCGTCATAGCGAATCCTTTCCGCTGGGCGCGCAAACCGGCGCCGATGTCCTCCGGCGCCCTATTCGAGCGTGAAGCCCTCATCCTGGCCCCCTTCCTCGGTCGGCTGCTCCAACGCCGCGTGCACCGGCTTGTGAGCGATCCCCTTGTGGCAGTCGATGCAGGTCTCGCCGGCGGCCTTGGCGCTCTCGTGCTGGCCGCGCGCCCGCGGCTTTTGCTTCTCCAGTTCCATGGAATCCATGAGATGGCAGTTTCGGCATTCGAGGGAATCGTTCGCCTTCATCACGGCCCAGACGCGTTGGGCCAGCTTGAGGCGCTTGGCCTCGAACTTCTCAGGCGAGTCGAGGGCGCCCATGAGATGCAACGGCAGCTCCTTGAAGGTCGCCTGGATCTTGCGGACAAGCTTGGCGGTCCATTCCTTGGGAACGTGGCAGTCGGAGCAAATGGCGCGAACGCCGCTGGTGTTCCGGTAATGAACCGTCTTCTTCAGCTCCTCGTAGACGGTTGAGCGCATCTCGTGGCAGCTGATGCAGAACGATTCGGTGTTCGAAAGCTCAAGCGCCCAGTTGAAGGCGCCCCAAAACAGGATGCCGCCGATGCCACCGACGACCACCAGGATACCCAGGGCATAGCGCGGACTGGGACGGCTGATGAAGTGCCAAAGCCTTCGCATGATCCCCCTGCTGCCGTCGCCTTCCGCCGCTCAGCGTTGACGTCGACGCCTTGCCGGGCCCAGGGCACACCTGGGCATCGGCCAAGCCGTCCGATTAACGAAAATGAAGCACCCGCGCGTCCAGGTCACGCCGAACGCCAGCGGCGCCTGCCCAGTGGACCGGTCGAAAAAAAACTCCCGCTGCGCGAATTCCAGGCATCGGGCACGCTCAACGCCCCGAGCCAGCCCCCTTCCGCCACCGCAACCCCTTCTGATATGGTCGAGCCATATCGCCCCTATTAATCTCAATGTTATACATTTGGACCAAACAACGAATAAACGCGTTGATCCAAATCAAGTGCTTTTCTTTTCCGCGTAAAAAAGATGGTTTCCACTCGCGCCGACGGGCGCCAGCCAAGGTCGAGCGCACCCGATCGGTTCCGGGATCCGGCGAGCAGGCCGGCGTCCGAGGTGAATTGGCTGCCGTGGAATTCCAGCTTCAGGCGTCGGTCGAAATCGACTCGTAGAGGCCCCGGTTTCGCCTAACCCATCGGGTAGGCCATGACCGAGCCGTCAGTGTTGCGCAATGTATTGATTTTTATAATAGAATCGACATCCAAATTCAGTGAAATTGCGACCTATCTGGTAAATCTAGGGTAAAAGGAATCATCGTCGCAGGCAAAGCGCGTCAGTCCAGCGATTGACGCAGGGCCGCCGCCGCGGCGGGCGGGGCCAGCGCCGCGGCCGCCAGCAGCAGGCCGCCCAGAATCATCAGATAAGGTCGCGTCGGCAGTCCGGCAA
>CAYPKW010000036.1:0-23013 GCA_964411425.1 uncultured Rhodospirillaceae bacterium
CGGCGGCGCGCTGGCGCCCAGGACGGCCGCCCCGCCGGCGGGCCTCGCGGCGGCGGCGGCGGCACTCGGCCGGCACGACGATCTCGCGGAACGGCTCGGCCGCGCGCTCGGCCCCGATCTGCCGCTCCAGGCCCGCGACGGCGGGTTCATCGCCGCCGGCTATGCCGGCGAACTCGACGAGCAGCGCGGCTTCAACGCCGACGGACGGCGCCACGTGCTGGCGCTCGAGGCGCGCTACCGCGAGGAGACCGGCGTCGCCAACCTCAAGCTGCGCCACAACAACGTGCTCGGCTACTACGTCGAGACGACGCCCACACAGGCCGGCAAGCTGGGCGGCCCGGTCTTCATCCACCGCCAGTCGCTGGCGAGCGCCGTCAGATTCGGCACCGTCGAGTTGGGCGAGCTCGAGCGGCGCATCGCCGGCGCCGCCCAGCGCGCGCTCGCCGTCGAACTGGCCCTGTTCGAGGACCTCGTCGGCGAGGTGCGCGCGCGGGCCGAGGGCATCGCCGCCGCCGCCCGCGCGCTCGCCACCATCGACGTGGCGGCGGGGCTGGCCGAGCTCGCCGTCGCCGAGCGCTACTGCCGCCCGCGAGTCGACGACAGTCTCGAATTCTCGATCGAGCGGGGCCGGCACCCGGTGGTGGAGGCGGCGCTGCGCGACAGCCAGGAAGGCGCCTTCGTCGCCAATGACTGCGACCTCGCGCCCGAGCGCCGGCTGTGGCTGGTCACCGGCCCCAACATGGCGGGAAAATCGACGTTTCTCCGGCAGAACGCGTTGATCGCCCTCCTGGCGCAGATCGGCTCCTATGTGCCGGCGGCTGCGGCACACATCGGGGTCGTCGATCGCCTGTTCAGCCGCGTCGGCGCCGCCGACGATCTGGCGCGCGGGCGGTCCACCTTCATGGTCGAGATGGTGGAGACGGCGGCGATCCTCAACCAGGCCGGGCCGCGCGCGCTCGTCATCCTGGACGAGATCGGGCGCGGCACGGCCACCTTCGACGGCCTCTCGATCGCCTGGGCGTGCGTCGAGCACCTGCACGAGGTGAACCGCTGCCGCACGCTGTTCGCCACCCACTACCACGAGCTCAACGCGCTCGCCTCGAGGCTGCCGGCGCTTTCGGCCCACGCCATGCGGGTCAAGGAGTGGCAGGGCCAGGTGGTGTTTCTGCACGAGGTGGCACCAGGGGCGGCCGACCGCTCCTACGGCATCCACGTGGCCGAGCTCGCCGGCCTGCCGCCCGCCGTGGTCGCGCGCGCCGAGGCGGTGCTCGCCACCCTAGAGCAGGGCGAGCAGGCGGGGGCACTCGCGCGTCTCGCCGACGATTTGCCGCTGTTCGCCGCCGGCGAGCGGGCCCCGCCGAAGGGGCCGTCGGCGGCGGAGGCGCTACTCGCCGCCGTCAATCCCGACGAACTCAACCCCAAGGACGCGCTGGAGCTCATCTATCGGCTGCGTCGGCTGCTCTAGCCCTCCGGCGGGCGCGGCGCCGGGAACTCCATGAACCGGAAGCTCGTTTCCGGCGTGCCGAGGCGAATGCGGACGACCCAGCGCCGCCAGCCCGCTTGGTAGCCCGCCATGTCGTCGACCCGCACCAGCGCCACGCTGTAGTACTGCGACTCGTAGGGCGGGCGCTCCATGCCGCCCAAGGGAAACCCGAGGCCGATCGAGGTGCCGACCCTGGTCTGGCTGCCCCCGGACATGCCCACGCCCACGCCGAGGCCGGTATAGGGGCCTTGCTCGGCGGCCACTTTCTCGCGGTCGATTCGGTGGGCGAGATAGACTCGCCCATCCGGCGAGTAGAGCTCGACCTTGTCGACCGGCTGCCGGTCGGTGACCCGCACCTCGACCACGTCGGGGGCTTCTGCCAAAAACCCCGCGGTAACGGGAGAAGGCGCGGCAGCGTCGCGCGGGCCGCCGCCGCCCGCGCATCCGATCAGCAGCGCCGCCGCGAACGGCCAGCCGAGGGCGCTTCGCATGCCCGCCAGCATAGCACTCGGCCCGGCGGCGCCGGCGGCGATTTTTGTGGCACCGCGGCTTCCGTGCGATACTGCGGGCGGATCGACCGGACAACCGAGCATGGACGCCATCCGCGACCAGCGCGCCATCATCGACCGCCTGAGCCTCGCCGAGGCGCTCGACCGGGCGGCCGCGGCGAGCCTCGATCTCGCCGCCGAGCCGGCCGTGCTGGAGGCGCTCAAGGCGGCGCTGGCGCGCGGCCGCGCCGAGATCGAGCGCCGGTTCGAGGCCGGCAACGACGGGCGCGAGGCGGCGCGCGCTCACTCCTTCCTCGTCGACCAGCTCATCCGCGCGCTGTTCGACTTCACCACGGCCCGCGTCTTCCCGCTCGCCAATCCCAGCGCGGGCGAGCGCATCGCGGTGGTGGCCGTGGGGGGCTACGGGCGCGGCGAGTTGGCGCCCTACTCGGACGTGGACCTCCTGTTTCTCCGCCCCTACAAGCCGACGCCCTATGGCGAGCAGGTGGTCGAGTTCATGCTCTACAAGCTGTGGGACCTGGGCCTCAAGGTCGGCCACGCCACCCGCTCGGTCGATGAGTGCATCCGCCAGGCCAAGGCGGACATGACCATCCGCACCGCGCTCCTCGAAGCCCGCTACCTGTGGGGCGAGCAACGGCTGTTCCTGGAGCTGCGCCGCCGTTTCCAGAAGGAGGTGGCGGCCGGCACCGGTCTCGCCTTCGTCGAAGCGAAGCTCCTCGAGCGCAACCTGCGCCACGAGCGCATGGGCAACTCGCGCTATGCCCTCGAGCCCAACATCAAGGACGGCAAGGGCGGCCTGCGCGACCTGCACACCCTGTTCTGGATCGCCAAGTATCTCTACCAGGCGGACGAGATGGCCCAGTTGCTCGACCGCGGCGTGCTGACGGCCGAGGAGGTCGCGACCTTCGACAAGGCGTCGCAATTCCTGTGGACGCTGCGCTGCCATCTGCATTACCGCGCGGGCCGCGCCGAGGAGCGGCTCAACTTCGACCTGCAGGGCACCATCGCGCCCCGCCTCGGCTACGCCGACCGCGCCGGCACGCGCGGCGTCGAGCGGCTGATGAAGCACTACTTCCTCACCGCCAAGAGCGTCGGCGACCTGACGCGCATCTTTTGCGCCGCGATCGAGGCGGCGCACCGGCGCAAGCCGTTGCTGCGCATGCCCGCCATCGCCTTCATGCGCCGCGAGATCGAGGGCTTCCGGGTGGAGGGCGGCCGGCTCGGCGTAGCGGGGCCGGCGGCCTTCGTTCGCGATCCCGTCAATCTCTTGCGGCTGTTCGAGGTGGCGCAGCGTCACGGCCTTGACATCCATCCGGCGAGCCTCAGGCTCGTCAACCGGCACCGCAAGCTGGTCGGCCGCCGTTTGCGCGCCGAGCCTGAGGCGAACCGGCTGTTTCTCGCCATGCTGACCTCGCCGAAGGACCCCGAGGGCACGCTCCGGCGGCTCAACGAAGCCGGGGTGATGGGACGCTTCCTGCCCGACTTCGGGCGCGTGGTGGCGCAGATGCAGTACGACATGTACCACCACTACACGGTGGACGAGCACACGCTGTTCGCCATCGGCATCCTCAGCCGCATCGAGGCGGGCGCCCTCAAGGACGAGGTGCCGATCGCGAGCGCCGTCGTCCACCAGGTGCTGTCGCGCCGCGCGCTCTACCTGGCCCTGCTGCTGCACGACATCGCCAAGGGGCGCGGGCGCGACCATTCGGAGGCGGGCGCCGAGATCGCGCAGAGGCTGGGGCCGCGCCTCGGCTTCTCGGCCGAGGAGACCGAGACCACCGCCTGGCTGGTGCGCCATCACCTGCTGCTGAGCAACACCGCCTTCAAGCGCGACATCGACGACCCGCAGACCATGCTCGACTTCGTCGGCCTGGTGCAGTCGCTCGAACGCCTGCGCCTGCTGCTGGTGCTCACCGTGGCGGACATCCGCGCCGTGGGGCCGAGGACCTGGAACGGCTGGAAGGCGCAGCTCCTGCGCGAGCTCTATCACCGCGCCGCCGAGCAGCTCTCGGGCGGTCTCGTCGCCGAGGCGCGCGAGGCGCGCGCGGCGGCGGCCGTGGCGCGGCTCAGGGCGGAGCTGGGCGACTGGAGCGAGGCGGAATTCGCAGCCCATGTGGAGCGCGGGCCGGCGGCGTACTGGCTCTCCTTCGACGCCGCCGCCCATGCCCGCCAAGCGCGCCTGGTGCGCCAGGCCGAGGCGCTGGGCGAGCCGCTCGCGCTCGACACGCGGGTCGACAGCTGGCGCGCCGTCACCGAGGTCACCGTCTACACCCGCGACCGCCCGGGCCTGTTCACGAGACTGGCCGGCGCCTTCGCCGCGAGCGGCGCCAACATCGTCGACGCGCGCATCTTCACGCTCAACAACGGCATGGCGCTCGACGGCTTCTCGATTCAGGACGCCGAGGGCGGCGCCTTCGACCGGCCGGACCGGCTCGCCCGGCTCGCCGCCGCGGTGGAGCGGACGCTGGCGAGCCCGACGGCCTCGATCGCCTTCGACCGCTCGCCCTTGCAGAGCCGCCTCGAGGTGTTCACCGTGGCGCCGCGCGTGCTGATCGACAATCGCGCCAGCGCCACGCACACGGTGATCGAGGTGAACGGCCGCGACCGCAAGGGGCTGCTGTACGACGTGACCGGCGCGCTGGCGTCGCTCGCCGTGCAGATCTCCAGCGCCAAGGTGTCCACCTTCGGCGCCCGCGCGGTGGACGTGTTCTACGTCAAGGACCGCTTCGGGCTGAAGATCGAGGCCGAGGCCGCGCTCAAGGCCATCCGCGAGCGCCTGCTGGCGGCGCTGGCCGGCGAGGTCGGCGCCGCGGCGGCGTGAAAGTTCTCTAATCCGGCATGGGCCTCTATCGCTCGATCGTCACCGTCGGCGGCTACACCATGGCGAGCCGGGCGCTCGGCTTCGTCCGCGACGTGCTGATCGCGCAAGTGCTCGGCACCGGGCCGGTGGCCGACGCCTTCTTCGTGGCGCTGCGCTTTCCCAACCTGTTCCGCCGGCTGTTCGCCGAGGGCGCCTTCAACGCCGCCTTCGTGCCGCTGTTCCTGCGCCGGCTGCACGACGAGGGCGAGGCCGGCGCCATCGCCTTCGCCGGGCAGGTTCTCGCCGTGCTGCTCGCGGCCTTGCTGGTGCTGACCGCGGCCGCGCAGGCCGCCATGCCCTGGCTCATGTACGCGATCGCGCCCGGGTTTGCCGCCGACCCGGCGAAATTCGAGCTCGCGGTGCGGCTCACCATAATCACGTTCCCCTATCTGCTGTTCATGTCGCTCACGGCGCTCCAGGGCGGCATCCTCAACTCGCTCGCTCGCTTCGCCCACGCCGCGGCGGCGCCCGTGCTGCTCAACCTGTTCATGATCGGGGCCCTCGTCGCGGTGGTGCCCGTGACGGAGGCCCCCGGCGACGCGCTCGCCTGGGCGGTGGCCGCGGCCGGCGTCGGCCAATTCCTCTGGCTGGTCGCGGCCTGCCGGCGGGCCGGCATCGCGCTCACCCTGCCGGTCCCGCGCCTCACGCCGGCGGTACGCCGGCTCATCCGCCTGATGGGGCCGGGCATCGTCGGCGCCGGGGTCATGCAGATCAACCTTCTGATCGGCACCATCATCGCCACGCTGCAGCCGGGCGCCGTCTCGTATCTCTACTACGCCGACCGCGTCTATCAACTCCCCTTGGGCGTCATCGGCGCCGCGGTGGGCGTGGTGCTGTTGCCGGAATTGACGCGCCACCTGCGCGCCGGAGAGCCGAGGGCGGCCATGAACGCGCTCAACCGCGCCCTCGAGTTCGCCCTGCTGCTCACCGTGCCGGCGGCGGCGGCGCTGGTCGCCATCGGCGATCCGATCGTGGCCGTGCTCTACGAGCGCGGCGCCTTTGGCGCCGAGGCCGCGTCGGCTACGGCGGGGGCATTGGCGGCCTTCGCGCTCGGGCTCCCCGCCTACGTCGCGATCAAGGCGTTGGCGCCCGGCTTCTTCGCCCGCGAGGACACGGCGACGCCATTTTACTGCGCGGCGGCCGGGGTGGCGGTGAACGTGGCGCTCAGCCTCGCGCTGTTCCCATTCATCCAGTTTATCGCCGTCGCGTTCGCCACCTCGGCGGCCGCCTGGGTGAACGCCTTTCTGCTCGGCTGGCGGCTCGGCCGGCGGGGCGAGCTTCTGCTCGATGCCCGGCTCGCCCGGGCGCTGTGGCGCATCGCCGGGGCCAGCCTCGTCATGGCGGCGGCGCTGTGGGCGGCGGCGGGCGCGTTGGCGCCGGCGCTGGCCGGGCCGCTCGTCCACAAGCTGGCGGCGCTCCTGGCGCTGCTGGCGGGCGGGCTCGCGCTTTACGGCGGCCTTGCGCTCGCGCTTAGGCTCGTGAGCCTGGCCGACCTTGGTAGGCTCGTCCGTCGCTCCGCTTGACCCGGGGGCGGGCTTGCGGCGATAACTCGCCCGGTCCCTCCGAGCGCGCCGTCCATGAAACGCATCTTCTCGGGCGTGCAGCCCACCGGCAATCTGCATCTCGGCAACTACCTCGGCGCGATCCGCAATTGGGCGCGCCTGCAACACGAGTTCGACTGCCTCTACTGCATCGTCGACATGCACGCCATCACGGTATGGCAGGAGCCGGAGAGGCTGCGCGCCCAGACCCGCGAGACGGCGGCCGCGTTCCTCGCCGCTGGCATCGACGCCCAGCGCCACATCGTGTTCAACCAGAGCCAGGTGCCGGCGCACGCCCAGCTCGCCTGGATCTTCAATTGCGTGGCGCGCCTCGGCTGGCTCAACCGCATGACCCAGTTCAAGGAGAAGGCGGGCAAGGACCGCGAGAACGCCTCGGCCGGCCTCTTTGTCTATCCGAACCTGATGGCGGCCGACATCCTGGTCTACAAGGCGACCCACGTGCCGGTGGGCGAGGACCAGAAGCAGCACCTGGAGCTGGCCCGCGACATCGCCCAGAAGTTCAACAACGATTTCGGCGTCGCGTATTTCTCCTTGCCGGAGCCGCTGATCTTCGGGGCCGCGGCGCGCGTCATGTCGTTGCGCGACGGCAGCAAGAAGATGAGCAAGTCGGACGCCTCGGACATGAGCCGCATCAACATGACCGACGACGCCGACGCCGTGGCCCTCAAGATCCGCAAGGCCAAGACCGACCCGCACCCGCTGCCGGGCCCGGAGGCGCTCGGCCCCGATGGCGCGATCGACCCGGCGCTCGAATCGAAGCGCCCCGAGGCGGCGAACCTGATCGGCATCTACGCCGCGCTCGCCGACAAGGCGCCGGCGGAGGTCCTGGCCGAGTTCGCTGGCAAGGAGTTCTCGTTCTTCAAGCAGGTGCTGACTGATCTCGCGGTGGCGACGCTTGGCCAGATGGGGGCCGAGATGAAGCGGCTCATGGCCGATCCCGGCTACATCGACGCCACGTTGCGCGACGGCGCCCTGCGCGCCCGCGCGATCGCGGCGCCCGTCATCGCCGAGGTCGAGGACATCATAGGTTTCTTGCGGCCGTGAAGACCATGATGGAGGACGACGATCTCGCCATCGAAGCCGGGAGGCGCCGCTTGGCTCCGCGCGCGTTCAAGGCGGGCGGCCTTAAGCCGCTGATCCTCGGCCTCGGCGCTCTCCTCGCCGTCGTTCTCCTGCTTTACTATCCGGCAGGCGCCTTCTGGATACACCGTATCGACGACGATCCGAACTTCCAGGCGCCGGAGGCCCCGATGGGAGCGAGTCGCGCCGTGGCGCTCGCCGCGGCCCTCATCGAGCGCGAGGTCGACACCCACCGCTGGGTCGCCAGCGACCCGTTCTTCCTGCCGGGTGCGGCGCTCGACAACATGCCGAACTTCCAGCAGGGCATCGTGGCGGCGCTCGCGCGCTTCGCCGTCGAGATGACCGACCAGATCGGCCGTTCGCGCGGCTCGAGCCAAGCCGACCCCGACCTCGAGAAGGCGGCGGGGCTGCTCAAGTATCCCGGCACGGTGTGGCTGTTCGACCTGTCGACCTCGTGGGTGCCGACCGCCTCCTCGGGGACCCAGTACCGCGCCGCCCGGCGCGCCCTCCTCGCCTACAACGAGCGGCTCTCCCTGGGCCGCGCTACCTTCGAGCGGCGCGCCGACAACCTGTTGGCGGCCCTGGAGCGGATCGTCGCCGACATCGGCTCGGCCTCGGCCGTTCTGGACCAGCACCTCGAGGAGCGCGCCGGCGCCCCGATCGACTTCCGCGCCGACGACATCTTCTACAACACCAAGGGGCGGCTCTATGCCTACGCGCTGCTGCTGCGCGAGCTGGGGCAGGACTTTCAGCCCATCCTCGCCGAGCGCGAAGTGCAGGCAGTGTGGCGCCAGATGGCCGACAGCATGGCGGCGGCCGCCGCGCTGCAACCCTGGGTCGTGCTGAACGGCGCCCCCGACAGCCAGTTCCTGCCGAGTCACTTGGCGGCTCAGGGCTTTTACCTGCTGCGCGCGCGCACCCAGTTGCGCGAGGTCACCAACGTTCTCCTGAAATAGCGTCCGGCCCTTCCGCGCCGGGCTGCCGCCGTGTATTCTGGCGCCAGCGGCGTCGGCGCCGATGCGACAGGCGCCCCCCGCCGGCACTGCGGGCCCGCGCCATGTCCTACGCCGCCTAAGCCTCGGCCATGCAGATTTATCTGCCGATCGCCGAGCTTTCCTTGAACGCCGTTCTGCTGCTAGGCATCGGCGGGGCGGTCGGCTTCCTGTCCGGCATGTTCGGGGTCGGCGGCGGCTTCCTGCTGACCCCGATCCTGATCTTCATCGGCGTGCCGCCGGCGGTGGCGGTGGCCACCCAGTCGAACCAGGTCGTCGCCTCCTCGGTGTCCGGCGTTCTCGCCCATTGGAGCCGGGGCAATGTCGACTTCAAGATGGGGCTGGTGCTGCTGATCGGCGGCCTCGTCGGCTCGTCGGCCGGCGTCACGATCTTCGGCCTGTTGCGCGCGGTGGGCCAGGTCGACCTGGTGATCGCGCTCGCCTATGTCGCCACGCTCGGCGCGGTGGGCCTCACCATGCTGGTCGAATCGGCCCGCGCGCTCTTGCGCCGGCGGGTGCGCGCCGGCCCCCGCAAGCTGCACCAGCACACCTGGATGCACGGGCTGCCGCTGAAGATGCGCTTCCGCAAGTCGCGCCTCTACATCAGCGCGCTGCTGCCCCTTGGGCTGGGCTTCGCGGTCGGCGTCATGGCGGCGATCATGGGCGTGGGCGGCGCCTTCATCATGGTGCCGGCGATGATCTATCTGCTCGGCATGCCGACGGCGGTGGTGGTCGGCACCTCGCTGTTCCAGATCATCTTCGTCGCCGCCAACGTCACCTTCCTGCAGTCGGTGCAGAACCAGACGGTGGACGCGCTGCTGGCCCTGCTGCTCGTCGTCGGAGGCGTAGTGGGGGCGCAGTTCGGCGGCCGGCTCGCGGGCCGCCTGCCGGCCGAGACCATGCGCGTGCTGCTGTCGCTGGTGGTCCTGGCGGTGGCGGCCGGGCTCGCCTACCAGCTGGTGGCGGCGCCGAGCGAGCCGTACTCGATCGCGATCATGGCCGCGCCATGACCGGTCGGCTGCCCGTCGCCCTCTTCGGCCTCGTCTGGCTAACGCTGGCGGGCAGTGCCAGCGCCGAGCCCCTGGTGGCCGACCTGTCGAGCCATCTTGTCGCGATCACCGCCGGCTTCACCGGCACCGACGTCGTGATGTTCGGCGCCGTCGACGGGCCGGGCGACATCATCGTGGTGGTGCGCGGGCCCAGCGCCGACCTCGTGGTTCGGCGCAAGGAGCGCGTGCTCGGCATCTGGGTCAATCGCCAGCAGGTCGAGTTCGCCGGCGTGCCGAGCTACTACGCGCTGGCCAGCAGCCGGCCGCTCGACGAGGCAATCGCCGACGCGGTGCTGAAGCCGCAGCAGATCGGCCTCGACCGCCTGCAACTCGGCGCCTCGCCCGATGGCGCCGCCGCCGACTTCCGCGCGGCGCTGCTGCGCATCAAACAGGCGGACGGCCACTTCATCGGCGAAGCGGGCAAGGTGGCGTTTCTCGGCGGCCGGTTGTTCCGCGCCAACTTCCATTTCCCGGCCAACGTGCCCACCGGCAGTTACCTGGTCGAGGTCCTACTGCTGCGCAACGGCGAGGTGGCGAGCGCGCAGACGACGCCGCTCGTCATCAGCAAGATCGGCATCGGCGCCGAGATCTACGAGTTCGCCCACCGCCGCAGCGCGCTCTATGGCGCGATTGCGATCCTGGGCGCGCTGCTGGCAGGATGGATCGCCCACTTGGCGTTGCGCAGGAGGTGAGCGGCATGAGCGACCAGAGTGCCGCGCCGCGGGACGAACCGCCCCCGAAGGCGCCCGACCGCGTCTTCCTGGTGGTGGTCGACGAGACGCCGGAGCTCAAGGTGGCGCTGCGCTATGCTTGCCGGCGGGCGTGGAAGACCGGCGGGCGGGTGGCGCTGCTCTGTGTCGTCGAACGGGGCGAAGTGCAGGAGTGGGCAGGCGTGGGCGAGCTCATGAAGGAGGAGAGCCGCCAGGAGGCCGAGCGGCTGCTGCAGAAGATGGCGGCAGAGGTGGACAAGCTGTCGGGCGCCATGCCGGTGCTCTATCTCCGCGACGGCGACCGGCGCGAGGAGTTGCTGAAGCTGATCGAGGAGGAGCCCAGCATCTCGATCCTGGTCCTGGGCGCCGCCACCGGCTCGAAGGGGCCGGGGCCGCTCGTTTCGGCGCTCACCGGCAAGTTCGTCGGGCGCCTCAGGGTCCCGCTCACCATCGTGCCGGGCAACCTGTCCGAAGAGGATATCGAGAAGATCGCGTGACCTCCCGAAGGTTGCGCGCGGCTAACCCTCGGGCAGGCCGTAGACCTCCTGCGGCAGGGCGATGCCGCGCAAGGGGTGGCGGCCGAGCGTGACCAGCTTCGAGCCGCAGGGCGAGGCGAACCGGGCGGAGGCGAGCAACCGCCGCCCGAGCGGCTCGCACAGGCGTTCGAGCCGCGTCACCAGGTTGACCGCCGGGCCGATTACCGTGAAGTCGAGCCGGTCGGGCGCCCCGATGTTGCCATAGGTGACCGAGCCGGTGTGGAGCGCGAGGCCGAGGCCCAGCGTCTCCTCGCCGGCCGCCGCGCGGCGCTCGTTGAGGCCGTCGAGCTCGGACAGCGCCGCCTCGGCCGCGGCCAGCGCCGCGAGGCAGGCCCGGTCGCGGTCGAGGTCGTCGGCGATGGGAAAGATCGCCAGCATGGCGTCGCCGATGAACTTCAGTATCTCGCCGCCATGGGCTTGGACCGGCGCCGCCATCGCCGCGAAGTAGTCGTTGAGCAGCCCGATCACCCGCTCGCGCGGCAGACGCTCGCTCAGGCCCGTGAAGCCGCGCAGGTCGCAATACCACAGCGCGGCCGCCAGGCTGACCGCGTCGCCGCGCTTGACCAGCCCGCCCAGCACGCGCCGCCCGGCGTCGCGCCCGAGATAGGTCTCGAGCAGCGTCCCCGCCATGCGCCGCGTCTCCTTGATCTCCAGCACCAGCGCCAGCAGCGGCAGCAGCTCGCGCAGGGCGGCAAGATAGGGCTCGCGAAACCCGCCCGGCCGGTCGGTCGCGATCGAGATCGCGTTGATCCGGCCCTGGCTGAAGCGCAGCGGCATGGCGAGATACTCGGTCACCCCCTCCCGCCGCAGGTCGTGCAGAATCGGGAAGTCGAGCGCCGCGTCCGGGTCCTCCAGACGCCGACGCACCTCGGCGGCCTCGGTGAAGACGGGCTTGAACGGGCTCTCGAGGTAGAGCGGGCTCTCGAGGATGCCGTGGGCGCGCGGCACCTCGGTGGCGTCGAAGTCGCCGCGCTGCCAGTTGTGCCCGACGGCCAGCACCAGGGGGTTGAGGGTGCGGATGGTGACGAACAGCCGATAGACGTGGAACCCCTCGTCGGTCAGCCGGCGGGCGAACTCGCCCACGATGACCGGGATGCTGGGCAGGTCGCGCGCCTCGCCGATCAGCCATAGGGCGATGGGCGCTGAGGACGGCGGGCGCGCGACATCTCCGCCCGGCGCCAACTCCAGGGATTCCTTCCGAGTCATGCGAACTCGGTACTTAACAGGCCCGCCGGCGGCCGGGCAAGCCTCGGGTTGAATCATAGACCCGCCGGCGGCCAGGCAAGCCGCGGCTTGAATCGCGGACCGATTCGGCCCATGTTCGAGGTATTCCGCCGCTGCGAGAGGATTCTCCCATGTTCATCCAGACCGAGCAGACGCCCAACCCCGCCACGCTCAAGTTCCTGCCGGGCCGCCCGGTGATGGCGAAGGGCACGGCGGACTTCCCGACGCCCGAGGCCTCGGCCCGCTCGCCCTTGGCCGGCCGGCTGTTTCAGGTGGACGGCGTCGCGGGCGTGTTCCTCGGCGCCGACTTCGTTACCGTGACCAAGCGCGCCGACAAGGAATGGCAGCTCCTGAAGCCCGCCGTGCTGGGCATCATCATGGAGCACTTCACCGCGGAGAGGCCGGTGATCCTGGTCGAGCCGACGGCGCCCGAGGCGGCGCCCGAGGCGGCGTCCGAGGACGACGAGCTGGTAGCCCAGATCAAGGAGCTGCTCGATACCCGCGTGCGCCCCGCGGTCGCCCAGGACGGCGGCGATATCATCTTCCGCAGCTTCGAGGACGGCGTCGTTTACCTGCATCTGCAAGGCTCCTGCGCGGGCTGTCCCAGCTCCACCGCGACCCTCAAGATGGGCATCGAGAATATGCTGAAGCATTACCTGCCCGAGGTGCGCGAGATCCGCGCGGTGCAGTGACGGCGGCGCTGGCCGCGCGCTTCGATCCGGTGCCGGCGCCGGGGGAGACCGGCGATGGCGCGTGAGGAACGGGCGGCGGAGCCGCTGGCGCGATGGATTCCGCCGCAGGAGTGGCCGCTCGTTCGCCGCACGATCGCCTTCCTCGGCCTGCCGCTGCTCCTCGCCGGCCTCGGCGCGCTGGTCGTGCTCTACCTCGATCTCGGCCGGCCCGAGCCGGCGCACGGCCCCGGCGCCGGAACGCCGCTGTCGCTGCTCACCGCCCGCGTGCTCGCCGTCGAGGGCGTGGGGGCGCTGCACAAGATGTTTGCCGAGCACGGCTTCGAGCTCGACAAGGTAGGCGCCGGCGAAAGCGTGCCTCGGCTCTATCTCGCCCGGCTGCCCGGCGACATCCTCGCCGTCGATGACGGCGACCTGCGCAAGAGCCTGTTCCTCAAGGCGGCGCTACCGCTGGTGCTACTGGTGAACGAGACCATCGCGGCGGAGCGGCGCCGCCTCGTCGAGCTGCGGCAGAAGATGGCGGCGGGGCTGGGGCTAGACGCCGACGAAGGCGCTTGGCTCGCCGACCTGGCGCTGCGCTACCGGGCCGCGCCCGAACGCCTGGACGACCTCATGGCTCGCGTCGATGTCGTCCCGCCGTCGCTGGCGCTGGCGCAAGCCGCGGCCGAGTCCGGCTGGGGCACGTCGCGGCCCGCGCGCGAGGATAACGCGCTGTTCGGCGAAATGGCCTGGGCCGCCGAGCTGGGCAGATTCCGCGAGCCGAGCTACATCGTGCGGCCGTTCGACGACCTCTACAACGGGGTGCGCGCCTATGCCGACAACCTGAACAGCCATCCGGCCTACGCCGAGTTTCGCCTGCGCCGCGCCCAGATGCGCGGCGAGGGCGGCGAGCCGGACGGCTATCGCCTGGCGCTCACCGTCAGGCTCTATTCGGAGCGCCGCGACGACTACATCGACGAGCTGCGCCGCATCATCCGGGTCAACGATCTGACGCGCTTCGACGGCGCCAGCCTCGGTGATCGGACGCGTGCCCACGTCGTCGTCTCGCGCATCTAGCAAAGAGGCGTACCCCGGCGCCCCCTGGGCTCGAAGACCATGACGAAGACGCTCGACGATCGCGCGCTCGACCAGTTGTTCCGCGCCGCGCGCACGTATCGCTCCTGGACGGCGGAGCCGGTGCCGGAGACGCTGCTGCAAGCGGTGTACGAGCTGGCGAAGATGGGGCCCACCTCGGGCAACTGCTCGCCCATGCGCATCCTCTTTCTGCGCTCGGCCGAAGCCAAGGCGCGCCTCGCGCCGGCGCTCGACCGGGGCAACGTCAAGCAGACCATGGCGGCGCCGGTGACGGCGGTGATCGCCTATGACATGGAGTTCTACGAGCACCTGCCGCGGCTCTTTCCGCATGAGGACGCGCGCAGTTGGTTCGCGGGCAAGCCCGCTGTCATCCGCGCGACGGCGGTTCGCAACGGCTCGCTGCAGGGCGCCTATTTCATGCTGGCGGCGCGCGCGCTCGGCCTCGATTGCGGCCCGATGTCGGGCTTCGACAACGCCAAGCTGGACCAGGAATTCTTCCCGGACGGGCGCATCAAGTCGAATTTCTTGTGCAACCTCGGCCATGGCGACGCCACGGGCCTCAGGCCGCGCGGCCCGCGGCTCGATTTCGACGAGGCCTGCAAGATCCTGTAGCGGGCCCGCCTACATGAGGCCCGCCGCCAGCTCCTTGTCGCCGATCAGAGGGTAGCGGCGGGCATCGAAGAGTTGGTAGTGCCACCATTCGTTGCGATAGAAGTCCCACCCCGCCGCCGTCATCAGCCCGAGCAGCAGCGCCCGGTGGCGTTGCGCTTCCGGCGCCACCTCCAGGTTCCCGTGATGGGCGAGGCGGTCGAAGGCGTCGAATGGCGTGCCCATGTCGAGCTCGCCCGCGGCAGCACACAGCGTCAGGTCCACGGCGACGCCACGCGAATGGGGCGAGCCGCGCCGTGGGTCGGCGAGGTAGTCCGGGTCGGGCGTGTGGTTCCACAGCACCCACTGCGCCTCGGTCGGACGAAAGGCGTCGAAGATCTTCAGGCGGTAGCCCTGCGGGCGCGCGAGCGCCGCGGCCCGCGCGAGGCCGGCCGCGGCGTCGGCATGCAGGTAGCAGCGGGCATGGCGATAGACCGGCTTGCCGGTGAAGTTGGCGGCCGTGGCATAGGCAAGTTCGATCTCCACGTCGTACTGTGGCGGCGCGATGGGGACGAGATGCATGTGAGGCTCCGGGCGGAGGATGGTGACGGCGATTTCCACTGCGCCTAGTAGCACGGACGCCGGTGGCGCGGCGGGTCTGCGCACCGTTCTCGCGCTCGATGCCGCGGCCGGCGCCTGTTCGGCCGCGCTGTGGCGCGCGGGCGCCATCGCCGCCCGGCGCTTCGAAGTCATGGCCGAGGGCCAGGCCGCGGCCCTGATGCCGATGATCGAAGAGGTCATGGCCGAGGGCCGGGCCGCCTATCGCGAGCTCGATCGGGTCGCGGTCACGGTGGGGCCCGGCGGCTTCACGGGCCTCAGGATCGCGCTTGCCGCGGCGCGCGGCATCGGGCTCGCGGCCGGTGTGCCGGTGCTGGGCGTCACCACCTTCGCCGCCGTGGCGGAGGGGGTGCCCAAGGCCGAGCGCGCCGGGCGCCGCCTCGTCGTGCTGCTGGACGGCCGGCGCGGCGACCTGTTCGCGCAGGCCTTCGAGCGCGCCTCGGCCCTCGGCGCGCCCGCGGTGCTGGCCCCGGCGGCGCTGGCGGCGAACCTGCCGGAGGGGCGCCTCATCGTTGCCGGCGATGGCATCGCGCTCGCCCGGCCGGTGCTGGCCGGGCTCGGGCGCGACCTCGCCTATGCGGAAGGTTCCGGTTTGCCCGACGCGGCCGACGTGGCGCGCCTCGCCGCTCGGCTGCCGGCCGCTCTCTTGCTGCCGGCGCGCCCGCTTTATCTGCGGGCACCCGAGGCGCGGCTGCCGGCCGGGCCATGAGTGTCTCGACCGGCGAGCTTACGGTCGCTCCGGCCGGCGCCTGCGACCTCGCCCAGATCGCGGCGCTCCACGCCGGCTGCTTCCGGGAGCGCTGGGACGCCGACGCCATCGCCCTGCTGCTGGCGAACCCCGGCGCATTCTGCTTGCTGGCGCGCCGCGGCGGCGAATCGCTCGGCTTCCTGCTGGCGCGCGCCGCCGGCGGCGAAGGAGAAATCCTTTCGATCGGCGTCGGCGAATGCTGGCGGCGGCGCGGCATCGCGCGGCTACTGCTGACGGCGGCGCTGCGGCGCCTTGCCGAGGCTGGGGCGGGCCGGGTCTTTCTGGAAGTGGCCGCGGACAATCGCGCCGCGCTGGCGCTCTACGCCGCCGCCGGTTTCGCCGAGGCGGGCCGCCGGCGCGGTTACTATGGGCGTGCGGAGGGCGGGACCGACGCCCTGGTGTTGGCTCTCTCACCCGGCGGCCCGGAGCCGTGAGCCGCGGGCGGGCTTGCGTCGATCTCATGGCGCGGCGGAGAAATATTTTGCTATACTAAATGCGCGAAACGCGCAATTTCGGCCGATGAACGCCAGCCGCGGCGATCTAACCGGCGCTAATCCCGCGGTTGGTCATTGCGCCGAAAGCCGATTAGACTGTGGAATCATTTCATCGCGTGTGGTAGTGTCGATCCTCATGTCGGAGCAATTGAAACCGAGCGACCTGCTTCCCTTGGCCGCGGACATCGTGTCGGCCTATGTCGGCCAGAATTCGGCGGCGGTGGGCGAACTGCCCCAGTTGATCGGCGAGGTGTACCGCACGCTGGCGGCGCTCGGCGGCGAGCCGGCGGCGGAACGCCCGAACCCCGCGGTGCCGATCAAGAGATCGGTGCATGCCGATTACATTGTCTGCCTCGAGGACGGCCGCAGGCTGAAGATGCTGAAGCGTCATCTGCGCACCGCCTTTGCCATGACGCCGGAGCAATACCGCCAGCGCTGGGGCTTATCGGCCGACTATCCGATGGTGGCGCCGAATTACGCCAAGCAGCGCAGCAAGTTGGCGCGAGAGATCGGGCTCGGCCGCCAGCCGCGCCGCCGGCACGGCTGAGCCGCCGCTTGCGGGTGTTCGGCTTGCCAGGCCCATGGCTATAGTCGGTCGGTCCAGCGCTGGGGTAGACTCGCCCACGAGGGTATCGATGCCATCGCGCCTAGAACGGATCTGCGCCGAAAAGGGCTTGCGCATGACCGAGCAGCGCCGCCTCATCGCGCGGGCGCTGTCGGAGGCGACCGATCATCCGGACGTGGAAACGCTCTACCGCCGGGTCAACGACCTCGACGCCAACATCAGCATAGCCACCGTCTATCGCACGGTGCGCCTGTTCGAGGAGGCCAGCATTCTGGAGCGCCACGAGTTCCGGAGCGGCCGGGAGCGCCACGAGTTCCGGAGCGGCCGGGCGCGCTACGAGGAAACGCCGCGCCAGCATCACGACCACCTGATCGACGTGCAGTCGGGCGAGGTCGTCGAGTTTCGCAACGAGGAGATCGAGCGCCTGCAGCAGAAGGTCGCGGAGCAACTGGGCTATCGCCTGGTCGATCATCGCCTGGAGCTGTACGGCGTGCCGCTGGCGGCGGGCGGCAAGCCGAAGGGCGGGCGCTGAGACGCCGGCACGAGGACGGGGGTGGCGGCGGCGATGGCGGTGCAGCATCTGGACAGGGGCAAGCCGGTCGACATCCTGTCCGGCGACTTCGAGCTCCGACTGGCCGAGACGGCCGAGGAAGTGCGGGCGGCGCAGGAGTTGCGCTACCGCGTGTTCTACGAGGAGATGGCGGCGCGCCCGACCGCCGAGATGGCGGCCGCGGGGCGCGACTTCGACAGCTTCGATTCCTATTGCGACCATCTGCTCGTCATCGACCGGCGCTGCGGCGCCGGCGCCGCCGGCGTCATCGGCACCTATCGCCTGCTGCGCCGCGCGGCGGCGGCCCGGCGCGGCCGCTTCTATTCGGTGGACGAGTACGACGTCTCGCCCCTCGTTGCCCATCCGGGCGAGGTGCTGGAGCTTGGCCGCTCCTGCGTCGCGGCCGCGCACCGCAGCTCGGCCGCCATGCAGCTCTTGTGGCGCGGCATCGCCGAATACGTGATGTATTACGGCATCACGCTGATGTTTGGCTGCGCCAGCCTGCCCGGCACCGAGCCGCGGGCGCTCGCGCTGCCGCTGTCCTACCTCTATCACCGGCACCTGGCGCCCCTGGCGCTGCGCGCCCGGGCGCTGCCGGCGCGCTATGTCGACATGAACATGATGGCGCCCGAGGCCGTCGATGGGCGCGCCGCGCAGGCGGCATTGCCGCCGCTCATCAAGGGCTATCTCAGGCTCGGCGGGTTCGTGGGCGACGGCGCCGTGGTCGACGCCCAGTTTCACACCACCGACGTGTGCGTCGTCGTCAAGACCGACTGGGTGACCGCGCGCTACGTGCGGCGCTACACGCGCGAGGAACGGCCCGAGGCGAAGGGCCTCCTCGGCGACGGATGAGCGATGCTGAAACTGTGGGCGCCAAGGGCGCCGCGCGGCGCCGCCGAGCTCAGCCTGGGATCGCCCTACCGCGGGCTGCTGCGCCTACTCGCCTATGTGGCGCTGACGCTCGTCACCATTCCGGTTCAGGGTGCCGCGCTGGCGCTCGGCGGGCGGCTCAAGGAACGCTTGCCGATCGTCTATCACCGCTGGTGTTGCCGCTTCCTCGGCATGCAGGTGGAGCGCCGCGGCGCGATCTCGTCGGCGCGCCCGACGCTGTTCGTGTGCAATCATTGCTCCTACATCGACATCGCGGTGCTATCGACCCAAATGCCGGTGTCCTTCGTCGCCAAGTCCGAGATCGCGGACTGGCCGTTCTTCGGCCTCTTGGCCAAGCTGCAGCGCACCGTGTTCGTCGACCGCCAGCGCCGCACCACCCACCGGCAGCGCGACGAGTTGGCCGCCCGGCTCGACGTCGGCGACAACATCCTGCTGTTCCCGGAGGGCACCAGCAGCGACGGCAATCGCCTGCTGCCCTTCTTCAGCGCGCTGTTCAGCGTCGCCGAGCGGCGGCGCGCCGACGGACAGGCGCTCGTCGTGCAGCCGGTCTCGCTTGCCTATACCCGGCTCGACGGCGCGCCGCTCGGCTACGTCCATCGCCCGCTCGTCGCCTGGTACGGCGACATGGACCTCATTGATCACCTGTGGCGGCTCGCTTGCCTCGGCCACGTCACCGCCGTGGTCGAGTTCCACCCGCCCGTTTCCATCGACGGTCTCGGATCGCGCAAGGCCTTGAGCGGCCATTGCGAACGGATCATCCGCGCCGGCCTCGCCGCGGCGCTCACGGGGCGTCCGGTGGCGGCATAAGAGCCTGTTCCCTTCGAACCCGGAAATGCTAGACTTGGCAACATGACGCGACTGGTCGGATCATGTTCTAGCCGCAGCGGCGGATAGCGACGCCGCCTTGGCCAAAAAGCTCTTCATCAAGACCTACGGCTGCCAGATGAACGTCTACGACTCCGCCCGGATGGCGGAAGTCCTGGTGGCGTTGGGGTATTGCCGCGCCGACAGCCCCGAGGATGCCGACATGGTGATCCTCAACACCTGCCACATCCGCGACAAGGCGGCGGAGAAGGTGTTCTCCGAACTCGGCCGTCTCAAGCGCGCCAAGCGGCTGAAGGCGCGGAATGGCGGCATGATCATCGCGGTCGCCGGCTGCGTCGCCCAGGCCGAAGGCGCGGAGATCCAGCGCCGCGCGCCCCATGTGGACATCGTGGTGGGACCGCAGGCCTATCACCGGCTGCCCGAGCTGATCGCCCGTGCGCGGCGCATGGCCGACGAGCGCGGGCGCGGCGTGCTCGACACCGACTTTCCGCCGGAATCGAAGTTCGACGCGCTGCCGGAATCGCGCTCGGCCCAGGGGCCGAGCGCGTTCCTTACGGTGCAGGAAGGTTGCGACCGCTTTTGCACATTCTGCGTCGTGCCCTATACGCGGGGCGCCGAGTGCTCGCGTCCCGCGGCGGCGGTCCTGGCCGAGGCGCGCCGGCTGGTGGCCGCGGGCGCCCGCGAGATCACGCTGTTGGGCCAGAACGTCAACGCCTATCACGGCGAAGCGCCGCGGGCGGCGGCAGGATTCCCCGGCCAATGGGGCCTCGGCCGGCTCATTCGCCAACTGGCGGAGATCGACGGCCTGGAGCGCATCCGCTACACCACCTCGCATCCGCGCGACATGGACGACGAGCTGATCGCCGCCCATGGCGAGGTGGCGAAGCTGATGCCGCATCTCCACCTGCCGGTGCAGTCGGGGTCCGATCGGGTGCTGGCCGCCATGAACCGGCGCCATTGCGTGGCGGACTATCGGCGCGTCGTCGACCGTTTGCGCGAAGCGCGCGCGGACCTGGCGTTGTCCTCCGATTTCATCGTCGGCTTTCCGGGCGAGGAGGAGAAGGACTTCGAGGCCACCCTCGCGCTGGTGCGGAACGTCGGCTATGCGCAGGCTTATTCCTTCAAGTACAGCCCGCGGCCCGGCACCCCGGCCACGCTCCTGGTGCAACTGCCGGAGGAGGTTAAGGCGCGCCGGCTCGCGGTGCTGCAGGACCTGCTGCGCCGGCAGCAGGACGCCTTCAACCGCCGGGCGCTCGGCCGCGTACTCCCGGTGCTGTTCCTCGCTCGCGGCCGGCGCGGGGGACAATGGACCGGCCGCTCGCCCTACCTGCAGGCGGTGCACGTCGAGGCGCCGGAGGAGCTCGCCGGCCGCGTCCTGGAGGCGCGGATCGTCGCCCTCCATGCCAACAGCCTCGGCGGCGAGATCGCGGCGCCGGCGCGCCCTGGCGCGGCCCTGGAGGCGCGCCGGTGAACAAGAGCGTTGGGGAGGTGATCGCGCCGCCGGTGCATTTGCAGTTCGACGACAACCGGCTGCTGCCGATGCTGTTCGGCCTGCACGACGAGAACCTGGCGTTGATCGAGCAGGCGCTCGGCGTCTCGCTGCTGTCGCGCGGCAACCGGCTTGCCATATCCGGTCCGCCGACGCAGGTGGAAGCGGCGCGCGCGGCGCTCGCCTCGCTTTACCGGCACCTGAAGCGCGGCCACGAGGTGGGCCCAGCCGAGGTCGCGGCGGCCTTGCGCCGCGACGAGGAATCCAGCGATGAGGCGCCGGCCGGCCAGGCCGAGCGCGACGGCGCGATCCGCACCCAGCGCCGCTTGATCCGGCCCCGCTCGCCGGCGCAGGCGCACTACATGCGCACGCTGCAGGAGCAGGACCTGGTGTTCGGCCTCGGGCCCGCCGGCACCGGCAAGACCTATCTTGCGGTCGCGGTCGCGGTGGCGCTGTTGAGCAAGGGCAAGGTCGACCGCATCATCCTGTCGCGCCCGGCGGTCGAAGCGGGCGAGCGGCTGGGGTTCCTGCCCGGCGACCTGCGTGAGAAGGTGGACCCCTACCTGCGCCCGCTGTACGACGCGCTTTACGACATGATGCCGGCCGATCACGTAGTGCGGCGGCTGTCGACCGGCGAGATCGAGATCGCGCCGCTCGCCTTCATGCGCGGGCGCACGCTCGCCAATGCTTTCGTCATCCTCGACGAGGCGCAGAACTGCACGCCGGTGCAGATAAAGATGTTCCTTACGCGCCTAGGCGAGAACTCGCGCATGGCGGTGACCGGCGACCTGAGCCAGACCGACCTGCCGGTGGGCACCCGCTCGGGCCTGCGCGAGGCCGTGGAGACGCTGTCCGGGCTGCCCGGCGTGGGCTTCGTGCGCTTCACCGACGCCGACGTGGTGCGTCACCCGTTGGTGACCCGCATCGTGCGCGCCTACGAGGCCCGCGAGGCGGCGGAACCGGGCGCGAGGAACGGCGTTTAGCCGCGCATGGCGAGCCGCGCAACAGCCGCCCGAGCGCGCGTCGAGGTCCGGTTCGTGGCGCCGGGGTGGCGCCGCCTGCTGCCGAGCGCAGCAGGGCTCGGCCGGCGCGCCGCGGCGGCGGCGCTCGCCTCCGCCGGGCCGCCCGGCCGGGCGGCCGAGTTGTGCCTGGTACTGGCCGACGACGCAACCGCGCGGCGGCTCAACCGCGCCTACCGCGGCGTCGATCGGCCGACCAACGTGTTGTCGTTCGGCGGCTACGACGACCCGCTGCTCGGCGACGTGGTGCTGGCCCGCGAGACGGTGGCGGCGGAAGCGAAGCGCCAGGGCAAATCGCCGGCCAGCCATTTCAGCCACCTGGTAGTGCACGGCGTGCTGCATCTCCTGGGTTACGATCACGCGCGCGCGCGCGATGCGGCGCGGATGGAGCGGCTCGAGGTGGACGTGCTCGCCGGCCTCGGCATCGCCGATCCCTACGGCCGCGAGAGCGGCCAGCGATGAGCGAGCCCGAGGCGACACCGAAGCCGACGACCGCGCCGGAGGATTTCCTCGCCGGCCTGCGCGGCTGGCTCAAGGGCCTGCGCCGGCGCGACGGCGAACCCTCGCTGCGCCACGCCATCGAGGAATTGATCGAGGAGAGCGAGGCCGACGCCGACACCGCGGTTGGCCGCGAAGGCGGGCTGCTGCTCAACATCCTCAAGTTCGGCGACGTGACGGCGCGCGACATCATGGTGCCGCGGGCCGACATCGTCGCCGCGCCCATCGACATCGCGATGAACGAACTGGTGAAATTGCTCGCCGGCCAGGGCCACTCGCGCCTGCCGATCTTCCGCGATGGCTTGGACGACGTGGCCGGCATGGTGCATATCAAGGACGTGCTCGCCTGCCTCGCCGGCGAGCGCCGCTTCGAGCTGCCCGCCATCCTGCGCGAGGTGCTGTTCGTCGTCCCCTCGATGCGCGCCTTCGACCTCTTGCTGCAAATGCGCCTGTCGCGCGTGCACATGGCGCTGGTGGTGGACGAGTTCGGCGGCACCGACGGGCTGGTCACCATCGAGGACGTGGTCGAAGAGATCGTCGGCGAGATCGAGGACGAGCACGACGTGGCCGGCCGGCCGAAGCTCGTCCGGCGCCCCGACGGCACCATCGTCGCCGACGCGCGCACCACCATCGAGGAGTTCGAATCCGAGGTGGTTCCGCTGCTGACGGCGGCGGAGCGGGAGCAGGACATCGATACCCTGGGCGGCCTCGTCGTCATGCTCATGGGGCGCGTGCCGAGCCGGGGCGAGCTCATCGCGCACGGCTCCGGCGTCTCGTTCGAGGTCTTGGACGCCGACCCCAGGCGGGTGAAGCGGTTGAGGGTGCGCAACCTGCCGTCGCCCGCCGCCGATGTTTAAGAGCCTGTTTCGGAACTCGTCATGGCCGCGACGCGAGCGAATTTGGCCGAGGCGCAGGAGCCGCGAGGAAGCCGATCTCGCCGATCGGCGACGAAGCGGCGAC